>JBPCRP010000132.1:0-12213 GCA_050996715.1 Propionibacteriaceae bacterium
GCGGCCCGCAGCTGGGACTTCGCCCCGTGCCGCGGTGCGGACCCGACCAGAGGCGTGATCAGGGCCGTCATCTGGTCGACGATCCCGGGGTTCGGCTGCCGGTTGCCGAGGCTGGTCCGCACGTAGCCGGGGTGGGCGGCGACCGACACCACCGCGACACCGGCCGCTCGGGCCCGTCGGTTCAGCTCCCGGGCGAACAGCAGACACGCCAGCTTGCTCTGCGCGTACGCCCGGAAGGAGCCGTACGGCCCGACCTCACCCAGACGCGGGTCGAACGGACCGGCCGTGCGATGGGCGAGGCTGGACAGCGACACCACCCGCGCCGTCGCGGCGAGCGTGGGCCAGAGCTGACGGGTGAGGGCGAAGTGCCCGAGGTGGTTGGTGCCCATCTGCAGCTCGAAGCCGTCGACGGTCAACCGCCGGGTCGAGACGAGCATCACCCCCGCGTTGTTGACCAGCAGGTCGATCGGACCCGCCCGCCGCTGCCCGGCGGCGAACGCGGCGACCGAGCTCAGGTCGGCGAGGTCGAGGCGTGCGACCGACGTCCGGGCCCGGACCCCGGGGTCGTCGACCTGGGCGCGGACGCCCTCGCCCCGAGCCGGGTCGCGCACCGCCAGCAGCACCCTCGCACCGGCCGTCGCCAGCTCGATCGCGGTCACCGCGCCGAGACCCGAACTGGCTCCGGTCACGATGGCCCGACGCCCGGTGAGGTCGGGAAGCCGCCAACCCCGACCAGTCACCTTCTCCCCGACACTCCGCCAGAACCCGGGAGTTCTTGCCTGGTCGAGCTCAGTCCGCCTTCTCCGCCGGGTCCATTGCCTGGTCGCCCGCGGTGTCCCCGGTGGGCGCCGACGGCTGGTCCTCACCGGTCTCGCTGCGATCGGCGCTCCACTCGGTGTGGAAGACCCCGCCCTTGTCGACGCGGCGGTAGGTGTGGGCCCCGAAGAAGTCCCGCTGCGCCTGGATCAGGGCCGCGGGCAGCCGCTCGGCCCGGATCCCGTCGTAGTAGGCGAGCGAGGAGCTGAACGCCGGGGTCGGCACCCCGTTCTGCGCGGCGCCGGCGACGACCCGCCGCCACGCCGGTAGCGCGTTGCCGACCACATCGGCGAAATAGTCGTCAGCCACCAGCAGCGGCAGCTCGGCGTCGCGCTCGTAGGCCTCGGTGATTCGGTTGAGGAACCGGGCTCGGATGATGCAGCCACCGCGCCAGATCCGCGCCATCGCCCCGCGGTCGATGTCCCAGCCGTACTCCTCACTAGCCGCCGCGATCTGGTCGAAGCCCTGCGAGTAGGCGATGACCTTCGACGCGTACAGCGCCTGTCGGACGTCGTCGACGAACGTGTCCCGGTCGGTGATCTCCCACGCGGCGCTGTGCGCCGGCAGCGCGGTGCGGGCAGCCTCGCGCTGCGGCACCGAACCGGAGAGTGCGCGGGCGAAGGTCGCCTCGGCGATGCCCGTGATCGGGACGCCGAGGTCGAGGGCGTTCTGTACGGTCCAGCGCCCGGTGCCCTTCTGCTCGGCCTGATCCACCACGACGTCGACGAATGCCTGTCCCGTCTCGGCGTCCACGTGCTTGAGGACGTCGGCGGTGATTTCGATCAGGAACGACTCGAGGTCGCCGTCGTTCCACTGGGTGAAGATGTCGCCGATCTCGGCGGCGCCGATGCCCAGGCCCTGCTTCAGCAGGTCGTACGCCTCGGCGATGAGCTGCATGTCGGCGTACTCGATGCCGTTGTGGACCATCTTGACGAAGTGTCCCGCCCCGTCGGGCCCGATGTAGGTGCAGCAGGGCACCCCGTCCACCTTGGCCGCGATCTCCTCGAGCATCGGGCCGAGCGACTCGTAGGACTTGCGCGAGCCCCCCGGCATGATCGACGGCCCGTTGAGCGCGCCCTCCTCACCGCCGGAGACCCCGGAGCCGACGAAGTGCAGGCCGTGCTCGGCGAGGGCCTGCTCGCGCCGGATGGTGTCGGGGAAGTGCGCGTTGCCGGCGTCGATGACGATGTCGTCCTTCTCGAGCAACGGCACCAGCTCATCGATCACCGCATCGGTGCCCGGCCCGGCCTTGACCATGATCAGCACCCGCCGGGGCTTCTCCAACGACGCGACGAACTCCTCGAGCGAGGTCGAGGGGACGAACGCGCCGTCGTCACCGTGGGCGGCCACCAGGTCGTCGGTCCGCGACTGGGTCCGGTTGTGCAGGGCGACCCGGAAACCGTGCCGGGCGAAGTTGCGGGCCAGGTTGCGTCCCATCACCGCCAACCCGGTGACCCCGATCTGAGCAAGCTCGGTCATCTCATCTCCTTAACTCACCGGGTCATCCCGGACCTCCGTGCGGTTCGCGAACCTCATCATGGCGGGCGCCGCTGACACACGACAACGCAGGTACGGCTCGGCCCGGTGTGCGGATCCCACCGGGGCAGGCCATAGATTTGGGCACTAGTTCTCATCCTCGGTGACTTTCACCGTCCCCCCAGGAAGTAGACGACTAGTGCTAGAACCCCTCGGTGTGGACCGCGAGTCCGAGGATCTCTACCTCGTGCTCGCGACCCTGGGCGCGGCCACAGCCGACGATCTCGCCGAGCAGACCGGGGTTGACCCGCCGGTTGTGACGGCCCAGCTGTCCCGCCTGGGCGATCTCGGTCTGGCGGTCAAGACCGGCGGCGGGGTCTGGCAGACCGTTCCGTTGCCCAACGCCGTCAAGGTGCTGCTGAGCCAGCGGCGGGCCGAGCTCGACGCAGCGGTCACCTCGTCCGAGACGCTGCACAGCCACATCCTGGCCTCGCGGCAGTCCAACAGCGACGACGTCCGCACCCTGATCGGCCGCGAGGCAATCAACACCATCTTGAGTGACGTCTGCGGGTCAGCCCAGCACGAAATCATCGCCTTCGACAAACCGCCCTACGTCAACACCCGGGCGGCCACCCGGGACTGGCTCCAGGGCAACTCCCCCGAGTGGCAGGCCCTGGAGCGTGGGGTGAAGATTCGCGCGGTCTATCAACCCGGCTTCAACCCCGAGCGGATGAAGGAGTTCCGGCTCTTCGCCGAGGTCGGGGAACGTGCCCGGATCGGGCACGTCCCGATGAAGCTGCTCGTGGTCGACGCCCACGTCGCCATCATCCCGTCGATGAAGTCGTTTGCCCCCGGGCACGAGTTCCGGGCCACGGTGATCAGGCACAGCATGCTCGTCGAGGCGTTGGTCTGGCTGTTCGAAGCGGCCTGGGACCGGTCGGTGTCGTTGACCGCGCTGGACCTCGGCGGCGGGATCAACCCCAAGAAGGACCAGCTCATCTCCTTGCTGATGGCGGGCAGCAGCGACGTCGAGATCGCCAAGGAGTTCGAGGTGAACGAGCGCACCGTACGACGGTGGGTGGCTGAGCTGATGGAGGAGCTCGAAGTTGGCAACCGGCTGCAGCTCGGCGCCGCACTGACCCGTTCGGACGACCTGCGGCACGACGAGACCGGGCTCAGCGACTCCTGACCGGCCCCCGTGATGTCCGTTTCGGACACCCGATTTGTCCAATCCGGACATTTTTGGGCGATTCCCCTCCCCAAACCCCGGCAAGTGGGGTAGAAAGTACGTAGCACGGCAACGCCCGCGGTTCCACGGTGCGGAACCGCGGGCGCTACAAAAGGGGATGTGATCAGTGCCCGCCCTCAGCGGCGGTCACTCATCGACTGGTACGACGGCGAAAGAGGCGTCATCTCACTCGAGCCTTCGCACCAGGATCGTGGTCTCGCTCGGCAGGCGTGCTGGGCGCGACATGGAGTTGTTTGTCGTTGTGCGGATTCGAGCCCCATGCTAACCCATGGGGCTCGCCGTGCTGCCCATCCTGGCACTTTCACGGTCCCTTTGCCTAGGGTCGAACCGATTTAGTCCGCGACCGACTCCGCGCGTCCCCGCCCCAGCCGAGGTCGAGCCCTAGCCGCCGTCCGCCCGACCGGGTCGACGTGTCAGTAGCCGGTTCTACATTGAGCGCAGTCGGTGGTCGAACCGAACCACCCTCTGGTCCTCGGAGGCCCCTCATGCGCTGCTCGTTCATCCCACCCTTCCTGCTCCAACGGCTCGTGTCCACCGCCGAGGATCCGAGGCTGAGCGCGGGTGGTGAGCGCACGCTGGCCGTCGACCGCCAGTTCCGGGCCTCCCGGCAGGTCACCCGGTCGATGGTCGTGCCCGCACCGGTCGCCACGGGAGCCACCCGCGTGATCCACACAGCGGGCCACACCGAAGAGCTGCCCGGCACCGCGCTGCGCAGTGACGCCGAGGGAGGCGGTGGCACCGACACCGGCGACGTCGCCGTCGACGAGGCGTGGGTCTCCTCCGGCCAGGTCCTCGACCTCTTCGCCACGGTCTTCGATCGCCGCTCCGTCGACGGTCGGGGCACGCCGCTGTCGGTCACGGTCCACTACGGCACCAACTACGACAACGCGTTCTGGGACGGGACCCAGCTGGTTTTCGGCGACGGGGACGGCACGATCTTCGACCGGTTCACCAAGCCGTTCGACGTGATGGCGCACGAGTTCACCCACGGCGTCACCGAGAACACCGCTGCCCTCACCTACCAGGGACAACCCGGCGCACTCAACGAAAGCGTCTCCGACGTCTTCGCGTCCCAGAGCGTGCAGCGGGTCGCCGGCCAGACAGCCGATCAGGCGAGCTGGCTGATTGGTGAGGGCATCTTCCTGCCCGGGGTGCAGGCCACCGCGCTGCGCTCGATGAAGGCGCCCGGCACCGCCTACGACGACCCTCGGCTCGGCAAGGATCCCCAGGTGGGGTCGATGGCGGACTACGTCGAGACCACCGACGACAACGGGGGCGTGCACACCAACTCAGGGATCCCCAACCGCGCCTTCTACCTGGTGGCCGCCGCCATCGGGGGCCACAGCTGGGAGACCCCCGGGGCAATCTGGTATGACACGCTCACCGGAGGCACGATCGGGGCCGACGGCGACTTCCGCACCTTTGCGGAGGCCACCGTCGCCTCGGCCCGGAAGCTGTTCGCCGACGACGCGAGCATCGCCGAGAAGGTGACCGGCGCCTGGCAGCAGGTCGGGGTGCTGGCTGCGGCCGCACCGACGGGCGACACCCCGAACACACCACCACCCACGACGCCCCTGCCCACGCCACCCCAGACCTTGCGGGTCCGCCGCACCGGGGGGGTCACCGGCGCGGTCCGCGAGGCGACGATCGACCTCTCGTCCCACCCCAACGGGCCCGAGCTGCAGGCACTTCTCGACAGGACCGACTTCGAGGCGCTCGCCTCGGGCGGCCCGACGGGACCGGACCGATTTGTCTACTCGGTCCAGTACGGTGCCGACCGGGCGGTGCTCGGCGAGCACGAGCTCGGGCCCGACCTGCGGCAGCTGATCCAGCTGGTGCTCGACGACTGACCAGCCTGCTGCGAGGTCGCCGGGATCCGGTGACGAAGCGACCGGTGTGGGCCCGTGGGTGCGGAGGCCGAACCTGTCAGACTCCGGCCATGGGAGCCGGTCCGCGGGCGACCGGTCGACCAGCCATCCGCTGGTCGGCCCTGGTCGTCCTGACCGTGGCCGTCCTAACGGTGGTCGGCCCAATCCTGACGGCCTGCAGCGACGGGTTGCCCGACCAGGGCACCGTCGTCGGGACCGTCGTCGACCACACCAACACCCCGCGTCAGAGCTGCCACGTCACCCGTACGGTCGAGGGCACGAACCCCTACCCCTTCGCCGACGAAGCGGCCGCCACCGACGGTGACGGTGCGTTCCGCTGGGAGATGTACCCGGGGGCCTACCTGATCACCGCGGTGTGCCCGGCGGGGACCCGAGAGCTGCGCGGCATCGCGACCGTCGACGTCAGCTCCGCAGCCGACACCCCGGTCACGATCTCCGTGCGCTGATCGCCTCGCCCCGCCGCGACCAGTCGGGTTCTGCCGGGTCTGGTCGGCGTGTCGGCAACGACGTGACCGGTCGGGGTGGGGTGAGGTCAGGTGGGGTGCTGGTGGCCAGCGGCGACACCGAACATCAGGCATGTCACAGGCCGTCGGGCGTCCTGGTTCCCCACCCCCTGAGAAACCCGAGCCCGGTGCAGGCCGAGTTCACCATCCTCGGGCGATCGACCAGATCAAAGACGTTGTCGGCAGTCAGGGTGTCGGCACCCCGGTTTTCGTGCGGACCGACCACCCCTCTGCCCGCCCGGCCACGGCCCGGTCCAAGATGTGGGGATGACCACGGAGGACCGGGCCCGGCAGGCTGGCGCGCGCGTCCAGCACAGCAAGGGCTACCGCGCCCTGATCGCGGTCGGGCTCGCGAGCTACGGCGTCGTGCACCTGCTGATCGGGTGGATCGCCGGCCAGGTCGCTTGGGGTGGAGGGGGTGGAGGCGGCGACAGTGCCGACAAGCAGGGCGCGTTGAAGGCGCTCGCCCAGACCCCGCTCGGACCGGTGTTGCTGGTCGTGGTCGGGGTCGGCCTGCTTACCTTGGTGGTCTGGCAGGGCGTCGAAGCCGCCTTCGGACACGGCCGGGTCGCCCAGCAGCACGACGAGAAGCGCCGCACGCTCAAGCGGATCTCCTCGGCCGGGCGGGCCGTGGTCTACCTGGTGCTCGGGGTGAGCGCCCTGCGGCTGGTCGCCGGAGCCGGGTCGTCCGGTCACACCGAGCAGACGGCCACCGGCCGGTTGCTCGCCCTGCCGCTGGGACGGGTGCTGGTCCTGGTCGTCGCCGCCGTGGTGATCGGCGTCGGCGTCGCCCAGATCGTCCGTGGGGTGAAGAAAAAGTTCACCGAGGATCTGCGGGGCGGCACCTCGGACGCGGTGATCACCCTGGGCACCGTCGGATACGTCGCCAAGGGAGCAGCGCTGGGCGTGGTCGGCGCCCTCTTCGGCTACGCGGCGATCACCGCCGACGCCAAGAAGGCCGGCGGGATCGACGCAGCCCTGCACACGATCCAGCAGCAGCCGTTCGGCACGTTCCTGCTCACGGCGATGGCCTTGGGCTTCGCTGCTTTCGGACTCTTCTGCTTCGTCTGGGCCAAGGACGCGAAGGTCTAGTCGCGCCCGGTGGCTACAGCTCGACCTTGGTGCTCTCGCCCACGTCCGGCTGCTCCTTGGTGATCATGGCCTTGGCGTACTTGACCGCCGACACGACCTTCAGACCGTCGGTGGACCAGACCTCGGCCGAGTCGGCATGCACCTTGAGCAACGCCACCGACGGGTCGTCTCGACCGGCGTCGAACCACGCCTCGGCGTGCACGTTCCACAGCTCGTCGATCAGGGCGGCATCCTTGCTGATCGTGGCCGTGCCGGCGATGGAGACGTAGTTGCCGTTGCCCTCGGCGGACACGTTGACCCGGTCCTCGTTGCGCACCTGCTGGGTCTTGCCGGACGGGTCCTGGGTGAAGAAGTAAAGGTCACCGTCGAAGGGGCGGTCCAGCACAGCGAGCGGGCGGCTCAGCAGGGCGCCGTCGGAGTCGAGAGTGGTCACCATGGCGATCCGGGCCTTGTCCAGCACATCGGCCACGGCCTCGAGGTCAGCTTCATGATCATTGACGAGTTCGCTCATGAAGACACCGTACGCGGGACAGGTTCGGGTCGAATCGCTCCCCAGGCCTCGGCGCCCCGACTACCCTGACCAGCATGGGGCAGCCACCCGGCCAGGTTTCCCGTGGCCCCGCGGACGGCCGTGACAAACGACAGCGTGCTCGGTTGCTGCTGGACGCCCACGACGAGTTCCTGGCCACCGGCCACGTCGCGGCTCCGGTCCGCCATCTGGTGCTCGACTCCTGGAAGCGCAGCCTGCAGGCGGGCGTCGACTCCGAGGCTCGACAGGCCGTGCTGCGGCTCGACGCCGACCAGCTTGACCAGCTCCGGGCCGAGCATCCCCTCGCCACCGCGATGCCGCTGATCCGGCACCTGCTGCTGGACAGCGGGACCGACGCCGGCCTGCTGGTCGCGTTGAGCGACGCCGCCGGCCGCTTGCTCTGGGTCGAGGGCAGTCACCGACTCCGGTCCGCGGCCGAGGGCGTCCACTTCGTCGCCGGTGCGGACTGGAGCGAGGGTGCGGTGGGGACCAACGCCCCCGGGACGGCGCTGGCGCTTGACCAGCCCGTCCAGATCTTCGGGGCCGAGCACCTGACCCGGCCGGTGACCCCGTGGAGCTGCAGCGCCGCCCCCATCCACGACCCCGACACCGGCGCGGTGCTCGGCGTGCTCGACCTCACCGGGGGTGACGAGGTCATCTCCCCGCAAAGCCTGTCGCTCGTCCGGGCCACCGTTGCCGCCGTGGAGTCAGAGCTCCGGCTCGACCGTTTCCGCTCCGGTGCCGCGGGTCGGGTGACGGGTCGATCCGGCGGCCCGGGAGCCACCCGAGGTCGGGCCGGCCCGCTGTCGCTCGAGGTTCTCGGGGGTCATCGCGCGGTGCTCGCCCACGGCGCATCCGTCCGGCGCCTGGGCCTGCGGCACAGCGAGATCCTGCTGCTGCTGGCCAACGCCCCCGATGGTCTCACCGCCTCTGAGCTGGCGGCGGGGCTGAGCGATCACGACGGGCCCGGGGTCACGATCAGGGCCGAGATGGCGCGACTCCGGGCCGTGCTCGCTCCGCTGACCCTGTTGTCCCGGCCCTACCGGTTTCCCGAACCTGTGCACACCGACGTCGACGAGGTGAAGGCCGCGATGGAGCTCGGCGAGTATCGCCGGGCGGTAGCCGCCTACCGGGGGCCGGTGCTGCCGGCCTCCGAGGCCCCGGCTGTCGCCGAGCTCAGGGAGGACCTGCACGCCAGGCTGCGGGCGGGTCTGCTCCGCTCCGCCGATCCCGACGCCATGCTCTGCTTCGCCGACACCGAGTACGGGCGCGACGACCTGGCCGTCTGGGCCATGGCTCTTGACGCCCTGCCCCTCGACTCGCCCCGCCGGCCCCAGGTGCAGAGCCACCTGGACCGACTGGTCGCCGAGCTCGGCTGACCCGGCTCGGTTCCGGCTCGCGGGACGTGTGAGGTGTGAGGTGTGCAACGTTCCTGCAACCCTCGCCGACCTAGCCTCGGTTAGAGGTCGATCACGGTGGTCGGCAGATATTCTGTGCAGGAGAGTCAATGACGACGTACGCCCAGCCCGGCCAGGCCGACAGTAAGGTCACCTACCGGCCACGATACGAGAACTGGATCGGCGGCGAGTTCGTCAAGCCGGTCCATGGCCAGTACTTTGAAAACCCGTCCCCCGTCACGGGCACGACCTTCTGTGAGGTCGCGCAGTCCGACGGTGACGACATCGAACTCGCCCTCGACGCCGCCCACAAGGCGGCGCCGGCCTGGGGCAAGACGTCCCCGGCCGAGCGGGCCAACATCCTGAACAAGATTGCGGATCGGATCGAGCAGAACCTCGAGCTGCTCGCCGTCGGCGAGACCTGGGACAACGGCAAACCCGTCCGCGAGTGCCTCGCCGCCGACCTCCCTCTCGCGGTCGACCATTTCCGCTACTTCGCCGGGGCGATCCGAGCCCAGGAGGGCCAGCTCAGTCAGATCGACAACGACACTGTCGCGTACCACTTCCGCGAACCGCTGGGTGTGGTCGGCCAGATCATCCCGTGGAACTTCCCGATCCTGATGGCGACCTGGAAGCTCGCCCCGGCGCTTGCCGCCGGCAACTGCGTGGTCCTCAAACCCGCCGAGCAGACGCCCGCGTCGATCATGCTACTGATGGAGCTGATCGCCGACCTCCTGCCACCGGGGGTGCTCAACGTGGTCAACGGCTTCGGCGCCGAGGCCGGCAAGCCGTTGGCCAGCAGCCGCCGGATCCGCAAGATCGCCTTCACTGGTGAGACCACGACCGGCCGGTTGATCATGCAGTACGCCAGCCAGAACCTGATCCCCGTCACCTTGGAGCTGGGGGGCAAGAGCCCGAACGTCTTCTTCGACGACGTCTCGCGCGCCGATGACGCCTTCTACGACAAGGCGCTGGAGGGCTTCGCGATGTTCGCGCTCAACCAGGGCGAGGTCTGCACCTGCCCGAGCCGGGCGCTGGTCCAGAGGTCGATGTACGACCAGTTCCTGCCGGCCGCAACCGAACGGGTCAAGAAGATCACCCAGGGCAACCCGCTCGACACCGATACCGCGATCGGGGCTCAGGCGAGCAACGACCAGCTCGAGAAGATCATGTCCTACATCCAGATCGGCACCGAAGAAGGTGCGCGGATCATCACCGGCGGCGAGCGGGTCGATCTTGGTGGCGACCTGTCGGGCGGCTACTACGTGGCACCGACGATCTTCGAGGGCACCAACAAGATGCGGGTCTTCCAGGAGGAGATCTTCGGACCCGTCGTCTCGGTCACCAGCTTCGAGGACTACGACGACGCGATCAGCATCGCCAACGACACCCTCTACGGCCTCGGGGCCGGCGTCTGGTCCCGGGACACCACCACCGCGTACCGGGCCGGGCGCGACATCCAGGCCGGTCGGGTGTGGACGAACTGCTACCACCAGTACCCGGCTCACGCGGCGTTCGGTGGCTACAAGTCCTCGGGGATCGGACGCGAGAACCACCTGATGATGCTCGACCACTACCAGCAGACCAAGAACCTGCTGGTGTCCTACTCGCCCGACAAGCTGGGCTTCTTCTGATGGTGAGGACCTGACCCCTGATGGTCGATCGCGTAGCGCTGACCCCGAAGGCGGCGGAGATGATCCGGCGCCTTCGGGCCGACCACGGGCCGTTGATGTTCCACCAGTCCGGTGGCTGCTGCGACGGCTCCTCCCCGATGTGCTTCGCCCAGGGTGACTTCCTCACCGGGGACTCCGACGAGCTGTTGGGCCAGATCGACGCCGGGACCCCGGAGCCGATCGACGTCTGGATGTCGAAGGAGCAGTTTGCCTACTGGCGGCACACCCATCTGACCATCGACCTGGTCCCGGGTCGCGGCGCGGGGTTCTCCCTCGAGGGTCCCACCGGGTTCCGGTTCCTGATCAGGTCCCGGCTCTTCACCGACGAGGAGTCGGTCGAGCTGGGCAACCCCGTACGCGCATCCCCCCAGACGCTGCTGGCGCAGCCCCCCCGAGGCTAGCCAGCAGCACGTCGTGAACCTCGAAGCACCCACCCCGACTGCCCCTCGGGGGCGCTCGGTTCACGATGGGAGGCGGTGCCGGATCCCCGGCCGGCGCCGCCTCCCTCTCCAGCTTGCCGTCCGGGACCTTCGGTACCCTCGTTTTCGGTCGGTACGGCCCTGCCCGCCCCTCGCGGTCCGGCCCCTGTCCCGGCCCGACGACCCTGTGACTGGGCGCCCGCCCGCGCACGAGAGGATGAGCCCATGGATCTCACCCACCAGTTCCGGCTGCCGGCGACGCTCGGCCAGGCCTGGGCCGTCTTCACCCGCGCCGACCTCCTGGAGCCCTGCGTGCCCGGCGCGACCGTCTCCGACGTGCGCGACGACCGGTTCCAGGGCACCAGCAAGATCAAGGTGGGCTCGCTGGCCCTGGCGTACGCCGGCACCGGCCGCTACGTGGAGCGCTCCGTCGCCCATCACCGGGTGGCCCTGGACCTCACCGGCTCCGACGGTCGCGGCCACGGCACGGCGAAGGTGGTCGTCACCGCGACCCTGAAGGCGGCCGGGGACGAGACCGAGGTCGACCTCGCGACGACTCTGTCCCTGACCGGCAAGCCGGCGCAGGTCGGCCGCGGGGTGGTCGCGGATGCGGTGGACCGCCTGGTCGACCAGTTCGCCGCCTGTCTGGCGGGACGTTTCGCCGACGGGTCCTTCGACCACGTGGTGCTGGGCGGCTCGCCCGAGCCGGCGGGCAGGGTCGAGGAGATCCAGGTCGTGGAGCTCGGTGACGACCTCGGTGACATCGACCCGGCCGCGGCTGACGGTGAGGACTTCGCCGGCGCGGCCCCGACCATCGTGCAGCCGGCAGTGGCGCCGGCTTCCTCGGCCCGCCAGGCCCTGCGCACCCCGTCGTCGGACCCGTACGCCAACATCGCGCCCCGCAACCTGGCGCAGCCGCACCTGGACGCCGTGACCGCGGTGGCCCCCGGTCTGGTGAAGCGTTTCGGCCCGGCCGTCGGGCTCGGCACCGTGGCGCTGGCCATCACGCTCCGCGTCATCGCGCGGGCGCGGCGCTGAGCCTGCCGGGGCGCCCGTCCTACACGGTCTCGGTCACCGTCCTGCTGTACCGCGGGGCTCACTGGCTGCTGACCGTCCGGGCGCCCGACGTCGCGTACGCGCCCGGCACCCTCGGGCTGGTCGGTGGCCACC
>JBPCRP010000109.1:0-7802 GCA_050996715.1 Propionibacteriaceae bacterium
TGACGCAGCGGCCGCGACGACGCCACCGCGCAACGCGTCGACGAACTCGGTCTGCAGCCCGAGGTGGCGCGCCGTGGCGAGGGTCGCCTCGGCGGCGGGTGCGCTGGTGAAGGTGACGGCGTCGAGCCCGCGGGCGAACACCTGTGCCCCGTCCAGGGCCAGCACCAGGTCCGAGCCCAGCCCGGCTGCGTCGGCGACCTCGAACCAGCGCCGGACGCCGTAGCCGGTGGTCGCCGGCACGATGTCGGGCCGGGCCTCGATCAGGGCGCGCGTCTCGGCGACCAGCACGTCGTCCTGCTGGTTCGGGGCGATGGTCAGGGCGGGCGCGTGCACCACGTGGGCACCCCGCCGGACCAGGGCGGCGATGAGGTCCTCCGAGCGACGATCCGAGGTCACCCCGATCCGGAACCCGAACAATGGCCCGGAGCCGAGCCCCGGTCGGGTCGGATGCTGCTCGTCGGCCGGCTCGCCGTCGTGGCTGGCGTCCCCGGGCGGGCGCACCCTGGTCATGACTCCCCGGCGGGCTCGGCGAGGACGTCGGCGACGCCCGCCCAGAGCCCGGCGGTCAGGGGGTCGGTAGGGGCCAACCGGACGACCTCGCCGACCACGACGACAGCCGGGGACGAGATCGAGATCGACGCAATCCGCTGGGTGAGCTCGCCGAGCGTGGCGATCGTGCTGCGCTGGGTAGCGGAATAGCCGCGCTCGACGATCGCGGCGGGGGTGTCGGCCGCCAACCCGGCGCGGATCAGTCCGGCCTGCAGCTGCGGCCAGGCCAGCATCCCCATCAGCACCACGATGGTCTGGCGGAGCCCGGCCAGATGGGTGAACTCGGCCTCGGACAGCCGATCGTGCCCGGAGACGACGGTGAACATCGCGCTGACGCCGCGATGGGTGACGGGGATCCCGGCGGCGGCGGGCACGGCGACGGCGCTGGTGCTGCCCGGGACGACCTCCACCGCACTACCCAGGTCGAGACACGCCTGGACCTCCTCGCGGCCCCGACCGAAGACGTACGGGTCGCCACCTTTCCGTCGCACGACCTGGTCACCGGCCAGGGCGCGGGAGACCACGGCGACCGTACCCCGACCCGAACCGAGGACCAGGACCCGTCGGCCGGTCACCACCAGGTCGAGGTTCATCGTTCGTACCCATCTCCGTCACACCGTCCGGGGTGCCCCGGTCCGGACTCCAACCCTAGGAAGCGACGATTACCCGGCCATTTCCCGCGTGTTACCTCGGGGAGACAGCGTGCGCCGGTCCGAGCGCGTCGGGTGTGAGGTCGTCGTAACCCGCCCGTCACACCAGATCGGTGGGTGTTTCGGCGGTCGGGTCGAGTCCAGCACGGGCGAACCACAGCGTCCGCTGCGGGAACGGGATCACCACCCCGGCGGCGTCGAACGCTTCCTTGACCGCCACCGCCACCTCGTGCCGTACCCGCCAACGGGTCGCCACGTCGGCGGCGTGCCAGTAGCGGACCGCGAAGGTGATGGCCGAGTCCCCGAACTCCTGGGTCCAGACCTCAACGGGCGGGCTCGCCTCCACGCCCGGCGCGGCCGAGCAGGCGGCGATCAGCACCTCTTGGGTGTGCCGCAGGTCGGTGTCGTAGGCCACCCCGACCTCCAGGGTCGTCCGGCTCCGCACGGTACGCGTGTGGTTGACGATGGCCGCCTTGAGCACCTCGGCGTTGGGCAAGTAGACGGTGAGACCGTCGAAGGTCTGCAGCTCGGTGGTCCGCAGGTTGACGTCGCGCACCGTGCCTTCGTACTCGTTACTCGCGATCTGATCGCCCACCCGAAACGGCCGCCGGACCTGCAGCAGCACTCCGGCGACGAAGTTTTGCAGGATGTCCTGGAGCGCGAACGCCAGCGCGATTCCGCCGACTCCCAGTGCCCCCAGCAGGGGGCCGACCTTTACGTGGAGTACACCGAGCCCGTAGATCGCACCGACGACCACGACCACCAACCCGAGAAAGCGACCGGCCAACCGCCCCGCGTTGCGGTCCGAGTCACCCCGATCGAGCACCCGGACGAGGACCCGACGCACCACGAAGGCAAGCACGAAGGACGCCACCAGCACCGCCGCCGCGGCCCCGATCTGTGCGGGGGTGAGGTTTGTCATGTGCGGCATTGTGCCGGTTTGGTCGACGTCGGCCCGGTAACCGCGGACGACCGACCCGGCGACACGTCCTAGGGTGCACCCGTGACCGACCTGCCCGACCTCGACCCCGAGGAGCAGCGGGTGCTCGGTGCGCTGCTGGAGAAGCAGCGCACCGTGCCGACGTCGTACCCGCTGTCGCTGAACGCCCTGCGCACGGCCTGCAACCAGGTCTCCAGCCGGGACCCGGTCGTCGAGTTCGACGAGGACACCGTCCGGCAGACGGCGCGGCGGCTCAAGGACCGTGACCTCATCCGGGTCGTCTGGGCCGACACCGGCCGACGCACCCTGAAGTACCACCAGATCCTCGACGAGACCGTCGAGCTCGCCGACGACGAACGGGCGCTGCTGACGGTGCTGCTGCTCCGCGGACCGCAGGCCGCGGGCGAGCTGCGCAGCCGGACGGAGCGGTTGCACGGGTTCGCCGACCGGGTCGCCACCGAGACCGTGCTGGCCGGGATGGCCGCTCGGGGGCTGGTTCGGGTGCTGCCCCGCCAGGCCGGCCAGCACGATCCGCGCTGGGTGCACCTGCTGGGGCCCCTGCCCGCGGCGGCGGCGAGCTCGATCGCGACGGTGGATCGCGAGGGGCCGCTCACCGACGGAGCGGTCACCCGAGACGATCGAGTCCGGCAGACCTACGGCGCGGTGGCGCAGGCCTACGCAGCCACCTTCGCCGACGAGCTCGACGGTCTGCCGTTCGAACGCTGGCTGCTCCAGGAGATCGCAGACGAGGCTCCCGGGCCGGCGGTCGAGGTCGGCTGCGGCCCCGGCCAGGTGACGGCTTTCCTCGCCGCGCTCGACGTCGAGGCGCGCGGTCTCGACCTGAGTCCCGAGATGGTGGCGGAGGCCCGGCGGCTGCACCCCGACGTCCGCTACGACGTCGGCGACCTGCGCCGGCTGCTGCGGCCCGAGACCGCCTCGGGCTGGGGAGCGGTGCTCGGCTGGTACTCCCTGATCCACCTGGCCGGTTCCGAGCTGCCGGCCGCCGTGGCCGGTCTGGCTCGCACCCTGGTCCCCGGCGGGCTGCTCGTGCTGGCCCTGCACGCCGGGCTCGAGGTCCGGCATCTGAGCAGCTGGTTCGACCTGGACGTCGACCTGGACGTCGTGCTGCACGACCCGGCCCAGGTCGTCGCCACGGTGCGCGACGCCGGTCTGGTGGATCTCGAGTGGTATCACCGCGGTCCGGTGGTGGCCCGGGGCGAGACCTCCGAGCGGCTCTACGTGCTGGCCCGCGCCCCCGGCTGAGGTCCGACCTCGGGTGGTGGGTCGATCTGGTCCGACGTCGCCGCCGGTCGAGAAACGCACACCCCCGCCGACCCCACGCGTACCTCCGACTCCGAAGCGCACCCGGGAACTGCCGAGTCGTCCTGACCGACGTCCGGTCCCACGAGCCGTCGGCTGCCCACGGGCGTCGGGCACGGTCAGCGGTAGGCTCACCAACCGTGCCCGCCGCCCCGACGACCCCACCGCCGGGGCCAGTGCAGCTGCTGATGGACGTCGACACCGGCATCGACGACTCCCTCGCCCTGCTGTACGTCTTGGCCCGCCCCGACGTCGACCTGGTCGGGATCGTGAGCACCGCGGGCAACGTGCCCAGGGCCCAGGTTGCCGCGAACAACCTGGCCTGGCTCGACCTCGGTCAGGCGCCTGCCGTCGAGGTCGCCCTCGGCGCTCCCGGACCGCTGGTCGCCCCGCTGATGACCACCGAGGACACCCACGGACCCCAGGGCATCGGGTACGCGGTGCTGCCGCCGTCCGCCCGCCCACGGTCGGGCCGGAGCGGCGCCGAGCTGTGGGCGGCGGCCGCCCGGGCACACCCTGGCGAGCTCGTCGGGCTGGTCACCGGGCCGCTCACCAACCTCGCCCTGGCCCTGCGGATCGAACCCGAGCTGCCCTGGCTGCTGCGTCGACTGGTGATCATGGGCGGCGCGTTCAACCACCCGGGGAACACGACGCCGGTGAGCGAGTGGAACGTCGCGGTGGACCCCGAGGCGGCCCACGAGGTGTTCACCGCGTTCGGGATCGACGGGGGTGTCCGGCCGGTGGTCTGCCCCCTCGATCTCACCGAGCGGATCGCGATGACCCCGGACCACCTCGCCGAGCTGGCGACGGTTGCTGGTCCCTCAGCACTGCTCGACGCGGTCGCCGACGCCGTCCGTTACTACTTCGAGTTCCACCGCGACCACGCTCAGGGTTACCTCGCCCACCTGCACGACCCGTACGCCGCAACCGTCGCCCTCGACCCGGCCTGGGCCACGACCCGATCGGCGACGGTCGAGGTGGAGCTGGTCGGCACGGTGACCCGGGGTATGACGGTGGCCGACTGGACCGGGATGTGGGCGCGACCGGAGAACGCCGAGATCGCGGTCGACACCGACCCCGACGCCTGGTTCGCCCACCTGATCGCCACGATCGGCGGTTGGGCTCGCGGGTTGGCGTCGGCCGCCAGATGAGCACACCGGTTCCGGAGGGCCGGGGCAGCCGCCGCGACCAGGTGCTCGTCGCGGCGGGCGTCGCGACCGTGGTGGCGACCTACCTCACGCTCGTCGGCTGGCGCCCGGGTGGTCTCGACGCGCTCAGCGGGCCCGCCGCCGGGGTGGCTCTGGTCGGCAACCTGACGGGGGCGGTGCTGCTGCTGCTCGGTACCGTCCGGCGGCTGCCCACCAGCACTCTGGTGCTGGTCCCCAGCGCTATCGCGGTGAACGTCGCGGTCGGCCAGCTGGTCGCCGTGGTGGGTCTGCCGCTCTACCTGGACTCGATCGGCACCATCGTCGTCGCCGTGCTCGGCGGTCCCGCGGCAGGGATGGCCACCGGGATCCTGGCCAACCTCATCTGGGGTGTCACTCTGGCTCCGGTCGCGGTGCCGTTCTCGGTCTCGGCCGCGACGATCGGGGCCCTGGCGGGGCTGGCGGCCCGGCTCGGTGCGTTCCGACGGATCTGGCTGGCGCCGTTGGCCGGCGTCCTCACCGGGGCCGCTGCGGCCGTCGTCTCGGCCCCGGTGGCGGCGTTCGTGTTCGGCGGCGTGACCGGCGGCGGGGCCTCGGCTGTGGTCGCCGCCTTCCGCGCCCTGGGCAGCTCGCTGCTCACCGCCACGACCCTGCAAGGACTGCTGCAGGATCCGCTCGACAAGGCCATCACCTTCACCGTCGCCGCCCTCGTGCTCGGTGGGCTGCCGGCCCGGTTGTGGCGGCGGTTCCCGTTCGCCCGGCGGTACGCGACGCTGCAGACGACGGGCCGCCGACCACGACCGGTCAGCCCACCCCGGTGACCCCGCTCCACCTCGACGCCCTCGACCTCCGTCGCCGGCACCCGGTGACCAAGCTGATCGGGGTCGCGCTGCTGGTCGCGGTGGCCCTGGTGGTGGGCCACTGGTGGGTGCTGGTGGTGGTGCTCACCGCCGTCCTGGCCCTGGCCGCTCTCCAGCCGCGGCCGGGCGTCTCGTCCGCGCCGCTGCGTACGGTGGCCCTCGCCGCCCTACCGCTCGGCCTGCTCGGGGGGCTGCTGCAGCTGCTCGTCAGCGCCGACCCCGGGACCGCCGCCCAGCTCGCCGCCCGTCTCGGCCTGCTCACCGCCGCAGGGGTGCTGTTCGGGCTGGTCACGCCGGCGATCGACCTGATGACCGCAGCCACCCAACTTCACCTGGACCCGCGGATCGGTTACGTCCTGGCCGCTGCGGTGGCCCTGCTGCCCCGGATGCGCGAGCGAGCCCGGGCCGTGGTCGACGCCCAGCAGGCCCGCGGGCTGGCCCTGCACGGCGGCCCCGTTCGGCGGGTGCGGTCCCTGGTCAGCGTCACCGGCCCGCTGCTGCTCGCGGTGATCGCCGAGAACGAGGAGCGGGCAGCCGCGCTGGCGACCCGTGGGTTCCCCGGGACCGGTCGTGGGGTGGCGTATCGGTCGGTGCCGTTCGCCGTCGCCGACGCGACGGCCTGCGGGCTGCTGGGGCTGGCCCTGGTGGTGGTCGCCCTGCTCGGGGTTCTCGGAGCTCTCGGGTGAACGTGCCGCTCGCGGCCGACGGGCTGGGGTTCGGCTACGACGGCGAGAACGAGGCAGCGCTCGTCGACGTCGACCTGAGCGTGCCGGCGGGGCTGATCACGGCGGTGGTCGGGGCCAGCGGGTCCGGGAAGACGACGCTGGCCCGGGTGCTTGCCGGGGTCGACCTCCCGGGGCAGCGGTCCGGCCGGGTGCGGCGGCCGTCTCGGGTCGGGCTCATCGGGTCCAGCCCGCACCTGCAGCGCTCCGGGGTCGCGCCTGACGTGGCCACCGAGATCGCCTTCGGACTGCAGTACGCCGGACTCACCCGGGCCGAGCAGCACCACCGGGTCGGACAGGTCAGTTCCGCCCTTGGCCTGGGCGCCCTGCTCGACCGATCCCCCGACCAGCTCTCCGGCGGTGAGCAGCAGCGGGTCGCCCTGGCGTCGGTGCTGGCGCTGCGACCGGCGGCGGTGGTCCTGGACGACGCCGCGGCCCTGCTCGACCCGGCCGGCGGCGCCCAGCTCGGACGGCTGCTGGTCGAGGTCGCCGGCTCGGGTACGGCCGTGCTCACCCTCGGCGGCCGCCCGGAGGACACGGTCGCACACGCGGCGACGACGAGCCTGCTCGTCGGGGGCCGGGTCGCCGCGACGGGCTCCGCGGCGTTCGTGCTCGGCGGGACCGCGGCCCGGCGGGCCGGTGTCCGGCAGCCGGCGATCACCCGGCTGTCGATCGACCTCGGACTCCCCGCCCCCTGGCCGACCACCGACGACGAGCTGAGCGCCCGGCATCGCCCTGCCCCGTCGGGTGCGGCTCGACCGGCTGTCCGGCGGACCGTGCCGACCGTCGAACTCCCGCCCGCCACGGAGCCACCCCCGCTGACCTTGGACGCGGTAAGCGCGGGCCTCGCGCTCCGGGGCGTCGACCTGGAGCTGGCCCCGGGCACCGCGCTCGGGATCGCAGGACCCAACGGCGCCGGCAAGACCACCCTGGTCCGGTTGCTCAACGGACTGCGGCGGCCGAGCGCGGGAACCGTCAGACACGCCGGCCGCGACGTGGCTCGGACGGCGATTCCCGAGCTCAGTCGGACCGTCGGTATCGTCTTCGCCGACCCCGACCAGCAGCTCGTGGCCCGGACGGTGCGGGCGGAGGTCGCGTTCGGACCCCGCGCGTACCGCCTCGCCGACGTGGCCGACCGGGTCGAGGCCTGTCTGCACGCGGTCGGGTTGAGCGGGGTCGCCGACCGGCACCCCTACGAGCTGTCCTTCCCCGAACGCAAGCTCCTCGGTCTCGCCGCCACCCTGGCTGCCGGGCC
Source organism: Propionibacteriaceae bacterium (assembly GCA_050996715.1). Taxonomy (GTDB): domain Bacteria; phylum Actinomycetota; class Actinomycetes; order Propionibacteriales; family Propionibacteriaceae; genus Microlunatus. The sequence continues at coordinate 7,442 of JBPCRP010000109.1, forward strand.
GTCGGTGGTGGTGCTGGACGAACCGACCGCCACCCTTGACCGGTGGCTGACCGATCGGGTCGAGTCCGTCCTTGCCACCCTGCGCGCCGAGGGGCGGACCGTGGTGCTGGTCAGCCACGACGTCGAGCTGCTCGCCACCCACACCGATCGGCTCCTGGTGCTCCGCGACGGCCTGGTCCACCGCGACGGCCCGTCCGAGATCGTGCTCGCCGACCCAGGCAACCTCATCGGTCGCCCCGCCGCCTTCCGCCATTGTGCGCACCATGGCCCCCACCAGGCGGGCTGAAAGGGTCACTGTGCAGACAACGGCAATCGAAGGTGGGCCAACGGAGACAATCCAACCTCAACAGGCCCTCCCACC
>JBPCRP010000044.1:0-19329 GCA_050996715.1 Propionibacteriaceae bacterium
CGCCAACCGCGTCGCGAACGGCTTCGAGCGCTCGCTGGTCGCTCTCCCCCCCGACCTAGGCCCCCACCGGGTCCGCGTCGACCGGGCGCAGGTGAACCCCACCCTGCGCCGCGGCCGCGACGACGGCGGCCGCTCGACCCGGCGTACGGACGGTGAGCGTGTCGAAAAAGGCGTGGTGCACGACGTCGGCGCCGGTGACAGTGAGGTCGGCGGCCAACGTCCGAGCCCGGTCGTGGACGCCCCGGGCGATCCGCCGCAGGCCGTCGGGCCCGTGGTAGACCGCATACATACCGGCGACGACGGCCAGCAGGACCTGGGCGGTGCAGATGTTCGAGGTCGCCTTCTCGCGGCGGATGTGCTGCTCTCGGGTTTGCAGCGCCAGGCGGTACGCGGCGGTGCCGTGCCGGTCGACCGAGACGCCGACCAGCCGACCGGGCAGCGTGCGCTCCAACCCGCTGCGGACGGCGATGAATCCGGCGTGCGGGCCGCCGTAGAACAGCGGAACCCCGAAACGCTGGCTGGAGCCCACGGCGATGTCGGCCCCCCATTCGCCGGGTGGGGTGACCAACGTGAGGGCCAGCAGGTCGGTGGCGGCAACGACCAGGGCACCCTCGGCGTGGGCCCGGTCGGCCACCGTACGCAGTTCCGCAGTGCTCGCCAGTCGGCCGCTCGCACCAGGAGTCTGGACGAGAACGGCGAACGGATCGGTGACCGCCACGGCGGCAGCCAGGTCACCGTCGGCCACCACGACCTCGATTCCCAGCGCTTCGGCGCGGGTACGGATCACGGCGACGGTCTGCGGCAGCGTGTCGGCGTCGAGCAGAAAGACGCGGCCGGACTTGGTCGACCGGCGCGCGACGGTCATCGCCTCGGCCGCTGCGGTCGCCTCGTCGAGCAGGCTCGCACCCGCGGTCGGCAGGCCGGTGAGGTCGGCGACGACGGTCTGGAAGTTGAGCAGCGCCTCGAGCCGGCCCTGGCTGATCTCGGGCTGGTACGGGGTGTAGGCGGTGTACCAGGCGGGGCTTTCGAGCACGTTGCGCCGGATCACCGACGGCGTGATCGTGCCGTGGTAGCCCAGGCCGATCATCGCCGTTCGCGGGTGGTTCTTGGCGGCGAGCTCCCGCATCCAGTGCAGGGTCTGCTGCTCCGAGCGAGCCGGAGGCAACCGCAGCGGTTCGGTCATAGCGATCGAGCCGGGCAGCACCGCGGCAACCAGGTCGGCGGTGGTGGCGTAACCGAGGGCAGCCAGCATCTTGTCGCGCTCGTCGGCCTGCGGCCCGATGTGACGGTGCGCAAAGTCCGGGGTCTCAGGCGACAGGCCCGAGACCTCGGGGCTGACGTCGGGGCTGGTGGTGGGATCGGTCACGACGAATCACCTCGGGATCGGGCGCGCGGCTCTGGGCCGTACGCTCTCCCCCTCTGTCACGGTCCGCTCCAGAGTCGCCAGCAGGGCACGGTCTGGGTGCCTGAGAGGTTGCGGGGATGGTTGCCCCTTCGGCGCCCGCACCAGTCCATTCGGGTGCGGGACTCTCCCGTGCCTGCGTGAGGCAGGCTTCTATCCTAACCCGGCGCGCTCAGGAGGCAGCGCGGGCGCGGCGGCGGGCTGAGAGCTCGTCGGCCTCGAGGCTGACCTCGACCTCGGGCTCCTGGGCTCGCTCGCCGGGCAGCGTGGAGAGGGTGCCTTCGATGTCGCGCCAGACCCCGCCCAGAGCGATCCCGAACACGCCCTGACCGCCGCGGAGCAGGTCGATCACGTCGTCGTCAGAGGTGCACTCGAAGACGCTGACCCCGTCGCTCATCAGGGTGACCTGGGACAGATCGTCGACGCCGCGGGCGCGCAGGTGGTCGACGGCTGTACGGATCTGGTGCAGCGAGATGCCGGCGACGATCAGCCGCTTGATCACCTTGAGGAGGAGGATGTCGCGGAAGGAGTAGAGACGCTGTGACCCGGAGCCGCTGGCGCCGCGGATGCCGGGGGTGACCAGGCCCGTACGCGCCCAGTAGTCGAGCTGGCGGTAGGTGATGCCGGCCGCATTGCAGGCGATCGGGCCGCGGTAGCCGACGTCGGCGGGCAGCGGGGAGAAGTCACCCTCGAACAGCAGGTCCTGACCCGCGAGCGAGTCCGTGTCTGCTGCGTCCGGTCGGGGGGTGCCCGCCTGCTGCTCCGTGCTCGTCACGTGTGCCTCCGACTTCCCAGAACCCAACCCCGACTAGCCACCTGATGGCCACGGACCCGCGGTGTAATTTCACGGGCCGGATTACCTGAGGAACGCTACGGCCGGCACCCGACGGCGGTCAACGACACGCCGCGTCGCCGATTCACCAGTTTCTCACCCTTTGGTCGAGGTTCAGGTGCGGCCTGTCGGTTTCCCACGTATACGTGGGACGTTGTCACTTTCCGGGGCAGATATGCCGTGGAAAGTAACGCTTTCCCACGTATGCGTGGGAAATCGACCGGCGCAACGGGGTCCTGGTCAGGCTACGCACCGGTCCGTCCGGCTAGGACTTGGGCTCTTCGCCGGTGACGAAATCGTCAGGGTTGACGTGGTCGAGGAACTCCCGGAACGCCTCGACCTCGTTCTCTTCGTCGGGCTCGGCACCGACGTCGGTGTCGCTCTCGGGCATCTCGATCCCGGCTTCGTCGAGGACGTCGTCGGCACAGAAGATCTCGGAGCCGACGCGGAGAGCGAGGGCGATCGCGTCGGACGGCCGGGCACTCACCTCGACTCCGTCGATGACCAGGAGGGCGTAGAAGGTGCCACCGCTCAGCTCCGTGATCTGGATCTGGCTGAGGGACCGACCCAGGCTGGCCAGCATGTCGACCATCAGGTCGTGGGTGAGTGGCCGTGGGGGGACGATGCCCTCTTGGGCGCTGGCGATGGCCGAGGCCTCGTGGGCCCCGATCCAGATCGGCAGATAACGGGATCCACCGATCTCGCGCAGCAGCACCATCGGGACGTTCGACGGCTGCTCGACCCGCACGCCGACGACATCAAGCTCGCGCATGTGACCACCCTACTTCGCAACCGGCGAACACCGAGAGACCCCGGCACCTCTCAAGTCTCCACGGTACGCATCGTTACGCCGGCGAGGCCGAAGGGCGGCTCAGCGCTCCATGGCCGAGCGGATGAGGGCGGCGTGCACGTCGATCACGAGCTGGGTCACTTCCGCGGCGACGTCACGGCTCCCCCCCGCGCGGCGTTGGTGCGGGGCGATCGCCTGCTCGAGCAGCCCGGCCTCCCGGTCGGCGGACAGCTTGAACGCGCGGAGGTGACGGCTGTCGACGCCGTACTCGGCGAGCTTCTTGGCCGCGCGAGCCAGCGCCAGCGCGTGTCGGCCGTACGCCTGGGTACCGCGACGCGGCACCACGATCTGCATCCGCTCCAGTTCAGCGAGAGCGGCGTCGGCCAGGCCACTCGCCTCGAGCAGGTCGACCCGCGACAGCCGCAGCGCAGCCGGCGGCGCACCTGGGGCGTCGGGCGCGGTCCGCACCGGAGCCGACGGGGTCGTGGCCGGCAGGGTGGTGGCCACCGGACGCAGCGAGTCGACCTGCGGCGGCTGCATGCCCCGGTCCATCATCTCGAGGTGCTCGCGGATCACCTTGAGCGGCAGATAGTGCTCGGCCTGCACCGAGAGGATGTAGCGCAGTCGGGCCACGTCGGTGTCGGCGTAGCGCCGATAGCCGGAGGGAGCCCGCTGCGGCGCGATCAGACCCTCGGCCTCCAGGAACCGGATCTTGGAGATGGAGACGTCCGGGAAGTCACCCTTGAGAGTTGCCAGCACCTGACCAATGCTGCGCAGCGTGGGACCGGCGGGCAAGGTCAGACGCCCAGACCTTTGGGGCTCGCGAAGTAGACCAGCCGGAACTTGCCGATCTGCACCTCGTCTCCGTGCTGGAGCAGCCGCTCGACGACCACCTCCCGGTTGACGTAGGTGCCGTTCAGGCTGCCGACGTCCTTGACCAGCGTGCCGTCGGACGTCCGGGTGAAGATGCAGTGCCGCCGGGAGACGGAGATGTCGTCGAGGAAGATGTCGGAGTCCTGGGTGCGACCGGCCTTCACGACATCGGTGTTCAGCAGGAACCGGCTGCCCGCGTTGGAGCCGCGGCGAACGATCAACAACGCCGAGCCCTGGGGCAGCGCGTTGACGGCGGCCTCGTCCTCGGCGGACAGGTAGTCGACGTCACGCTCCTCGGCCGGTGGCGCGGTGGCGACCGCAGCGATGGTCCTGGTCGTATCACCGGTAGGTCGCTGCTCGTCCTCCTGGGCCCCGTCGCGGGTGATGGGGGCGCCACACTGGGCGCAGAAGTTCGCGCTGGCGGGGTTGTCGTGGCCGCAGCTGGTGCAAAAGGGCATGGTCAGACCTTCACCTCGTCGGCGTACCCGTCCGCGTCGAGCAACGCGTCGAGGTCGGCGTCGGCGGCGAGCTCGATCTCGAAGAGCCAGCCGTCGCCATACGGATCGGTACCGACGAGCTCGGGGGTGTCGGTCAGGCTTTCGTTGACCGCCGAGATCACGCCGTCCACCGGGCAGAGCACGTCGGACACGCTCTTGGTCGACTCGAGCTCACCGCAGGCGTCGCCGGCGGCAACCGTGTCCCCCACCGTCGGCAGCGAGACGAAGACGATATCTCCGAGCTGCTCGGCCGCGTAGTCGGTCACCCCGACCCTGACGGTCGACTCGTTTCCCTCGCGGACCCATTCGTGGTCGACGGAGTACTTGAGGTCTTCGGGGAAGTCGGTCACGCTCTGGCTCCTTGGTCACCGGACAGCACGGCGAACTGGTCGAATCGGGGGTGGGAAAACTGCTGGACGGATCGGCTGCGCCTCGCCATTGATGGGTGCGGTGCAGGCTGCGCCGTCCGTGGCTCGACCGGCGTCAACGTGGTGTCGGGGTCGATGCTGGCTGAGCGTACTGATTCGGTGTCGCGGTGTGCAAGGAGTCGATCCGGACGTCGTCGAGCGGGATCACCGTGGCCTGCCCGCCGATGCTCGATCCGGTGACCTCCGACACCAGTCCGCCCCGGAAGTTGGCGGCCTCGGTCAGCGCGTTGGCGTCGCCGATCGCCTCGATCGTGAACGGCGAACCCAGGGTCACACCGTCGACCACCACCCCGCCGGGCGTGTCGGTGAAGGAGGTGGAGGCGACGACCCGGACGGAGTCGCTGTACTCGATCACCTCGGCGCCGGCGTCACGCATCTCCTCGACCGCATCGAGCAGGACGTTGGCGTTCACCTTGCCCGCGGGGTCCACGATGGTGATCCGGATACCGGGTCCGCGCGCGGGGACCGTACCGGCCAGGATCGACAACGCGTCGATCCGCTGAGCGGCCTCCTGCCTGGCGACCTCGCGGCGGCCGGCGCCGGACTGGAGATCGCGCTTGGTCTGCTGCAGGTCGGCAACCTCGGTGTCGAGCTGCCGCGACTCCTCGGTGAGCCCGTCGAGCAGCTGGACGAGGTCCTCGCGCCGAGCGGAGGCGTAGGTGTCGTCGGCGCGATTGCTCCGGACCTGCATCACCCCCCCGAGACCTACGACGAAGAGGATCACTGCGGCCAGCACCTGGCCGCGCCCGGGATGGATCAGGGAGCGTCCGATCCGACCGAGCGGGGTGCCGTCCGGTGGTCGACGCGGGCCAGGCTCGGGGGCCGTCGAGCCGTCGTCGGGTTCCACGTCGGCGAGCTGGCGGGCCTGACGGCGGCGGGCCCGCTGCAACGTCGTCGCCCCACCGGGGCTGGCGGGGGGACGACCTCGGGACGGCTTAGCCATGCCCACCCCGCGGTGTACTCGGCGTGGACGGCCTCAGCATGGACGGCCTCAGCATGGACACCCCAGACATGGACACCCCAGACATGGACACCCTAGGCATGGAACAGGGCCCGTCGGATCGCGGCCGCGTTGGTGAAGATGCGGATCCCCAGGACGACGACCACCCCGGTGGACAGCTGGCTGCCGACCCCGATCTGGTCGCCGACGTAGACGATGGCCGCGGCGATCAGCACGTTGGAGACGAACGAGACCACGAACACCCGGTCGGTGAAGTTGCCCTCGAGGTAGGCCCGGAAGGCACCGAAGATCGCATCCATCGCCGCCACGATGGCGATCGGCAGATAGGGCTGGAGGAACAGCGGGACGTCGGGCTCGAGAAAGAGCCCGAGCACGATGCCGGCGAGGAGGCCGAGCACAGGGATCATCGGCGCATCAACCGACCCGGGCGTGGCGCAGGGGCAGACTGGGGTCGGCCGCCAACGTGATGTCGGAACGGGCCGCGATGTCGTAGCGCATCTGCTGGCTGTCCTTGAGCGCCCGCCACCAGGCTGCCCCGCCGGTCTCGGCGAAGCGGGCCTCGATCGTGCGCGGGTCGCCGATCGCCTCGACGGTGTAGGGGTGGGTGATCGAGGCGTAGTCCACCGTCACCGCGCCGCCGGCCTCGCGGATCGCGGTGGTGGTGGAGAGCCGATGGCCGTTGATCGAGACCGCCTCGGCCCCGGCCGCCCAGAGCCCGTTGGCCAGCACCTGCATGTCCTGGGCGGTGACCAGGGACTGGTGGCCGCTCGCGGCGTCCGGCGCGTCGTCGACCACCACGACCAGGCCCGGGCCTCTGACCGGCGTCCCCGAGGTGGCCAGGTTGAGCCGGTCGAGCTCGGCCTGGGTCGCCTGCGCCGCGCCGTCGGTGCCGAGGATCGCCCGCCGGAGCTGGGCCACCTCGTCGGTGAGGTCGCCGATCTGGGTCCGGAGGTCGTCCTGGCGGGTCTGGGCCGCCTGGACCCGGGTGATCAGGGCTCGGCGTTGTTGCTCGGCGGCGGGTGCACCCCGGGTCGTCTGCAGCGCGGCGACGGCAAAGAGCGCTCCGATCAGCAGGGCGACGACCGCGAAACCGACCCGGAACCGGGAGGAACGCGATCCGCGTGCGGCCACCTCGGCGTAGTCGGGGTCGTAGGGCTGGCGGACGATCTGGTTGAGCAGGTCCATGCTGGCGTCGACCTGGCGGAGCGCGGTGACCTGCCCCCGGGACCGACCGGGCGCGCCGGTCACGGCTGGGCCTGCAGCTCGCGGAGGGGACGGGTGCGGCGGAGCAGGTGCTGAGCCTGTCGCAGGTAAAGCAGCCCCGACCACCAGTAAAGAGCGGTCCCCCACAGCGCGAAGGCCCAGCCGACGACCCGGGCGAGGATCGCGTACGGCTCGGTGCCGGAACCGAGCAGCACCAGGGGGAAAGCGTAGAGCAGGGCGAATGTCGCCACCTTGCCGAGGAAGTGCGAGGGCAGCACGAAGTATCCGCGGGACCGCAGCGGCCGCAGCAACCCGGCCATCAGCAGGTCGCGTGCCACCAAGATCGCCACCAGCCACCACGGGATGATCTCGCGCAGGGCCAGGGCCAGCACGACCGCGAAGATGTAGGTCCGATCAGCCATTGGGTCGAGCCAACGACCGACCCGGGAACGCTGACGCCAGGCGCGGGCCAGCCGGCCGTCGAGCCAGTCGGTGACTCCGGCCAGCGCGAGGACACCGACCGCCAACAGGTCGAACCGGGGACCGAGGATCAGCCAGAGCACCACCGGGGCACCGGCCAGCCGCAGCAGGCTGAGCACATTGGGGACAGTCCAGACGGCGTCGGTGTCGACCTCGGTGTCCAGGATCGGGTCGATCTCCACGGCTGGGGGATCGCGTCGGACCCCGGGACCGGGGAGGGGTTCGGGCGCGGTCGGGACCACGCCCGGGTGCCGTGTCTCCTCGTCCACGACGCCGAGCCTAGTGGCGACCGGTGACAACTCTGGAGATCGCCGGGACACGGAGGACCGTGGCTTCATCGATCATCTCGACCCGCGCGCCCGGACCTGCGCTGTCGTTGTGCAGCCGACGGGCCAGCACCAGCTCGGCGGTCAGCTCACCGAGGTCGAGACCCGCGTCGGCGCGGGCGAGGGTGAGGGAGATCTCGGCCGCTTCCCGGGCGTCGAGCGCCCGGGCGTCCAGTGTCCGGGCGTCCAGTGTCCGGGCGTCCTGTGTCCGGGCGTCCAGCGTCCGGGCGTCCAGCGTCCGGGCGTCCAGCGCCCGCCGGGCCGTGGTGGCCACCTCGTGGTGTCCGTGCTGCCCGGCCAGGGTGAGCGCGGTCTGGGCCCGCCGCCGAAGGAGGTCGTCGAGCACGGCTGCGGTGCGTGTGCCGCGCTCGGAGGCGCAGGCGAGCACCGAGGCATAGACCCCCTCGACCGAGCAGCCGACCACCGACCAGTCGAAGCGGCGGGTGGCTTCGGCGGCCCGCCGGGCGATCCCCGTCCGGTCGCCGGCCAGCGCCGCACCCACCGCGCCCGCCAGCGCACCGGAGTCGCCGGTGGGAAAGGTGTAGCCGAGTCGGCCGTGGTCCGCTGGTCCCCCGAGCAGGGCGGCGAAGGCGGGGATCCCGGACGCGACCACCACAGCGCCTGCAGTCATGGCCTCGATCACCACGATGCCGAAGCTCTCGCGCGCGCGATGCGGAGCGACGAACACGTCACTGCTGGCCAGCAACGCCGCCCGGTCGTGGTCGTCGATCGGTCCGAGCCGCCGGCAGCCCTTGGGCAGCGCCGCCCGGCCGAGCCCGGCCACCGCGACGTCGAGGGCCCCCAGCTCGGCCTCCAGCTGCGGCAACGCCGACAGCAGCACGTCGAGTCCCTTCCGCGGCTCGTCGAGCCGACCGAGATAGGACAGTCGTGGTCGGTCGTCGCTGGTCCAGAACCGGGCAGCGGGCTCGCGTCGACCGGCGAACCCGGCGTGGTCGAAGCCGTTGGGAATGATCACCGCGTCCCGACCGAGGTGCTGCACCACGACCGTACGCGCGGTGGCCGAGACCGCGATCCCGGCGTCGATCTTGGCGACCAGGTGGCGCAGGGTCGTGCCGGCGAGCTGCATCGTCCGCGAGCGCGGTGTCGCCGTGTGGAACGTGGCCACTACCGGCACCGTGGCGGCCCGTAACGCCAGCAGCGAGATGCTCGGGGTGATCGGCTCGTGCAGGTGGAGTAGGTCGAGGTGATGATCGGCGAACCAGCGCCGGACCCGGCTGTCGGCCCGTGGACCGAAGTTCACCCGCGCGATCGACCCGTTGTACGGCACAGGCAGCGTCGGGCCGGCCGAGGTCACCCGGTCCCGCGGTACGCCCGCCGCGGCTAGCCGGGCCGGGTCCGCCGTCCCGGGGGCGAGCACCTGCACGTCCATCCCGGCGCGCAGCAGGTGACCGGCCAGACCCAGCACGTGGTTCTGGACCCCACCGGGCACGTCGAGCGCGTACGGGCAGACGAGTCCGATCCGAGTCCCGACGACCAAGGAGCTGGTGATCATGACGTCGACCCGGTGGACGGCTCGGGGAAGAAGGGTTGCAGCAGGTGCCAGTCCTGCGGCTGTTCGGCGATCTCGCGCGCGAAGAACTCGGCGACCTCGGCGGTCATCGCGGTCAGTCCGGAGCGGCCGGGGCGGTGGGTGATCGGGTCACCCAGCGTCATGATCATCCCCGCGCCGACGTCGCGCCCGACGAACCGGGCCACGCACGGGATCAGAGCGGCACCGGTGAGCCGAGCCACCATGGCCGGACCCGCCGGCATGGTGATCAGGGGTCCGTCGCTGCCCCAGCGCACCGGCACTCCGCTCCGGACCAGGTCGCGGTCGGCGACCAGGCACACCACCCGGCCGGCGGCGACCGCGTCGCAGAGGATCCGGATCGCCGCGGGGTCACGGTGACTGACGATCTGCATCCCGAGCGACTCGCGGAACGCCAGGAACGCCGCGAACTCCGGGCCGTTGAGCTGCTCGGCGACGGTGGACACCGGCATCCCCGACAGGCACGCCCAGGCGCCGGCGAGGTCCCAGTTGCCGGAGTGCGGCAACGCCACCACGGCACCACGGCCGGCGACGGCGGCGTCGAGCACCGCCCGGTTCTCGATCCTGACCCGGTCGAGCACCCGCTCCCGAGTCCAGCCCGGCAGCGCCAGCACCTCCAGGAAGTTGCGGAGGTAGGACGCAAGTCCCGCCCGCACCAGCTCGTCGTCGGCCGGACGTCCACCGGCGACGCTGAGGTTGCGCCGCAGCTGAGCGACGTGCCAGCCGTCCCGGCGCAGCGCGTACCGGCTGCCACCCTCGATGATCAGCCGGCTGACTACCCGCGGGACGCGTGGGCCGACCCGCCAACCGATCCGGTAGAGCACCCGCAGCCCCAGCTCGCGGACGCGGTCCCCCAGCCGGCCGGATCGCTCAGCCATGGTCGCCGGTCGCCGGTCGGCTGCGCGGGCCCTCCTCGGCCAGGGACTGCGCCTTCACCTTCGCGAAGCGCTGGAGCACGGTGACCGTGCTCGCCGCGGCGAGGAACGCGACGGCCAGCTCGAGGACGTAGGGCACTCCGAGCCCGGCCAGCAGCAGTCCCGCGAGGATGATCAACAACCGGTCGGCCCGCGCGGCCAGGCCCCCGCTGGCACTGAAGCCGAGACTCTCGGCCCGAGCACGGACGTAGGAGGTGAGCTGGCCGAAAACCAAGGCCCACAGGGCGATTCCGGCCCAGACCGGCTCGTTGGCCCGGTAGGAGAAGTAGAGCACCACGCCTCCGAAGACAGCACCGTCGCCGAGCCGGTCGAGGCTGGAGTCCAGGAAGGCGCCCCATCGGGTGGGGTTGCCCGACATCTTGGCCATCTGGCCGTCGATCATGTCGGAGAACACGAAGAACGTGACGACCGCGACACCCTGCCACAGCCAACCCATCGGGAAGCAGAGCAGGGCGCCGACCACGACCCCCAGGGTGCCCAGGAGGGTGATCAAATCGGGAGAGAGTCCCCAGCCGAGGAAGAGCCGGGCGATCGGGGCGATGACCGCCGCGGCCGCCCCGCGGAAGCGTTCCAGCACGTGGTCAGCCCTGCTGCCCGGCGGCGGTGCTGGTGCCGTTGGCGGAAGCAGCGGTCGAGTCGAGCCACGCCTGCGCCACGAGCCGGCGGGTGTCCCCGAGCAACTGGGGCAGGGCCTTGGTCTGCGCGATGACCGGCAGGAAGTTGGCGTCGCCGGCCCATCGCGGCACGACGTGCTGGTGCAGGTGCGCGGCGATGCCCGCCCCGGCGACCGCGCCCTGGTTCATGCCCAGGTTGAAGCCGTGTGGGTCGCTGACGGCACGCAGCACCCGCATCGATTGCTGGGTGAGCTCCCCCACCTCGACCATCTCGGCCGGCGTCAGGTCGGTGTAGTCGGCCACGTGCCGGTAGGGGCAGACGAGCAGGTGACCAGGTGCGTACGGGTAGAGGTTGAGCACGACGTAGGCCACTGCCCCGCGGTGCACGATGAGTGCCTGGTCGTCGTCTCGGCCAGGACTCGCGCAGAACGGGCAGTCCTCGGCCGCGGAGGTAGTCGGCTTGCTCTCGCCGCCGATGTAGACCATCCGGTGCGGGGTCCACAGTCGTTCGAAGCCGTCCGGCTCGCCGGGCAGCTCGTCCGCCTGCTCCATCCCGCTCCTCCTCACCTCTGGGTCGCTCTCGCTGCGCCCATTCTCGCAAGGATCGGCGAAGAGTCCCTAAACGTTGCGCCGCGCGACGATCGTGTCGACGATCTCAGCGACCGCCCTGTCGATCGGTACCCCGTTGTGCTGGCTGCCGTCGCGGTACCGGAACGACACCGCGCCGGCTGCGGCGTCCTCACCGCCGGCGATCAGCATGTAGGGCACCTTCTGCTGGGTCGCGGTCCGGATCTTCTTCTGCATCCGGTCGTCCGAGGTATCCACCTCGACGCGCACGCCTTGGGCCTTGAGCTTGGCCGCCACCTCGCCCAGGTAAGCGTTGTACTCCGCCGCGACCGGGATGCCGACCACCTGTACCGGCGCCAGCCACGGCGGGAGGGCGCCGGCGTAGTGCTCGGTGAGCACCCCGACGAAGCGCTCGATCGACCCGAACAGGGCGCGATGGATCATCACCGGACGCTGCCGGGTGCCGTCGGAGCCGGTCACCTCCAGACCGAACCGCTCGGGCAGCATCAGGTCGACCTGGATGGTCGAGAGCTGCCAGGTGCGGCCGATGGCGTCACGCGCCTGCACGCTGATCTTGGGGGCGTAGAACGCGGCACCGCCCGGGTCGAGCACGAGCTGCAGGCCCGTGTCGTCCGCCGCTTCCTGCAGCGCCGCGGTGGCCCGCTCCCACTCCTGGTCGGTGCCGATCGACTTCTCCGGGTCGCGGGTGGAGAGCTCGAGGTAGAACTCGTCGAGGCCGTAGTCGGCGAGCAGCTCGAGCACGAAACGCAGCAGGGACTTGATCTCGTCCTGCAGCTGGTCGACCGTGCAGAAGATGTGCGCGTCGTCCTGGGTCATCCCCCGCACCCGGGTCAACCCGTGCACGACGCCGGACATCTCGTAGCGGTAGACGCTGCCGAACTCGAACATCCGCAGCGGCAGCTCGCGGTAGGAGCGGCCGCGGGCCCGGAAGATCAGGCAGTGCATCGGACAGTTCATCGGCTTGAGGTAGTAGTCGGTCCCCTGCCGCTTGATGCTGCCGTCGGGGTGGCGTTCCTCGTCCACGTGCATCGGCGGGAACATGCCGTCGGCGTAGAAGCCGAGGTGACCCGAGATGTCGAACAGCTCGGCCTTGCTGAGGTGCGGGGTGTTGACAAACTCGTAGCCGGCCTCGACGTGGCGCTGGCGGGAGTGGTCCTCCATCGCCTTGCGCAGGATGCCGCCCTTGGGGTGGAAGACCGCCAGCCCCGAGCCGATCTCGTCGGGAAAGGAGAACAGGTCGAGGTCGCGACCCAGCTTGCGGTGGTCACGCTTCGCGGCCTCCGCCAGCCGGTTCTGGTAGGCCTTCAGTTCCTCGCGGGTCGGCCAGGCGGTGCCATAAAGCCGCTGCAGCTGGTCGTTGGCCTGGTCGCCCCGCCAGTAGGCGGCGGAGCTGCGGGTGAGCGCGTACGCCTTGAGGTAGCCGGTATGGGGCACGTGCGGGCCGCGGCACAGGTCTTTCCAGACGGTCGCTCCGGTGCGGTCGAGATTGTCGTAGATGCTCAGCTCGCCGGCGCCAACCTCCACGCTGCTGCCGTCTGCCTCGTTCGGACCGTCGCTCGTCGACCCCTTGAGGCCGATCAGCTCGAGCTTGTACGGCTCGTCGGCCAGCTCCGCGCGGGCATCGTCGTCGGAGACCACCCGTCGCTGGAACCGCTGGCGCGCCTTGATGATCTGGGTCATCCGCTTCTCCACGGCGCTGATCACCTCGGGGGTGAACGGCTCCGGCAGCGCGAAGTCGTAGTAGAAGCCGTCGGTGATCGGCGGCCCGATGCCCAGCTTGGCGGTCGGGATCTCGGCCTGCACCGCCTGGGCGGCGACGTGCGCGGCCGAGTGCCGGATGATGCCCAGCCCCTCGGCGGAGTCGATCATGACCGCCTCGGCCAGGATCCCGGTCGGCGCGGTGGCGCCCTCCAGGATCGGCCGACTGAGGTCGCGCACCTCGTCGTTGATCTTGACCGCGACCACGCTCTGGTCGCCGCCGAAGACGTCGAGCCCGGTGGTCGACTCCTGGACGACCTGCTGCTCGGAGCGGCCGGCGCGGAGGACGGTGATCGACTGGGACACGACGTGGTTCCTTTCGAGGTCCGGCTCGAGTGCGCGACGATGAGGACACGGTAAGCCCCCGCCGCGGAGGAGTCCTCGGCATTACGCCGAGGCCGCGACAGGGGCCGGACGCTCAGGTGTCGGTGGGCGATACTGGGTTCGAACCAGTGACCTCTTCGGTGTGAACGAAGCGCGCTACCACTGCGCCAATCGCCCGAGCGAGAGCCCACTCTACGTGACGCCGCTCGAGCCTGTCGACGCGGTGTCCCGCCCCCCGTCGCGAGCTACGGCTCGAGATCGGCCGCGCAGCGTCGCGCGAACATCTCGGCGAGCTGCCGGGTGACCGGACCCACCGCGTACGTCTGGTCGTCCCAGCGGGTGACCGGCTGGACGTCGCGCAGCGAGCTGGTCAAGAACACCTCGTCGGCCGCCTGGGCCTGATCGAGAGTCAGGTCGGACTCCACCACGTCACTCCACTCGATCAGCAGCTCACGGGTGATCCCGGCCAGCGGCCCTGAGTTCAGGGGCGGGGTGTGCACGACGCCGCCGCTCACCACGAAGAGGTTCGAGCCGGTGCCCTCGCACACGTTCCCGGCCGTGTTCAGAAAGATCGCCTCGGTCGCCTGCCGGTCGTAGGCGTACGCGAGGCCACGGACGTTCTCACCGTAGGACGTCGTCTTCACCCCGGTCATCGCTCCCCGCTCGTTGCGGGTCCACGGCGTGGTAAGGATCGTGGCCTCCGGCTCGGACAGCGTCCGGGAGTCGGCGGCGACGACCAGCGTGGGTGGGCCGGACGCCGGCTGGCTGCCCAGCGGGCCTGCTCCCCCGGTGTAGGTGATCCGGATCTTGCCGTGCTCGTAGGCCCGGCCGGCGATCGTCGCCTCGACCGCCTCGCGGATCACGGCGTGGTCGGGGTCGGGTAGACCCATCGCGCGGGCCGAGCGGGTCATCCGGTCGAGGTGGCGGCGGACGGAGAACGCCCCGGCGGGTCCGACCTTGAACGCCTCGAAGACCCCGTCACCCACGACCAGACCGTGGTCCAGCGCCGAGACCCGGGCCTCCGCAGGATCGACCAGCCGGTCGTTCAGCCAGACCCGCAGATGGGGTGAGGTCGTCGCGGTCGAACTGCTCAGGGTTGAGGTGGGCACGGCCCCATCATGCCGCGCCGGCTTGTCGGTTTGATGAGCCGACGCCACTCGGCTACTGTTTCACCTCGTGTCGCCGTGCGGTTCCTGACGGTCTGACGCGTGCGGACGTAGCTCAGTTGGTAGAGCATCACCTTGCCAAGGTGAGGGTCGCGAGTTCGAATCTCGTCGTCCGCTCGGAGGGTCTCGACCACACCATGCGGGAGGGTTCCCCACCTACGGTGGAGTGGCCGAGAGGCGAGGCAACGGACTGCAAATCCGTGTACACGGGTTCAAATCCCGTCTCCACCTCGGGCGATTGGCGCAGCGGTAGCGCGCTTCCCTGACACGGAAGAGGTCAATGGTTCGATCCCAGTATCGCCCACACGTTTGACTAGGGGTTTTGCTCCGGCGGAGCTGCCGACGACGGCGCAGGTGTAACAGATGGTGTAACACCAGAGCCGGACTTCGGCGCACTGAACAGCCGATCGAGCACTACGGCTCCGGTCTGCAGTACGGGCCTCAGTTCGTGTCGGTAGACCGCCTCCGTCACCGACGTTCCTGCATGGCCGACGAGGCGCGCGATCTCTTCCAGCGGAACGCCGGCATTCGACATCACTGAGACGAACGAGTGGCGTAGTTCGCGCGGCGTCCACTCCGCTGGGTTGATGCCGGGCACCTTCCGCAGGGCCCGGCGAAAGTCACGCCGAACGTTTGCGGCGTCGAGTTCGGTGCCGACATGAGTGGCGAACACAAGGTCGGTGTCGACCCACGTCTCCCCCGCCGCTTCGCGCTCTTGGGTTTGAATCTGGCGGTGCTCACGAAGGACTTCATTGCAGAGCGCGGGGAGGCTGAGTGTGCGCCGTGACCGCCGAGTCTTCGTGTCGCCGCCTGCTCGGACCGAGCGCCAGAGGTCCAGGTAGGCGGCTCCTGCCTGGTTCACGCCACCATCAAGGTGCACGTTTGGCCACCTGAGTGCGCGCAACTCCTCCGTGCGCGCGCCGGTGAAGAGCGACATCACGATGTAGGCATGCATTCGATCGTCCCGAGTGAACTCGAGAACGAGATCGACCTGCTCCGGAGACAAGGACTTGGACTGCCGGCCGTCCCGCCCCCGGGGAATGTCAACAAGCTCGACCACGTTCCGCGCCGCCAGGTCTCTGCTCATCGCGCGCCGCACAGTCCGGTTCAGACACGAGTGCAGCTGGCCCAGGGTGTTCGTGCTCAGCTCCTCGCTCAGGCTGGCGAGACAGCGTTCCACATCCCGAGCCGTGAGGTCGCGAAGACGTCTGGCACCAAGGCGGGGGATCAGGTGGCGCTCACACAGCGTCCGAAGCTTTCGGACCGTCTCGGCGGAGCGACGCGGTAGGCCGTAGGCGAGCCAGTCGTCGATCGCTTCTCCGACCGTGTACGTCGACTCCTTGACATCCAGCCCCGCGTTGACCTCCGCTACGAGTTCCCGCAGCCGATCCCGAGCCTGCGGCCTCGTCTTGGCGAGTCGCCTGCGCACGATCCGCTTTCCTCGGTCGTCGTAGCCGATGGTCACGGCGGCTACCCAACGCTGGCGCTTGTCGTCCCAGGACAGCCCGCCTTCACCGTTGGCCCGAGCTCGCGCCATCAGCCAGCCTCGGGCAGCGACGCAACGTACTCAGTGAGCGCCGCGACTGGGACCAGGCGCCGTCGACCCAGCTTGACGGTCCGGAGCCGCTTGGAGCGGATCAGCTCGTAGATACGCGTCCGACTCAACCGCAGTGCTTGCGCTGCTTCGTCGACCTCGTACAGCAGCGGTTCGACCGCTGATCTTCCATCAAGCGCCATGGTCGCAGGTCCCGGTCAACGTCCGATGGAAGCGGCCGGCGAGGAATGGATCGTCGATCCCAAAGCTCGGCGCTGGACCCAGGGCTCGAGTCAAGAGGGAGTCTGTCCTGCTCGGTGCCAGCGGTCTCCGGCCATGGAACGAGTGCACCGGCCTCGCTGATCGCGTAGGTGCCGTCGGAGCGGCGCTGGTAGTCGTTGTGTTGGTGGGCTCCGCCGGCGTGGCTGAGGGCGGCGAGGATGAGGGTCTGGTTGTTTCGGTCGACGCCGCTGATCACATCGGCGAGGTTCCGCTCGAGCGGCTGACTGTCGGCGAGGGCAGCGACGACGGCGAGCACCCGCTGCTCGCCGCCGGAGAGCTGGCCGGTCGCCTGGTTGATGGCCTCGGCGTCGAGCCAATACTCGCCCGGCCTCTCCCGGGGGGCGACCCAGGGCCAGCCGGGCAGGGCGAACCTCCCGTCGAAGGAGCGAATGAGCAGCTCGACGGCAGCCTCGTCGCCGTACGATCCGCTCGCCCAGGCGCGGAGGCTGGCGTGGACGGCGGCCGCAGGAGGTGCCTGCTGGTAGCGGATGGTCTGATCACTCATGGGGTGTCTTTCGTGGGTAACGGTCGTCTACGACAGCAAGCCACTGGTGCCGGATTCCTGGTCTGGCGCGCCGAGTCAGCGGCGTGGTCCGACGGTGTCGCGCGGCCGGGTCGTGATCGCGCGGTCAGCGGCCTGGACGCCGGGGCTACGGACGCGGTAGACGGCGGGCGGGATGCGGCTGCTGGTCTCAAGCAGGACGTGAGCGGCGGATCGGACCGTCTGGGCGGCCTCGACGTTGCGGAGCGCCGTCCGGGTGAGGTCTTCGCGGAGCGGCACCGGAAGGGCGATGGGTGCCCGGCCCGCGTGCCGGGTCATTCCTATCCAGACCTGGTAGGAGTTCGCCTCAGGCAGCCGGTTGAGCGCGCCTCGGGTGAGGGTGACGACGACATCAGTCGGCGCACGGAGCTGGTCGGAGTTGAAGGCGTCGGCGAGCCCGCGCGCTGTCTCGACGGCGACGCCGAGAGTTCCAGCGATCAGGTGGCCGGCGTTGCCGCGGCGGTCGAGCTCGGGGTCGCGGAGCGCTTGGTGGAGCGTGCGGGCGGCGTCGGCGAGGCCGCGGGATATCCCGGTGGTCGGCGCGGCGAGTCTGGCCCAGGCCTGGCGTACCTGCCCCCAGTTGTCGGCCGAGTGCCGAAGAGCCGGCAGCAGCCGTTCGCGCGCCTCGGCTGCGAGGTCCCTGCTGGTGTGGTCATGGCGACCGGGCGGCGCCAGCAGAGCTGCCGTGTGCACGAGGAGTCCGTGCTGAACGTCGCTGATGATGTAGTTGTTCTTCGGCTCGGGTACCGCCTCGGACAGAATCTGGTGGGCGGTCACCGTCCACTGGGAGAGAGCGCGGTCGAGTTGTTGGTCGGACGCCGGGCGGCTTGGTGGGTGGTGCAGGTGAACGTCGAGGATCTGCTCGGCGACGCCCAGTGTGTCTCGCGCTCGGCGGATGTCGGCCACCAGTGCAGAACCCTTGGTGACGGCTAGTTCTCGACGGAGCGCGAGCCCGGCGGCGTGCGTGATCAGGTAGCTAGCGTGCAGGACCGATCCCTGCACCCGTTCGGTTCGTACGACCGCGACTGGGCCGGACCGGTCCGGCTTGAACCGGTAGTGGGAGGTGAGCCTGCCGAGCTGAATGGTCAGTGCTGCCGCCCGGGCGTCAATGCCTTCGGGGTGGTGGGCGCTCGGCTGTGTGCCGTTGTTGACCATGGCCTGGATCCCGAGGAACGGGTCCGCCGCGGGTGGGACCGGGAAGGTTGCGTCAGCGGCACGCCAGGCCTCGGCGGCCTGGTGCATCATGTCCTGCCAGCTGCGGTAGGGGCCGAGGCCGGCGGAGGTGTCTGGGGCGGCGAGGAGGTCGCGGGCGAGCTGATCGGTCCGCCCCAGCAACTGCGTCGCGGTACTCACTCCGGCTCCCGCCCGTTGTTCTGGCCGCGCGGCGAGGGATCGAGCCGGGCGATCAGGGCGGTCAGGTCGGCGAGCAGGGTCGAGGTACCGGCCGGCTGCGCTCGGAGCGGGACATGGCGAAGTTCTCGGGCGGCCGCCTGCAACGCAGAGCGAAGATCAGCCCTGCGCAAGACGTGATCATGACCGGGTTGATGATCTTGGCTGAACTTATCGGTGTCGAGCCGTAGCCCCGGCGGCAGCAGAGCCACGGCCTGCCAAAGCAGGACCTTCAGGTCTGCCTCGACCAGCCGTTGGTCCAGATCTTCGTCGATCGGGCGACTGGCGATCTGGTTTTCGGCTTCGCTAGCAGCGATGAAGATCAGCCGGGCCGCGGCCAGCAGGCCCGCCTGCCCGTCGCCGAACTCCCCCACCAACGGGCCGGAAGGGTTGTCCGGCTTGCTCATCGGCCACCTCCGGATCGGTTAATCTTTGATCCGATCAGGCCCGCCGGCAGCGTGTTCTTGGACAGCCCCGCAGGGCACGATCAGCCACGCGCCGCTCCTTGACTCCTCCGGACACCGATACGCCGAAACGGCAGTGCTGGATCTCGATGCACTCTGCGGCGCCCTGATCGCGGACGTTAAGACCGGGCACGACCTCGCGAAGTCGGTCGCCGAGATGCAGAAGACGGTGAAGTCGGCTGCGGTACTCGGCGTCACCGGAACTCTCCGTTTCGACGCCGCAGTTGAACAGCGACAAGGGAAGAGACTCAGCTCAGCGCGGCGTGCTCCGGGAACAGCACGCGCGCCTCACATAGACGCTCCTCCCGGGACGCCCCAACCCGGCCACCGCAGGGGAGGGCCCGCCAGACCCAGACAACGATCCAGGCCCATGAGCCACACTGTCCCCAGCCG
>JBPCRP010000089.1:0-20661 GCA_050996715.1 Propionibacteriaceae bacterium
AGTGGCGTTTGGTCCCCCACGCGCGTGGGGGAAACCTTCACTGCCCATGGCGGGTTCTCGGCGGAGGGAAACGGTTCCCCACGCGCGGGGGGAAACCCGACACCGCGGATCAGACCCCGGCGGCGGCGTCTCGGAGCGCGGTCACCATGGCGTCGGGGTCGTCGGCGCCGAAGACCGACGAGCCGGCGACGAACGCGTTCGCCCCGGCCTCGGCGCAGCGCACGATGGTGTCCAGGCCCACCCCGCCGTCGACCTGGAGCCAGATGTCGCCGCCGGTCTTCTCCAGCAGCGCCCGGGCCCGGCGGATCTTGGGCAGGCACAGGTCGAGGAAGCTCTGCCCACCGAAGCCCGGCTCCACCGTCATGATCAGCACCATGTCGAGCTCGCCGAGCAGATCCGCGTAGGGCTCGATCGGGGTTGCGGGTCGCAGGGCCATCCCGGCGCGGGCGGACCGCTCGCGCAGGTCGCGGGCTAACTTGACCGGGGCGCTCGCGGCCTCGATGTGGAAGGTGACCGACTCGGCCCCCGCCTCGGCGTACGAGGGCGCCCAGCGGTCGGGATCCTCGATCATCAGGTGGATGTCGAGCATCGCCGGGGTCACCTTGCGCACCGCCTCGACGACCGGCAACCCCAGCGTCAGGTTCGGGACGAAGTGGTTGTCCATCACGTCGACGTGCAGCGCATCAGCCCCGGGGATGCGTTCGATCTCCCGCTGCAGGTTGGCGAAGTCGGCGGCAAGCAGACTGGGCATGATCACGTTCGGCGGGGCCACGGGGGTCAATCTAGCGACGACGTCCTGACGGTGTCCGAGCCCCGGAGGTGCGGGCACGCCCAGATCGTCGGTCGAGGCTTAGCGGTCGTACTAAGCCGTCGTCGTGGGCACCTGCTCCTAGCATCGGGGTGTGCCCGTGTCCCTCGTCGTCCTGCTGATCGCGTTCGTGGTGGCGGGCGTCGCGGCCCGGTTTCTCTCGGCAGGGCTGCCCCTGCGCTCGGCCGCCCGGCTCTGGGTGGCCGACGTCGTCCTGGTCGTGGTCGGCCTGCTCGGGCTGGTGCTGCACTGCACCGCCATGTTCTTCCCGGCCCTCGTGCTCGGGCTCCCCGGCACCGACGCCGCCGTGGCGCAGATCAACGCGCTGGGGGCGGCCAGCGTGGCCTGGTACGTCCTGCCCGTCGTGGTGCTGATGCTGGGCCTGCGCCGGGTGCCCCGGCTGGCGATGCTCGTGCTCACTGTGGCGTTCCTCGCCGTCGGCCTGACGATGTACGACGGTGGCCCGGTCGACATCCACCTGATCGTGATCGCCGCCACCGTGCTGGTGATCGTGGCGACCATGGCGGCGTTGGTGCGTCCGACCGTCCGGACCTGACGCCCGTGGCCCGAGGAGTCCTACCCCTTCCGCAGCAAGGCCAGGAACATCGCGTCGGTGCCGTGCCGGTGTGGCCAGAGCTGCACGGCCCGACCCCAGGACGCCTCGACGGCGGCGTCGGGCACCTCGGACAGCAGGGCCGTGGCGTCGAGCACCTCGATGTCGTCGCCCCGGTCCGAGACGTGGGCCAGTACGTCGCTGACCACATCGACGGTCTCGCGACGGTGGGGCGAGCAGGTGACGTAGGCGACCACGCCGCCGGGGGCGGCCGCCTCGAGCGCGGAGCTGAGCAGCCCAACCTGCAACGGGTGCAGCTGCTCGACGGACTCGGGTCCGCGGCGCCACCGCGACTCGGGTCGACGCCGGAGCGCACCCAGCCCGGTGCACGGCACGTCGGCCAGCACCCGGGCGAAGGACGCCGGCCGCCACGGAGGCCGAAGACCGTCGGCCACCACGGTCCATGCGGAGGGGTAGCGGGCCAGCGCCTGAGCAACGAGCCGGGCCCGGTGCACCGAGATCTCCGAAGCCAGCACCCACTCCTCCCGTTCGGCCGCCAGGCCGGCGAGGAGAGCCGCCTTGCCACCGGGGCCGGCGCAGAGGTCGAGCCAGCCACCGGGCTGGTCGCCCCGCGTCGTCCCCGCCCCGGCGGCTCGGGCCAGGGCGAGCGTGACCAGCTGCGACCCCTCGTCCTGCACGCCGGCCCGACCTTCGCGGACGGCGGCCAGCTCGCCCGGGGCACTGGCCCAGGTCGCGGCGTACGGCGACCACCGGCCCGGCGTGGCTCCCGCCGCGACGAGCTCGGCGACGCTCGCCAGCCCTGGCCGGGCGACCAGCGTGGTCTGCGGGGCGAGGTTGTCGGCCCGCAGGGCCTCCTCCGCCTCGTTCCCCAGCAGGTCGCCGATCGCCGCGCAGACCCACGCGGGATGGGCCGTCCGCAACGCCTGCGCGGCGAGCGGGTCGAGACCGGCGGTCAGTCGCTCGACCCAGCCGTCGAGGTCGGCCGCGGCGACCTTGCGCAGAACGGCGTTCACGACGCCGGTGACGCGCTCACCCACCGCGGACGCAGCGAGATCGACGCTCGCGGTGACCGCCGCGTGGCTGGGGACCCGCATCGCGAGCAGCTGGTGGACCCCGAGGCGCAGCACGTCGACGACGGCGGGCTGCAGGGTGCGCAGCTCGCGACCGGACGCCGCGACCAGGATGGCGTCGTAGGTGCCCTGGGCCCGGCAGGTCCCGGCGAGCAGCTCGGTGGCGAAGGCGGCGTCCCGGCTCGAGAGGTGGCGCGCGTGAAGCAGGTCGGCGAGCACCAGGTTGGCGTAGGCGTCGTGGGCGTGGACCGCCCGGAGCGCGTCGAAAGCGACCCGACGCGCGGGATCGGTCCGGCGAGCACCACGTGCTCCAGCGGGCCGACGGCCGGCGGGACTCATCTGCCGAGCGACTCCCCCGCCGCGATGCTCACCCCGCGGGCCCAGTCGGCGCCGCGCATCGGCTTCTTGCCCTGCGCCTGGACCTCACCCAGCACCAGCGGCACCGTGCCTGACCCGACCCGCAGCTGCTTCTTGGTGACCTCGACTTCACCCGGGGCCAGGGTGGCGCCCTCGGCGTCCACCGCAGCGGAGCCGACCTTGAACCGGTCGCCGCGAAAGGTCGTCCAGGCGCCGGGTGCCGGGCTGCAGCCGCGGATCCGCCGGTCCAGGGTTGCCGCGTCCAGCGTCCAGTCGAGGCGGGCGTCCGCGACGCTGATCTTGGGGGCGAGGGTGATGCCCTCCATGGGCTGCTCGACGGGGCTCAGGGTGCCGGCGGCGATCCCGTCGAGGGTCGCGACGAGCAGCGCCGCCCCGGAGTGCGACAGGCGCTGGAGCAGGTCACCGGAGGTATCGGTGGGGCCGATCGGCTCGGTCAGGGTCTGGTAGACGGCGCCGGCGTCGAGGGCGGCGACCAGGGAGAAGGTGCTGGCCCCGCTCGTCTCGTCACCCGCGAGCACCGCATGCTGCACCGGTGCGGCACCCCGCCAGCGCGGCAGCACCGAGAAGTGCAGGTTGACCCAGCCGTGGGTGGGGATGTCGATCACGTGCTGCGGGACGAGGGCACCGTAGGCGACCACCGGGCAGCAGTCGGGTGCGAGCTCGACGAGCCGGGCCACGAAGTTGGGATCGCGCGGCTTCGTGGGTTTCAGCGTCTCGATCCCCAGCTCCGCGGCGCGCGCGGCGACCGGGCTCGGGTGCAGGGTCCGGCCTCGCCCCCGCGGTGCGTCGGGGCGGGTGACCACGGCCACCACGTCGTGCTCGGAGGCCACCAGCGCATCCAGGGACGGCAGGGCGACCTCGGGTGTTCCGGCGAAGGCGAGTCTCACGGCCGACGATCCTACGGGGGTGGTCGAGCGACCCGGACATCGCCGACGTCCGAACCGTGAACTGGCGCACCGAGGTGCACGCGGACGAGGGTGGTCAGTCGATCTGGACCGGGTCGACGGTGACGCGCAGCGCCCCCTCACTCTTGCGGGCGTTCCGGGTCGCCGACGCATGCTTCACCGCCTCGACCAGGCCAGAGCCCTGGGCCGAGGGAGCCCGCAGGATCAGCCGCAGCAGCGGACCCTCGAGGTAGCTCGGGGTGGCGGACGGCGGCAGCTCGACCGGTCCGAGCTGCTCGGTGAGCTCGGGCAGCCGGGCCAGGGCGATGAGCTCGGTCAGCGCCGCCGCAGAGCCGTCGACGCTCACCAGCTTGGCGGCGGGGGGAAAGTGGGCCTCGGCGCGCTCGACCAGCTCACGGGCGGCGAAGGCGGCCGGGTCGGTCCGGACCAGGGCCTGCAGGGCCCGGGCCTCGCTGGGCCCGACCGCCAGCACGGTCCCGCCCGCGGAGCCGGGACGGACCAGGGCGGTGGCGTTCAGCCAGCGGCGCAGCGCCTCCTCGCCCGCCCGCAGGTCGCTCCGCAGCAGCAGCTGGCCGGCGTCGAGCAGGAGCGCGGCGGCGTATCCGCCCGCCACGCTCGGCTCGGCGCCCGGGGTCGCCACCACCAGGGCCGGGTCGGCGGGGATCTCACGCAGCACGGAGTCGCCCGTCGACCGCCGGACGGTCGTGCCCGGGAACGCCTTGCCCAGCTCCTCGGCGGTCCGCCCCGCGCCGACCACCGGCGCCCGCCACCGGGTGTCGCCGCACGTCGGGCAGACCCAGCCGGTCACCAACCGGCCGCACCAGCCGCAGGACGGCTGGGCCCGCGCGCCGTCAGAACCGCGCCGCACCCGGACGGGACCACCGCAGTGCGGGCACGACACGCGCTCGCGGCAGGTCTGGCAGGCCAGCGCGGCGAGGTAGCCGGTCCGCGGGACCTGGACGAGCACCGGGCCCTGCGGCAGCGCCTGGCGCACCAGCTCGAAGACCTCGTGCGGGAGCCGCGCGGCGCCGCCCGACGGGTCGCGCTCGCGGGCGAGGTCGGAGTCGAGGGCCACCCGCATCCGCGGTGCGGTCCGACGCAGCGCCGTGCGAGGCAGGGCCAGTGGCCGCAGCCAGCCGCGCTCGACCCACTGCTGCACCTCGCAGCTGCGTCCGTAGCCGGCGAACACCGCTGCGGTCTGCTCGTGGGCGACCCGCAGGGCCACCACGTCGCGGGCGTGGGGGTAGGGCGCGCGGGGCTCGGCGAGCAGGTCGTCGCCGTCGTCCCACAGCGCCACCAGGCCGAGGTCCGGTACCGGAGCGAAGGCGGCTGCGCGGGTGCCGATCACCACCTTCACCCGTCCGCGCCGGGCGTGCAGGAAGGCCCGGTAGCGCGCCGAGGGGCCGAGGTCGGCCGACAGCACCGCGAACGTCTTGGGTCCGAGTACCTGGGTGCACGCCGCCGCGAGCCGGTCGAGGTCGCGTTGGTCGGGAACCACCAGCAGCGCGCCTCGGCCGGACGCGACCGTGGCCGCGGTCGCGGCCGCGAACCCCAAGGCCCAGCCCCCCGCCTCGGTCGCCGCCGGAGCCACCTGCCAGGCGGCCCGCGGACTCCGACCTGCCGCCAGGGCGGTCAGCAGCTCGGGCCCGTCGGGGTAGGCGCCGAACGGACCAGGCCCCGCCGGCTCCTGGGGAACCGCCGGATCCGACGTCGGCACCGCCTTCTCGGTGCTGGCGTGCCGGGGCGGGACCGCCAGCCGCATCACGTCGGCGAAGCTGCCCGCGTAGTGGTCGGCGACCGCACGGATCAGCCGGGCCACGGTGGGGGTCAGCACGGGCTCGGGGGAGATCACCTTGGTCAACGGCGCGAGCCGGCCGTCGTGCTCGGACGCGGCCAGCCGCTCCAGCACGAAGCCGTCCCGCTGCTGGCCGGCGAACCGGACCCGGACGCGGGCCCCCACCACCGCAGCCGCATCCTGGTCGGCGGTGACCCGGTAGTCGAACGGACGGTCGAGGTGCTGCAGGGACACGTCCAGGGCGACGCGGGCAACCGGTAGCTCCGGTTCGACCACGGCTCCGGCCCCCGACAGGTCGGGCGCGACGGGTCCGCTCACGGGTGCCCGTCGTCGTCGTCGTTCATGGGCACTCCTGGGACGTGGCGGTCAGTGCCTCGCACGCTAGCGACGCCCACGGACAGTCCGCCGGGTGCCGGCCGGACGGCCGGTGCCCGCCGCGCCTCAGCCCTTGACGGCCGCCGACAGGGCGTCGGCCCGGTCGGTCGCCTCCCAGGTCAGCTCGGGCAGGTCGCGACCGAAGTGACCGTAACGGGCCGTCTGGGCGTAGATCGGACGTTTGAGGTCCAACGCGTCGATGATCGCCGCTGGTCGAAGGTCGAAGGTCGCGAGCACGGCCTGCTGGATCTGCGCGACCGGAACCTTCTCGGTCCCGAAGCACTCGACGTAGAAGCCGACCGGGTGGGCCGCCCCGATCGCGTAGGCGACCTGCACCTCGCAGCGGTCGGCCAGCCCCGCGGCCACCACGTTCTTGGCCACCCAGCGCATCGCGTACGCCGCGGAGCGGTCCACCTTCGACGGGTCCTTGCCCGAGAACGCCCCGCCGCCGTGCCGGGCCATGCCGCCGTACGTGTCGACGATGATCTTGCGACCGGTGAGGCCGGCGTCACCCATGGGGCCGCCGATCTCGAAGCGTCCGGTCGGGTTGACCAGCAGCCGGTAGTCGGTCGTGTCGATCTCGTAGTCGGCCAGCGTGGGCTCGATGACGTGCTTGCGGATGTCGGGAGTCAGCAGCGTGTCGAGGTCGATGTCGGCGGCGTGCTGGCTGGAGAGCACCACGGTGTCGACCCGGACGGGCCGGTCCCCGTCGTACTCGATCGTGACCTGGGTCTTGCCGTCGGGACGCAGGTAGGGCACGGTGCCGTCCTTGCGGACCGCCGACAACCGCTCGGCGAGCCGGTGGGCCAGGTGGATGGGCAGCGGCATCAGGCTCTCGGTCTCGGTGCACGCGTAGCCGAACATCAGACCCTGGTCACCGGCGCCCTGCAGGTCGAGCACGTCGACGGAGTTCTCGGCCCGCTGTTCGTAGGCGGAGTCGACGCCCTGGGCGATGTCGGCGCTCTGCGCACCGATGGCGATCTGCACGCCGCACGAGTTGCCGTCGAACCCCTTCGTCGAGGAGTCGTAGCCGATCTCCACGATCCGCTCGCGGACCAGCTTCGGGATCTCCACGTAGGCCCGGGTGGTCACCTCACCGGCGACGACCACCAGACCCGTGGTGACCAACGTCTCCACCGCGACGCGGCTCTGCGGGTCCTGGGCGAGCAGCGCATCGAGCACGGTGTCGCTGATCTGGTCGGCGATCTTGTCGGGGTGACCCTCGGTCACCGACTCGGAGGTGAAGAGGCGTCCGGCCATGCTCGAGGTCTCCTAGCGCGTGCTGGGTGCTGCGGGCCGACTGTCGGCTCCGATGACGGCTCAGGTTACCCACTCCGACGCTGAGCGTCGGCTGAATCCAAGATCCGGTGGGCGTGGACGTCCTTGCTGGCGATGGTCAGCTCCGACTCGTGGGGCAGGACGGCGAGCGCGCTCTGCTCGGCCCCGAAAGTGAGGTCGCGGCCGACCGCGTTGAGGGCGAGCAGGTCGGCACCCTTGCGGATCAGCTTGGCCCGGCCGAGGGCGAGCAGCTCGTCGTGGTCGCTGGCCGTCTCCGCCGCGAACCCGACGAGCACCGGGGTCAATCCGATCCGGTTCCTGACCAGGTCGGCGAGGACGTCGGTGGTCTGCTGCAGCTCCAGCCGGAGCCCGGCGTCGCCGTCCTTCTTGATCTTGGTACGGGCGTAGTCGGCCGGCGTGTAGTCCGCCGGGGCGGCGGCCATCACCACGATGTCGCTGTCGGTGGCGGCAGCCGTCATGGCCGCGTGCAGGTCGGCGGTCGAGCCGACCCGGACCACCTCGACGTCGGGCGGGGGGTCGAGGTCGACGTTGGCCGCGACCAGTCGGACGGCCGCCCCCCGCAGCCGGGCCGCCCGGGCCAGGGCCCAACCCATCCGACCCGAGGAGGAGTTGCCGAGGTACCGCACCGGGTCGAGGTGCTCACGGGTGCCGCCGGCGCTGACCGTCACCCGCAGACCGGCCAGGTCCTGGGCCGCGGCGAGCCGGGCGACCTCGGGTCGGGTCAGCATCTTCGACGCGACGGCGAAGATCTCGGCCGGCGCGGGCAGCCGACCCGGGCCCGAGTCGGCTCCCGTCAGTCGGCCGGAGTCGGGGTCGATCACCACCACACCACGGGAGCGCAGGGTGGCCACGTTGGCCACGGTGGCGGGGTGCTGCCACATCTCGGTGTGCATGGCCGGCGCCAGCACCACCGGCGCGCTGGTCGTCAGCAAGACGTTGGTGAGCAGGTCGTCGGCCCGACCGGAGGCGGCCCGAGCCAGCAGGTCGGCGGTCGCCGGCGCGACCAGCACCAGGTCGGCCTCGCGGCCGAGGGCCACGTGCGGAACCCGGTGGGCCTCCTCCCAGACCGTGGTGTGGACGGGACGGCCCGACAGCGCCGCCCAGGTGGCCGCGCCCACGAACTCCAGCGCCGCGTCCGTCGGAGCGACGGTCACGTCGTGCCCGGATTCGGTCAGTCGCCGCAGGAGCTCACCGGCCTTGTACGCCGCGATCCCGCCGGCGACGCCGAGTACGACGCGCGGGTGAGACGACGGGCTCACGCGATCGGCAGGATCGGTGCGGGTCTGAGCTCGACGGGTCAGGCGCTCGCGTCGGGATCGTCGACGACGCTCAGCTCGGGTCCGGCGGCAGCTGCCTCGGCCTCGGCCTCGGGGTCGATGTCGGTGCAGCTGAGCAGACCGGCGTTGACCTCGCGCAGCGCGATCGATAGCGGCTTCTCCTGGACGGCGGTCTCGACCAGCGGACCGACGTTGTCGAGCAGTCCCTCGCCGAGCTGGGAGTAGTAGGCGTTGATCTGGCGAGCGCGCTTCGCGGCGTAGAGGACCAGCTTGTACTTCGAGTCGGAGTGGGTCAGCAGCTCGTCGATCGGCGGGTTGGTGATGCCTTCGACGACGAAACGGTTGTGAGGCAAGATGGGCCTTCGCTTGAGAACGTGTGAGAGCCTTCGAGTGACTCGTTGTCGGGCAGCCCGAGGGCACACCGAACGAGACCACGAGTCACCGGCGGAGCAAGCCTACCAACTCCGCCACGGCCTGGCCTACTTCGTGGTTCACGATGACGTGGTCGAACTCGGTGGCGGCCGCCAGCTCGGCCTTGGCGGTCTCCAGTCGGCCCTGCTGCTGAGCGCCGGTCTCGGTGCCGCGGCCGCTCAACCGACGGACCAGCTCCTCCCACGACGGCGGGGCCAAGAACACCAGCCGGGCTTCGGGCATCCGCTGCCGGACCTGGCGGGCCCCCTGCAGGTCGAGCTCGGCGATCGCGACCACGTCCTGGGCCAGTGCGTCGACCACCGGTCGCCGGGGCGTGCCGTACCGCGCTGCCCGGTGCACGACTGCCCACTCGAGCAGCGCGTCGGTGGCCACCAGCTCGTCGAACTCGGGGTCGCTGACGAAGAGGTAGTGCACACCGTGGACCTCACCGGTCCGCGGCGGGCGGGTGGTCGCCGACACCGACACCCAGAGGTCAGGACACTGCGCGGCGAGCCGGCTCGTGACGGTGCCCTTGCCGACTCCGGCGGGACCTGAGACGACGGTGAGCCGAGAGGTCATGCCGAGCGGTGGGCGGACGGTAGACGGCGCGGCCACCGGGCCAGGCTCATGCGAACTCGGCGATGAGCGCGGCCGACTGGTGCCGACCGAGTCCACGCAGCCGCCGGTTGGGGGCGATCTGCAGCCGCTCCATCACCGCGTCGGCCCGGACGTCGCCGACCCGCGGCAGACAACGCAACACGTCCTTGACCTTGGTGTGAGCCACCACGTCGTCCTCCTCAGCCAGGGCCAGCACGTCGCTGAGGGACTGCTGGCCGGAACGAAGCGCGTCCTTGACGTCGGCTCGACGACGCCGCGCCTGGGTCGCGGCGTTCCGCGCGAGGCGGCGTTGTTCCTCACTGAGCGG
Source organism: Propionibacteriaceae bacterium (assembly GCA_050996715.1). Classification (GTDB taxonomy): domain Bacteria; phylum Actinomycetota; class Actinomycetes; order Propionibacteriales; family Propionibacteriaceae; genus Microlunatus. Next base: position 9,818 of record JBPCRP010000089.1, read on the forward strand.
GGGAACGGGCACGATGACTAGCTCCTGCACCTGATGTCGGGGGTGTGGCGAACCTATCTCACCACCGGAGCCGACTGCTCCTACGCTCCCCCCATGACGTCGATCGGCTTCCCGTCCGCTGCTACCGAGTTCTTCGCCGCGCTGGAGGACGACAACAGCCGGGAGCACTTCGCCGCACAGCGCGACGTCTTCGACCGAGCGGTCAAGGAACCGATGGCCGCGCTGCTGGCGGCCCTTCCGCCCCGGTACGGGACCTTCCACGTGTTCCGGATCCACCGTGACGTCCGCTTCAGCGCCGACAAGTCGCCGTACAAGCTGCAGCACGGCGCGGTCCACGAGGACCGCGGTGGCGTGCGCTACCTGCACCTCGACGCGGACGGGCTGCTCTGCGCCACCGGGGCCTACGTCTTCAGCCCCGACCAGCTCGAGCGCTTCCGGGCGGCGGTCGACGACCCCGGGTCGGCCGCGGCGCTGCGGCGGGCCCTGAACGCGGTGCAGAAATACCTCGAGGTGGGCCCGGGTGGGTCCGCGCCGCTGACAACCGCGCCGCGGGGCTACCGGCGTGACCACCCGCGGATCGAGCTGCTGCGGCAGAAGGGGTTGATCGCCTCCGACCGGCTCGGGGGATCGGCCCTGCGCGACGGAGACCGCGTGCTGGCGTTCGTGCTCGCCACGTTCGAGGCAGGCGCGCCGTTGAACCGCTGGCTGACCAAGCACGTCGGTGAGGCGGAGCACCGCCCCGAACCCGGCAGGGGTCACTGACCGGGTCCGCGCTCCTCCTCCTGCGGCTCCTTCCTCCTGCGCTCGAACACCCTTTGGGCGCTCGAACAGGGGCTATAGCGGGTGTTCGACGGACCAGGGGGTGTTCGAGCGGCGTACGGCGGTCGTTCGGTCAGCGCAGCGTGTCCAGGGTGCGCTCGACCGCTTCGCGCAGGGCGGCCGGCTCCGGGCCGACAGCGATGATCTCGCGGCTCGTGGCCGGGAGCACGCCGGGCAGGTCGGCGCCGAAGATGGCCCGCAGGTCGGCCAGCGTGCCACCCTGTGCGCCGACGCCGGGCGCCAGTACCGGTCCGTTGAGGGCACCGAAGTCGGTCCCGATGTCCCCCACCGTGGCACCCACCACGATCCCGATGCTGCCGAGCGGGGTGACCCCGGCGTTCAGGGCGGCGGCCGCGTCGACGACGTACTGGCCGACCGTACGACCGCGGGACTGCGCCAGCTGAATCTCGGGACCCTCGGGGTTGCTGGTGTGGGCGAGCACGAACAGTCCGCGACCCGTCTGCGTCGCTAGCTCGACGGCCGGCTGCAGCGAGCCGAAGCCGAGGTAGGGGCTGAGGGTGATGGCGTCGGCCGCCAACGGTGCGCCGTCGACGAGGTACGCGGCGGCGTAGGCCGCCATGGTCGACCCGATGTCGCCGCGTTTGACGTCCAGCACGCTCAGCGCCCCGACCTGGGCGCAGTCGGCCAGCACCCGTTCGAGGACGGCGATCCCGGCCGAGCCGTACGCCTCGAAGAAAGCCGATTGCGGCTTGAGGGCGGCGACCAGGGGGCCGACCGCCTCGACGAGACCCCGGGCCATCGTCTCGAGCCCGGCGACGTCGGCTTCCAGCCCCCAGGACGCCAGCAGGTGCGGGTGCGGGTCGATGCCGACGCACAGCCGACCCCGCTCGGCAATGGCCGCAGTCAGGCGGGCTCCGAAGGGCAGCGGGGTCACGTGGTCTCCTGCGGGTCGGGGCTCGGCTGCGGTCGTGGCCAGGGTCGGCAGTGTCGGTTGATGGCGGACACGAGCTCGGGTCCGGCGAAGACGTAGCCCGTGTAGACCTGCACGAGGCGCGCGCCCAGGTCGAGCAGCGCCTGGGCGTCGGCGGCGGTCATCACCCCGCCGACCCCGATCACCGGCAGTCGGCTGCGCGCCGCGACCCGGCCGACGACCCCACGGGCCCGGCGGGTCAGCGGTGCGCCCGAAAGGCCCCCGGCCTGGTCGGCGAGCACCCGTTCGTCGGCGCGGACGCCGTCGCGGGACAGCGTCGTGTTGGCGACGACCAGCCCGCCGGCCCCGTTGTCCTCGGCGACCCCGACGACCTCGTCGAGGGCGCCGGGGGCGAGGTCGGGGGCGATCTTGACGAAGATCGGGACGCCGTCGGCTGCGGCCACCAGCGCGCGGACGAGCTCAGCCAGGGTCTCGGCGTCCTGCAGCGATCGCAGGCCCGCGGTGTTGGGGCTCGACACGTTGACGGCGACGTAGTCGGCGTACGGCGTCAGCAGGCGCAGTGACGTCAGGTAGTCCTGCGTCGCCTCGGCGAGCGGGGTGATCTTGGTCTTCCCGATCGAGATCCCCAGGGGCATCCCGACGGCGCCGTTGCCCCGCCGGACGCCGGCCGCGGCCAGCCGCGACGCCAGCGCCGTCGCGCCCGCGTTGTTGAAACCCATCCGGTTGACCAGGCCGCCACTGGCCGGCAACCGGACCAGGCGCGGACGATCGTTACCGGGTTGTGGGTGGGCGGTGACGGTACCCAGCTCGGCGTGAGCGAAGCCGAGGGCCGCCCAGGACGCGACCGCGACCCCGTCCTTGTCCATGCCCGCCGCCAGCCCCACCAGACCGGGGAAGTCCACGCCGGCCACGGTCACCGGCGTCCGCGGTCGGCTGGAGATCATCGACAGCAACCGTCGTCCCGGGGTGGTGGAGCCCGTGGCGGCGATCACCCGCAGTGTGGCCTCGTGCACCCTCTCGGCGTCGCCACCGCCGTAGCGGAAGAGCAGCGGGCGGACCACCCGGCGGTAGCCAATCATCGGCACCGGCGGCCGTGCGGGCCGGTCATGTGGTGCCGGCGGCCCAGGACTGCAACGAACGCACGGTGATCTCCCCGGTGCGGATCGCCTCGATCCCCTGCACCGCGGCCGCCAACCCCTGCACGGTCGTGACGCACGGAATAGAGCGCAGCACCGCGGCGGTGCGGATCTCGTACCCGTCGAACCGCGGCCGTCCGTCGGGGCTCAGCCCGTGCGGGGTGTTGAAGACCAGGTCGACCTCGTTGTCCAGGATCGCTTGCACGATGGTCTTCTCGCCGTCGGGACCAGGCCCTTGGCTGTGCTTGCGCATCGTGGTCACCACCACCCCGTGGCGACGCAGCACCGAGGCGGTGCCGGCGGTGGCCAGGATCTGAAAGCCCAGGTCGGCCAGCCGCTTGACCGGGAAGATCGCGTGCCGCTTGTCGCGGTTGGCCACCGACACGAAGACCCGGCCCGTGCCGGGCAACGAGCCGAAGCCCGCCTCCTGGCTCTTGGCAAACGCCGTCCCGAAGGTGACGTCGAGTCCCATCACCTCACCGGTGGACTTCATCTCGGGCCCGAGGATGGTGTCGACCGAGGCGCCGTCGTCGGTGCGGAAGCGGTTGAAGGGCATCACCGCCTCCTTGACCGCGATGGGGGCGCCGGGACGCGGCGTCGCGCCGTCGTCGCCGGTGACCAGCAGGCCCTCGACCCGCAGCTCGGCGATCGTCTCCCCCAGCATGATCCGGGCGGCCGCCTTGGCCAACGGGGTGCCGGTGGCCTTGGAGACGAACGGGACGGTACGGCTGGCGCGCGGGTTGGCCTCGAGCACGTAGAGCACGTCACCGGCCAGGGCGAACTGGATGTTGATCAGACCCCGGACCCCGACGCCGGCCGCGATCGCTTCGGTGGCCGCCCGGATCCGGTCGACGACCTCACCACCCAAGGTGATCGGCGGCAGCGCGCACGCGGAGTCGCCCGAGTGCACCCCGGCTTCCTCGATGTGCTCCATCACCCCACCCAGGTAGAGGTCCGTGCCGTCGTAGAGGGCGTCCACGTCGATCTCGATCGCGTCGTCGAGGAAGCGGTCGACCAGCACGGGGTGCTCAGGGCTGACGTCGGTCGCACGCTCGATGTAGCCACTGAGCGCGTTCTCGTCGTAGACGATCTCCATCCCGCGACCACCGAGCACGTAGGACGGGCGGACCAGCACCGGGTAGCCGAGGTCGTCGGCGATCCGCTTGGCCTCCTCGAAGCTGCGGGCCATCCCGTGCCGCGGCGCGACCAGCCCGGCCCGGTCGAGCACGTCGGAAAAGGCGCCTCGTTCCTCGGCCAGGTGAATGGCCTCGGGGCTGGTGCCGACGATCGGGACCCCGGCGTTCTTGAGGGCCTGGGCGAGCCGCAGCGGGGTCTGCCCACCGAGCTGGACGATCACTCCGGCCACCGGCCCGGCCGCGAGCTCAGCGTGCACGACCTCGAGCACATCCTCCAGGGTGAGCGGCTCGAAGTAGAGCCGATCGGAGGTGTCGTAGTCGGTGGAGACGGTCTCGGGGTTGCAGTTGACCATGACCGTCTCGTAACCCCGGGCGGACAGCGCCATCGAGGCGTGCACGCAGGAGTAGTCGAACTCGATCCCCTGCCCGATCCGGTTCGGCCCGCTGCCCAGGATCAACACCGCCGGCTTGATGCGTGGGGCCACCTCGGTCTCGGTGTCGTAGGAGCTGTAGTGGTACGGCGTCTTGGCGGCGAACTCTGCGGCGCAGGTGTCCACGGTCTTGTAGACCGGACGCAGCCCCAGCGCCCAGCGGACTCCGCGGACGACCGCCTCGGGCAGGTGTCGCAGCGCACCGATCTGGGCGTCGGAGATGCCGTGGCGTTTCGCGCGCCGCAGCACCTCGGCGGTCAGCTCGGGCGCGTCGCGGACTTCCGCGGCGACCTCGAGCAGCAGCGCCAGCTGGTCGCAGAACCAGGGGTCGATCCCGGTGGCCTCGAACACCTGCTCGACGGTCGCACCGGCCCGCATCGCCTGCACCACCACGCCGAGCCGGCCGTCGTGCGGGCGCGCGGCCGTGATCAGCAGCTCGGCGGCCGACGCGGTCACGGGGGTGGCGAAGTCGAACGGGGCGCGGGGGTCTTCGAGGCTGCGCAGCGCCTTGCCCAGGGCCTCGGTGAAGTTCCGGCCGATAGCCATCGCCTCGCCGACGCTCTTCATGTGGGTGGTCAGTGTCGAGTCCGCGGTGGGGAACTTCTCAAACGCGAACCGCGGCACCTTGACCACCACGTAGTCCAGGCTGGGCTCGAAGCTCGCCGGGGTGGCTTCGGTGATGTCGTTGGGGATCTCGTCGAGGGTGTAGCCGATCGCCACCATCGCCGCGATCTTGGCGATCGGGAAGCCGGTCGCCTTGGAGGCCAGCGCCGAGGAGCGGGAGACCCGCGGGTTCATCTCGATCACGATCAGCCGGCCGTCGGCGGGGTTGATCGCGAACTGGATGTTGCAGCCGCCGGTGTCGACCCCGACGGCGCGGATGATCTCGATGGCCACGTCGCGCATCCGCTGGTATTCCCGGTCGGTCAGGGTCATCGCCGGAGCGACGGTGATCGAGTCACCGGTGTGCACGCCCATCGGGTCGAGGTTCTCGATGCTGCAGACGATCACGACGTTGTCGGCCTTGTCGCGCATCACCTCCAGCTCGTACTCCTTCCAGCCGAGGATGGACTCCTCGATCAACACCTCGGTGGTCGGGCTGGCGGCGAGCCCGGTGCCGGCGATCCGGCGGAGCTCGCTCTCGTGGTGGGCGAAGCCGGACCCTACGCCGCCCATCGTGAAGCTGGGCCGGACCACGACCGGGTAGCCCAGCTCCTCGGCGGCCGCGACCACCTCCTCGATGGTGTGGCAGACCAGGCTGCGGGCGACCTCGGCCGGGCCCCCGGCGACGCCCTTCAGGTTCTCCACGATGGTCTTGAACTGCTCGCGGTTCTCACCCCGCTGAATGGCCTCGACCGAGGCGCCGATGAGCTCGACGCCGTACTTTTCCAACACACCCCGCTCGTGCAGGGCGATGGCGGTGTTGAGCGCGGTCTGCCCACCCAGGGTGGCCAGCACGGCGTCGGGTCGCTCCTTCTCGATCACCTTGGCCACCACGTCGGGGGTGATCGGCTCGACGTAGGTGGCGTGCGCGAACTCGGGGTCGGTCATGATCGTCGCCGGGTTCGAGTTGACCAGGATCACCCGGAAGCCCTCGGCCTTCAGCACCCGGCAGGCCTGGGTGCCGGAGTAGTCGAACTCACAGGCCTGGCCGATGACGATCGGGCCAGAGCCGATGACCAGGATCGACTTGATGTCGCTACGTCTCGGCATCAGAGGCCCTTTTCTTGCTGGTGGTTCGCCATCATCTGCACGAAGCGGTCGAAGAGGTAGCTGGCGTCGTGAGGGCCGGCGGCGGCCTCGGGGTGGTACTGCACCGAGAACGCCGTCAGGCGGCCGTCGTCGTCACTGAGCTGCAGACCTTCGACCACCTCGTCGTTGAGGCAGACGTGGCTGACCTCGGCGACGCCGTACGGAGTCGTGAGCTTCTCCCCCGGTGCGGCCTGGACAGCGAACCCGTGGTTGTGGCTGGTGATCTCGACCTTTCGGGTCGTCAGGTCCATCACCGGCAGGTTGATGCCGCGGTGGCCGTACCCCAGCTTGAAGGTCCCGAAGCCCAGGGCGCGGCCGAAGATCTGGTTGCCGAAGCAGATCCCGAAGTAGGGGATCTTCGCGGCCAGCACGTCTTGCAACAGCTCGACCGGTCCGTCGGCTGCGCCGGGGTCCCCCGGGCCGTTGGAGAAGAAGACGCCGTCGGGGTGCAGAGCGGCGATCTCGGCAAACGTGGTGCTCGACGGCACGACGTGGGTCTGGATACCGCGCTCGGCCATCCGGTACGGCGTCATCGACTTGATCCCGAGGTCCACCGCCACGACGCGGTAGTCGGCGGCGCCGTGAGCGCCGATCACGTACGCCTCGGAGGTACTGACGTCGTCGGCCAGGTGCGCACCCAGCATCGTCGGGGAGCTGAGCACCCGCTGCAGCAGCGCCTGCGGGTCGACCTCGATGGAGGAGATACCTACCCGCATCGCGCCGCGCTCACGAAGGTGCCGGGTCAACGCCCTGGTGTCGACCTCGCTGATGCCGACCACCCCCTGACCGGCCAACGCCTCGGCCAGGCTGCGCCGCGAGCGCCAGCTGGAGGGGATCCGGGCGGGGTCGCGGACGACGTACCCGCTGACCCAGATCCGGCGCGACTCGTCGTCCTCGTCGTTCCAGCCGGTGTTGCCGATGTGCGGAGCCGTGGCAACGACGACCTGGCGGTGATAGCTGGGGTCGGTGAGGGTCTCCTGGTAGCCCGACATCCCGGTGGAGAACACGGCTTCGCCGAAGGTCTCCCCGCTCGCCCCGAAGGATCGACCTCGGAAGGTGGTGCCGTCTTCGAGGACGAGCAGGGCAGGCGGGGGCACGGGGTCGGTCATGACCGTCCTTTCCTGCCTCACTGGAAGGGTCTTAAAGGGTGGCTTCGGCAGCAACTTACCAGCCGGAAGGCCCGAGGCTCGAGTCGTCCGTGCCGGCGGTCAAAGCCCGGACCAAGGGATAGTTGCCCTATGCAAGCTTTCTCGTTATCGTTGCGGACAGCAATCAAAAGGGAAAGGAAGGTATGTCGATCGGTCACGACGAAGCGGCGGCCCTGCTGGGGTCGATGAGCTCGTTGGTCCGCGCCACCCGCGCGGTCGCCCATCGCCAGTCCGGGGACATGGGCGCCTCCGGCACCCCGATCGGGGTGCTCAAGACCCTGCGCGCCGGTGACGCCCGGCCGAGCGATCTCGCCGCGGCGCTGCACGTGGCCCCCTCCGTGGTCTCGCGGGCGATCGTGCCCTTGGAGAGTGCGGGGTTGGTCGAGCGAACCACCGACCCGGCCGACGGCCGCGCCTCGCTGATCGGGATCACGACGCTCGGCTGCCGACGCCTGGCCCAGCTGCAGAACGTCTACGTCGAACAGGTCTCGGAGATGCTGACCGACTGGACCGACGGAGAAGCGCAGCAGGCCGCTCAGATGCTGGACCGGCTCGAGCGCGCGCTCACCGAGGTCACCGCCCCCGAGGCGCACCGGCGACTGTTTAGCTCCGCGCTCATCGCGACCACACCCTCACCCGACCCGAACTCCCCCACTCCCGACGTACCCGACCCGAACTCGCCCACTCCCGACGAACCCGCCCCGAACTCCCCCACTCCCGACTCTCCCCCCGATCTCGCCGACACCGCTGTCGACACGCCTCCTGCGGTCTCGACCAGAAAGCCCGTGCACGCATGACCTCCACGACTCAGACCACCGCGACGCAGCCCCCCGCGGCAGCGTCGTCCGCGGCTCCCACCGAGCTCACCCATCGGCAGATCCTCGAGGTGATGACCGGCATCCTCGCCGCGCTCTTCACCGCCCTGCTCTCCTCCACGATCGTCTCCACCGCGCTACCGACGATCATGTCGGACCTGAACGGCACCCAGCGGCAGTACACCTGGGTGATCACCGCCTCCCTGCTGGCGATGACGATCAGCACCCCGATCTGGGGCAAGCTCTCCGACCTGTTCAGCAAGAAACTGCTGATCCAGCTGTCGATCGTCGTCTTCGTGATCGGCTCCATCGGCGCCGGGTTCTCCCAGTCCGTGCCGCCGATGATGGCCTTCCGCGCCGTGCAGGGTCTCGGCATGGGCGGGCTCACCGCGCTGGCCCAGTCGATCATCGGTTCGATCATCCCGCCGCGACAGCGCGGTCGGTACTCCGGCTACATGGGCGCCGTGATGGCGGTCAGCACCGTCTCGGGCCCACTGCTCGGTGGGGTGATCACCGACCACGTCAACTGGCGCTGGTGCTTCTTCGTCTGCGTCCCGCTGGCCGTCGGCGCCCTCATCCTGCTGCAGAAGACGCTCCACCTCAGCCACGTGCGTCGCCACGTCAAGATCGACTACCTCGGTGCGTTGCTGCTGGCGATCGCCGCGGCGTTGCCGATGCTCTGGGTCACCTTCGCGGGCAGCTCCTACGGGTGGATCTCCTGGCAGACCGCGATCTTCCTCGGCGGCTTCGTCGGGGTCGCGGGGTTGGCCGTGGTCGTCGAGCTCAAGGTCGATGAGCCGATGGTCCCGGTCCGAATCCTGCGTAACAGCACCACCGCGCTGATGATCGTCGCCAGCCTCGGCGTCGGTGTCGCCCTGTTCGGCAGCAGCACGTTCATGACCCAGTACTTCCAGCTCGCGGGTGGTCACACCCCGACCCGGGCCGGTCTGATGACCATCCCGCTCATCGTCGCCCAGATGCTGGCCTCGACCATCGGTGGTCAGCTGGTCAGCCGCACCGGTCGGTGGAAGCCGCTGATGGTCTTCGGTTCGATCCTGATGGTCGGCGGTCTGGTCGGCCTCGGCTTCACCGACCACACCACGCCGTACTGGCACTTCGCCATCTTCATGGCAATCCTCGGCATCGGGGTCGGCACCCTGGTGCAGAACATCGTGCTGGCCGTGCAGAACACCGTGGACGTCTCCCAGATCGGTGCCAGTTCGGCCACGATCTCGTTCTTCCGTTCCCTCGGAGGTGCGGTGGGCGTCTCGATCCTGGGTGCCGTGCTGGCCGACCACGTCACGAGCAACGTGGCCACCGGTCTGCGGTCCGCGGGGATCTCGAGTGGCGGGTCACCCGGCGGGAGTCTCAACCTCGATGCGCTGCCGGCCCCCGTGGTGGCCATCGTCCGGTCCGCGTACGGCGACTCGTTCGGGTTGTTGTTCGCCATCGCCGCGGGGGTCTCGGTGCTCACCCTGGTCGCGGTGATCGCCGTGCACGAGGTGCCGCTGCGCACCACGATCGAGCTCAAGCCGAGTCCTCAGGACGGGCCGCGGCTCACCGATCCCGAACCAGAGCACGTGCTCGACGCCCACGCCTCGGCCGACCGATCCTTGAACGGATCCTCGAACGGGTCGCCGGTCAACGGTCACGACCGGCTCGCCCCGGTCCCGGTGAGGACCGTGCCGACGCCGAACGAGGTCGAACTCAACTCGCTCGACGACCCGAACGAGCGGATCTCGGTCGCTGCCCTGGACGTCCTCACCGCCGCCCAGGACCAAGCCCGCCAGCACCTGGTGGCCTCCCGCAGCAGCCACCTCGACGTCGCCGAGCGGCTGGACGAGGCCGGTCGCGAGGTCGACGCGGCGGTGGCCCGCTTCCACGCCGAGCTCGACCAGATCAAGCAGCGGCTGACCGGCGAGCATCGGGGCGTCTCGGTCGGCACCGGCGGCACCGACGGCAGCGGCGGGGACAGCCTGCGATCCTACGAGTACGGGCTGCTGGTCAACGCGCAACGCACGGCCCAGAAGGTGACCACGCTGGCGCGTACCGAGGCCGAACGAATCCTCACCAACGCCGACGAGGAAGTCACCGAGATCGAGAAGCGGATCGCCACCCTGCGTCAGGTCGAGCAGGAGCTTTCCGCGAAGCTCGCCAGCTCACTGCGTTGACCACGCCGGCCGGCGGTTCGGCCAGCTGGCCGTGGGTGACGGGAGGATGGTTCCGGGGCTTCCGCTCAGGCCGACTGGGCGGCCTTGGTGGTAGCGATGGTGCCGAGCAGGCCGTTGAGGTAGGCCGGTGAGTCGTCGGTCGACAGGTCCGCCACCAGGGCGATCGCCTCGGAGATCGCGACCGAGTCGGGCACATCGAGGTGATCGATCTCGAAGACGGCGATCCGGGCGGCGATCCGGTCGACCCGCGGCATCCGTAGCAGGGTCCACCCCGGCGAGGCGGCCCCGCTGATCCGGGCGTCGATCTCGGGCTGCCGGGCCACCACACCGTGCACCAGCTCGGAGGTGTAGTCACGCACCGGCGTGACGGAGTCCGCGGCGCGGGTGGCAAGCGTCTCCAGGGCGTCGGTCCCCCGCAGCTCGGCCTCGAACAGCACGTCCAGCGCGGCCTTGCGGGCCTTGGGGGGGGGCGGGCGGGGCGAGCTTCGGGTTGCCTAAGAGTTCGGGGGGGTTTCCGCCGGGGTCTTCCAGAGGGCAGATTTCA
>JBPCRP010000042.1:0-41010 GCA_050996715.1 Propionibacteriaceae bacterium
CGACGTCGCCGGCGAGGTGGTCGTGGTGGACTCGGTGCAGGTCGACGGTCCGGCCGGAGCGCCCGCGCTGCGGCTGTCGGGCGCCAGCACCCTCGCCCCCGGCACCCCCCTCCGGCTGGAGCTCAGGACCGCGTCCGGAGGATCGTCGGTGGTGGTCGCCGTCGAGAAGAACGGGCGCGTCGCAGCGTCGATCCCCCTCACCGCAGACCGCTGGGGGTTCGGCGGGCGCGTACTGCCCAGCGCGACGTACGACCTGGTGGCGGCGGTCGACGGACGCGCCGAGACCGCGGGCCGGTTCGAGGACGGGATCCAGGTCCGGGTCGGGGACGCGCTGCTCGCAGATCTCCCGCGCCCCGACCACCGACCCGGCCTTCGGACCGAGGTCCAGCTGCGGCGACCGGCCGGCCTACAGCTGGAGGTCCGGCCCCCGCTCGACGACACGGAAACCGGTGCCCGGCCCCAGCGGGCCCTGCAGGACGGGTTGGCCCGTCGGCTCGCCCACCCCGAGGTGGAACCAGCCTCGGTGCTGCTGCGGTCGTACTACGGTGAGATCTGTGGGTGCAACCCGCTCGCGGTCCACCAGGAGCTGCGCCGGCTGGGCACCGACCACACGATCTACTGGGCCGTGCGCGACCACTCGGTGGTGGTCCCCGAGGGCGGTATCCCGGTGATCTACGAGAGCGCCGAGTGGTATCGGGTCCTCCACCAGGCCGAGTACTACGTCGACAACATGCACCAGCCGCTCTACCACCGCAAACCCCCGCACCAGGTCCAGGTGCAGACCTTCCACGGCTACCCGTTCAAGCAGATGGGGGTCTCGCACTGGAGCCAGCAGCAACGCGATGTCGCCCACGTCCGGTCCTACCTCGCGCGGGCGGCGGACTGGGACTACCTGGTCTCACCGGCCAGCTACGGCACGGCGGCGCTGTGCGCCGAGTTCGGTTTCCCCAACGAGGTCCTCGAGATCGGCTACCCCCGCAACGACGTGCTGCAGGACGCGCGGGCCGCCCCGCTGCGGGTCGAGGTCCGCCGGCGGCTGGGGATCGCCGACCACCAGACGGCGGTGCTCTACGGACCGACCTTCCGCGACCAGCTCTCCCGCAACGACTTCGTGGCGTCCATGATCGACTTCCTGGACGTCGCCGAGCTGTCCCGGTTGGTCGGACCGGACGTCGTCGTGCTGATCCGCGGGCACGCCTTCAACGCGCGGACCGCCGAGCGGGTCGCGACGTCGGGGAACGTGGTCGACGTGACCGACTACCCCGACATTGCCGGGTTGTGCCTGGCGTCGGACGCGGCGGTCCTCGACTACTCCTCGCTCCGCTTCGACTACGCCCTGACCGGCAAGCCGATGATCTTCATGGTGCCCGACCTGGAGATCTACCTGGGCCGGACGCGGGGTTCGATGTTCGCCTTCGAACCGACCGCCCCGGGTCCGTTCGTGTCCACCACCGCCGAGGTGGCCGCCGCGGTCGCCGACCTGGACGGGGTCCGGGCTCGCTTCGCCGAGCCGTACGCCACCTTCCGCCGGGACTACCTAGATCTCGACGACGGCCTGGCGGCCCGCCGGCTGGTGGAACGGGTCTTCCTGCGCTGAGTCGACGCCACCCGACCGCTCACGACGGCGGCCGGTCGACGAAGAACGCTTCGATCACCCGGCTGGCGGCCCCTCCGTCCACGAAGGGCTGGAAGGTCTGGTTGAACGTCCGGCGGGCGTCGGCGTACCGCTCGGTGACACCGTCGAGATCGTGCAGCGCGGCCACGACCTCGGCGGTGGTCGCGAGCAACGGCCCGGGCGCGGTCGGTGCGTACGCGAACAAGGTCGTGCGGGCGCTGAGGTACGGCGTCAGGTCCGGAACGAAAAAGAGCACCGGCTTCTCGGTCAGCAACCAATCGAAGCGCAGCGAAGAGTAGTCGAGCAGCGCGACGTCCGCCGCGAGGATCAGGTCGTTGATCTCGGGGTAGGACGTCACGTCGACGATGTCGGCTGCCGCGGTCGACCCCCCACCACGAAGCACGTAGTTGTGCCCGCGGACGAGCACGGTGTACCCGCCGCCCAGGCTTCGGGTCAGCTCCCCCAGGTCCAGCCCGTCGAACATCGTGGCCGTCCACGCCCCGGTCGAGGCGGTGTCGCGCCACGTGGGGGCGTAGAGCACCACCCGGTGGTGCGGGGGAACGCCGAGCAGCTCACGGGTTCGCCCGCGTACCTGGGCCGCGTCGGGTGCGAAGATGCTGTCGTCGCGGGGGTAGCCGGTGACCAGGACGTCACCGTCGTAGCGGTACTCGCGCCGGTACATCGCCACCGTCGCCTCGGCCGGCACCACGATCGCGTCCCACGCCTCGGTACGCCGCAGGCACTCCTGCTCGACGGACCACTCCGATTTGCCCTGGGCCCGCCACAGCGACGCGCCCATGGACTTGAACGGGTAGCCGTGGAAGGTCTGCAGGTAGCGCTGATGGGCACGCTTGACGAACCAGCGGTCGTAGTCGATGTTGGCGCACAGGAATCGTGAGCTCGCCATCGCGGCGTACCACTGCCGGCTGTTGATGATCACCGGAACGGCGCCCTCGGGCAGCACGACGGCGTGGTCGGTGACCGCCCAGATCAGCTCCAGATCGCTGCCTCGTCGGCGGAGCTCGTCGTGGATCGCGCGTTGGCTGTCGGTTGCGAACTCTCCCCGGAAACACTGGAACAGCACCGACTCCCGGGGCGCGAACGGCGCGGTCGCATACCACGCGCGGATCCGGGTGCGGTCGATGGCGCTTCGCTCGTCGTCGGCGAGCGGGGGGGCGAGCACCAACCGCAGCTGTCCTCCCCCGGGTTGGCGCTGCACCGTCCACCCGTGCCAGCGGGTCCTTCCTTGGACGGGGCACCGCAGCAGCAGCGCCGGTCCCACGTCGGCGGAGACGCCCAGATCGGGGAGCCGCACCTCGTAGGATCCGGAGACCAACGGCAGCTCGGGCCCGTCCCAGCGACGGGTCCGGGCGGGGAACGAGACCACGTAGGCCTGGTCCGGCCCGTCGTCGCCCGCGCCGCGCTCCCCCGCGACCACCGACTGCGCGGTGACCACCGACAGCGGACCGGCGAGCTCGACGTGCTGAAGATCCGCGGCCGACAGTCCACCCGCCAGCATCTCGACCACGATCTCGTCCTCGTTGACCTCGACGGTCCGCACCTGGAGGCTGCGGGGATCGGACAGCAGGAAGGCAAAACCGCGGGTCGAACGGGCCCATCGCACAGTACCCGTGGCGTCGATGATCTGCGCACCGAACGCCGCCTCCGGGCCCCAGGACACCCAGTGGTTCCGGCCGGACTCGTCGACGGCACGGACGTGCCACCGAGTCGACGGGTAGCCGGTGGGCACCTCGAGGTCGAAGGCGAGACCGCCGTCGTCGGCGGGACGCAGGGGGGTCACGAGCTCGGTCCGCACCGGGTGCTCCTCGACGAAGATCCGCACCCCGACCAGGGGTGCCGCCGTGGGGGTGATCGTGTGCAGCACCCCGCTGACGACGGCGCCGTGGACGCTCAGGGCTCGAGCGCGGACCCGCTCCAGCCGCCGTTGCACGCAGAAGCCGTAGTCGTCGCTGCGCAGCGGGACGAAGCGGACCTCGGCCGCCGGGTCGAGCAGGTCCCGGGCGGGGACCCGCTGGTCGGCGGCGGCCCGCAGTTGCGCGGTGACGACGCCGCTGCGCTGCAGACCGCGGGTCGAGACGGTCAACCCGAGCTGCCAGTGGGTGGTCTGCGCAAGCCCTGGGGTGACGGGCAGGGCGGCAGGGTCGACGGTCGTGATAAAACCGCCGGTCGACACGTCGGCGAAGCGTTGACCCGACCAGCGGTTCGCCAGCGGCGACACCTCCGGCCGGACGTCGAGCTCGACCACCGTCCCGGTCTCGACCTCGGTGAGACGTCCGATGATCTCCGGGCCGTTCCCCGGGTCATCGCCCAGATCGACCCCCCGGACGAACGCCCACCCCCGGATGAGCAGCCGGTGGTCGTCGGTCCAGCGCACCTCCCGCAGACACGCATCCAGTCTGGTCTCGGCCACGGAGAGCTCATAGCAGTAGTCGGGACAGTTCCGGGCGCGGATCAGCGGCAGGTCGGCCATGACGTGGCCGTTCTCCACTCGGGTCGGGGGGACCTCGGCGTTGACGCGGACCCATTCGACGAGGGCCTCGACATCGGCCCAACGGCCCTGCTGGGCGAGCCACGCCAGGACCCGGCGGAACATCCGGACCTGCCCCCACGCGGCATCGTCAGCCAGGGCCACGAACTGGGCGACGAACGCCGCAAGCTCGTCCTTGTGGGCCTGGTCCGACAGACTGGCCTTGTCGATGTAGGCCCCGAGCTCGGCGTCCAGCAGGCCACCCAGCCAGGCACTCCGGCCGATCGGATCGGCCCGGGTCGTCAGCAGGTCCCACGTCACGACGGCGGCCTGCCGGGCCTGCCGGAGGTCGGAGATGCTGTAGCGCTCCTGCACGATCGATCCGGGGTCCAGCCGGAGCCGGGACCGGCACGTGGTGGCGGCGAGGACGTCAAAGGTGGCGCTCGCCAGGTAGGCGGCCACCATCGCGGGCTGCTCGGGGCGATCGAGACCGGCGGCGAACGCGCCGTGCTGGGTCCAGAACGGCCGCCGGAACATCACGTTCCCGAGACTGACGTCGACCAGCATGGCGGGGGCGTCGGCCAACGTGAGCGACGCCCGGTTGTGCACGTGGAGCGGACGGGCCACGGCGTTGCGGCGCGGTGTGCCGTCCCGCAGGAAGTCCATCGCTCCGACCACGAAGTCGGCGTGGCTGCGGTGCAGGGATCGGACCTGAAGGGTCAATGCCCGCGGCGTCAAGACGTCGGTGTCGCGGATGAAGACGAGGTGACGCCCCCGGGCGGCCTCGGCCCCGGCGGCGAGCGCTCCCCCGACGTGAACCGAGGCGGAGGCGATGCGGCGGATCCGAGCGTCGCGCGGGTCGGATCGTTCGCGGGAGCGGGATGCGGATGACTGACCGAACTCGACCAGCACGATTTCGAACCCGGTCAGGGTCTGCTGGAGGATCGAGTCGAGGCACTCGTCGAGCGTCGTGTCCGCGTGTCGGGTGGCGACCACGACGCTGACCACGGGCGGGGTCGGCCGGGCCCACGGGGTGCGCGCGAGGAGATAGGCCCCCGCCGGCCGGGCACGCACCCGCTTCAGGCCACGGCGGACCCGGCGCCGGACGCTCCGCCGGGTCCGGCCGGCCCAACGACGCACCCGACCCACGACCGAGAGCGGCGCCTGACTGGGCGGCGGCGGCGGCGGAATCGGAGCCGGTGACGGCTCGGCGGCGGCCGGCGGTCGCAGCGCGGGGTGCTTGACCAGACCGACATCGAGTGACACCCCTTTTCCCGGTCCGGCGAGATAGAGCGCCACCGGCTCACCCGAGGCCGTCGGCTCGGCCGACCGGCTCGGTGCCTGGCCCCGGCGCTCGGCGACCATGATCACGCGTCGACGTTGGCGCAGCCCGAGCACCGAGTAGGTGCAGAAGAGGTCCCAGCACCCGCGGCTCAACGGGAGTCCGGCGGCGACCGCGCCCGGGTCGAGGTCGGCGGTGAACGCCATCTCCAGGCCGTGCCGGTCGGTGCTGACCTCGACGGGCCACCGCGCCCCGCCGCCACTCTCGGTCAGGTCGAGCGTAACGGTGGGGCGCGGCGGCGCGGGCTCGTCCAGCAGCTCCATCAGGCGGTCGACCGCGCCCTCGCCGGGCTCCCCACCGTCGTGGATGCGGGCCGTGCCGGAGATCTCGACCCGGCTCCCGTGCCAGGACATCTGGAGCGCTTCGGCGCTGACCGACCAGCCGGCGGTCAGCTCGGCCAGCGACCGAACCCGCCCGGCGTCACCGGCCAGCAGGGCTCGGGCGACCTGACGCGACAGCGGCGGGAGGTTCTGGATCGGGCTGTCGCCGAACGACTGGGCGACGAGCGCGTGCGCCGCCGCGAAGAGGTCAGCGGCCTCGGCGGGATCGAGCCGGAGGTATCGCTGCCCGGAGAGCCGGGACACCATCTCCACCTGGAGCCAGCGCTTCAGGACCCGGTCACGGAGCGGCCCGGGGTCGGTGCGGGCCAGCACGACGTCGACGGCTTCGGACAGGTTGCCGAAGTAGCCAGACCACTCGATCGGGCGGTAGCCGGCGTTGCCGACGTCGTCGCGACGGATGTGGTAATAGCACGTGTAGTCGGCGTAGACACTGATTACCTCGGCGGCCAGATAGGCCGACACCACGAAGTAGTGGTCCTCCAGCCGTCGCCTGCCCTCGGGAAAGCGGATGTCGTGCCGGGTCAGGAAATCACGCCGGAACAGCTTGTGTGGGGTCAGGCTGTCCATCAGCGGGGTGTCGATCAGGGTGGCCCGCGGCCGCGTGCGGGCGAACAGGTCCTGCGGAACCGGTCGGTTGATCCCGGCCATCTTGCCGACCACGACGTCCGACCCGTTGGCGGTGGCGAAGTCCCAGAGTCGCTCCAAGGCCTCGTGGCCGAGCCAGTCGTCGTGGTCGCAATAGAAGATGTACTCCCCGCGGGCCAGGTCGGTCCCCACGTTGCGCGGCCGCCCGGGCCAGCCCGAGTTGGGCTCGTGTTGGGTGGTGATGAAGTCGTGATCGGCCGCCAAGCCGTCCAGGTAGGCCGGGGTGTCGTCGGTCGACCCGTCGTCGACGAAGATCACCTCGTACTCGTGGGTCGACAGGCTCTGGTCGAGCAACGCGTCGACGCAGGCGGTGATGAACTCGCCGGGGTTGTAGACGGGGATGACCACGCTGACCTTGAGCACGTTCTCCATTCCTGCTTCGCTGCTTCACGGGGCCGACCGCGGTCAGTTACCCTACCGTCGGCTGACTGAGACCGACCTGAGGCGCGGCGGCACCCGACGACGCCCGTTCCCGGACCGGTCCGTCCCTGCCAGACCGGCGTCGGATCGACGGATCCCGGGGGTGTGCCCCGATAATCAACCCATGTCGTCCGTTTCTTCGACGAAGCCCTCCCCCCGGGCGCCCCGGTTCACCGCAGCGTTCGATCGCCTCCGCAGCACCACCGTGAACTGGCCGATCGCGGTCGTCGTGGGGATGGTCGCCTTCGTGGCCCGGCTGGCCCCGGTGCTTGCCGGCGGCGGCCTGTCCGGCATCGGGAACTACGACGACACCGTCTATTTCGGGTCGGCGGTCGCACTGGTCAACGCCCAGGTGCCGTACCGCGATTTTCTGCTCCTGCACCCGCCGGGGACCGTCGTCGCGCTCGTCCCCGCCGCGCTCGTCGCGCGGTTGACGACCGAGGGTCTCGGGCTGGCCCTGGCGCGGCTGAGCTGGATGGTGATGGGGTCACTCAGCGCGGTGCTGGTCGCTCGTCTGCTGCGGCCTGCCGGACGGAGCGCCAGCCTGATCGGTGGCCTCGCTTACGCCTTGTCGTTCCCGGCCATTTACACCGAGCTGACGACCCAGCTGCAGGGACTGCAGAACTTCTGCCTGCTCGCCGGTCTGTTGCTGCTCCGGCGAGTCACCGAGTCGACGCGGTCCACCGACGTTCGCCGGTGGCGGCTGCTACTGCTGGCGGGCGGGGTGATCGGCCTGGGGGCCACCGCCAAGATCTGGGGGCTCGTCGCGGTCCTGCTGATCGCCGGCTGGTTGGTGGCGCAACGTCGCCTCCGTCAGGCCGGGGTGGTCACCCTGGGGGCCGCCCTGGGTACGACGCTGGTGTGCCTGCCGTTCTTCGCCGTCGCGCCGCGGCGGATGTGGCACCAGGTCGTGGCGGCCCAGGTGGGTCGCCCGGCCGACGCACGCCTGGACGCACGGCGGGTGATCGACATCCTCGGGCTGCACCGGGTCATCGCCGAACCCACCGCGGAGCTGCTGCCGCTGACTGCGGTGGTCGTGCTGGTCGGCGTGCTGCTGGCGGCCACGACCCGGCTCGGTCGCCTGGCGGCCACGCTGCTGGTCGGCTTGGGCGGCGTGCTCCTGGTGGCGCCCAGCTGGTTCCCCCACTACGCCGCCCTGACGGCGCCCGCCCTGGCGCTGCTGGTCGGCTCCTCGGTCGGGGCGATCAGTCGATGGTTCGCGGCCGCCGTCACGGGCCGCGGGTCGCCCCGGCGTCGAGCCTGGGCGCGGGCGGTGCCGAGCGCGATCGCGGTGCTCGTCGTGCTCGCCGTGGCGGTCCCGTTGCTGGACTTCCGGTTCGGTCAGCCCTTCCCGAGCGCCACGTTCGGGGCTGCGGTGGCGCGGACACCAGGCTGCGTCACGTCCGACAGCGTGGTGGCGCTGCTGCAGATGGACGTCCTCGGCCGCAACATCTCACGCGGCTGTCCGACGGTCGTCGACCTCGGCGGGTACAGCTACGCGCCGGCGGAGAATGGTCCGGTGGTGCTACCCCGTCGGCTGGACCCGGTGTGGCAGGCCGAAGCCGTGACCTACCTGCGGTCGGGGCGAGCCACCGTGGTCGTCGTCTACCGCAAGCAGCTGACACCCGCCTCGAGAGCAGCCATCACCGACGGACGAGTGCTCGCACGACGAGATGGACTGAAGCTCACCGCCCCGCATCACCGACCGTCGAGCCCCTCGGTGGGTCCCCGGTAGCCGAGCGGTCGGGGCAGCCGGTCAGCGGCCCTGGGTGCGGGGCGCCGGATCAGGAGATGATCTCGCCAGTTGCTCGGCTCGGAGCCGGCTGTAGACCCCGTCCAGCGTGTCGGCCGCCGCCTCCCAGGTCCAGGCGGGCAGCAGGTCGGGCTGGTCGTACGCGGTGCGATAGGCCTCCGGGTTGTCGAGCACCACGGTCACGGCCCGCGCGAAGTCCTCCACCGATCCCGCGGCGAACACTTCACCCTGCCCGGTCGCGCGGACGGTCGCCGCCATCGCCTTGACGTCGCTGACCACGATCGGCAGCCGAGCCTGGGAGTACTCCAGAAACTTGGTGATCAAGGAGATCTCGTGGTTCGGGAAGTGCAGGATGGGGATCACGCCGACGTCGGCGCTGGCGAGGAAACCGACGATCTGGGGCACCGGCACGTAGTCCAGCACGTGCAACCGGTCCGTGACACCCAGGTCGTTCGCGCGCTGCCGCAGTCCCTTGACGTAGGCCGACTTGGGTTGGGAGACCACCAGGGCCACGTGCGCCTCGGGCAGCAACGCCAGGCTCTCGACCATCACCTCCAGACCGCGGGGCGCGGCGGCCGAGCCGCTGTAGACCAGCAGCGGTACGTCGTCGGCCAGGCCACAGCTGGCCCGGATGCTCGGCGCGGTGGGATCCGTGGCGACCCCGTCCGAGGCCAGCTCGGGTGCGTTCAGCACGACGGTGGGCGGTTCGGTCAGACCGTGCTCGGCCACCAGCAGGTCGGCCAGCACGTCGGAGACCGTCACGACGGCGTCGGCCAGCGGTGCGTACTCCCGCTCGTGGGCCAGCTGAGCGACGTGCCAGCGCGGATGCGGGTTCCACGGGCGCATCCCGGGCAGGAACTCGTGCGCGTCCCACACCAGCCGGACGTCGCGTCCGCGAGCTCGTGCTCGGGTCGCGGCCCGGGCGCCGACTCCGACCATCCGGAAGTCGTTAGCGTGGATGATGTCGGGTTTGAGGGAGTCGATGACGGGTCCGTAGGCCAGCTCCCAGTCCCACAGCGTGGGATCCAACCGCCGCCAGGACCGGTGGCCCATGATGCGGCGCCAGAACGCCGTGGTGAAGCGATCCAGGGGCGCCCCCATCGCGATCCGCCGGGCCTCCAACCGATCGGTGCTGACGGCTCGGAGCTCGGTCCAGCGGCGCAGCAGCGCCAGCCGCACCCGGGCCATCCGCAGCCCTTGGTCCCGCACCCGCGAGCCGAGGGTGGGGGTGCTCCCGCGCTGCTCGATCGCGTGCCGGGCGGTGCGCACCTTCAGATCGGCGTACCCGGCCCGAACCAGTTGGCGCCGGTAGCTCGCCGCCGCGGGGCGCGGGTAGGCCAGCGGCGACCGCAGCGGAGCCCCGCGCCGCAGGTGATGGCGCTGGGCCAGCGGGGTCGGCACCGAGATCAGCCGGACCTTGGCCCGGCCGATGGTCCACGACGACGGGGTGCCGGGCCGCTGGTGCCCGAGCAGGGTGACGTCCCAACCGCGTTCGGCGGCCGAGCGCGCTTCCTTCTGCACCCTGGAGTCCGGGGTCACGTTGTTGTCCACCAACATCACGATCCGACCTCTTACGACCTGGCCTTTGACGACCCGACCACGGGTGGGCTGCGCCAGCTCGGGGTCCGGTTCCGCCATGGCCGCAGCATACAAAGAACGGGCCGCCGTCCCGCTCAGAACACCCGCCGCAGCACCGGCAGCCGCGAGGCGACCAGCGCGATCAGGTAGGCCAGCACGAACACGGTCACGCAGCGGGTGAGGAGTTGCCCCACCGAGTCCGCCGCGGGGTTCCCGCCGAGCACCGGCAGCCGGAGCACCAGCTCCAGCACGAGCAGATGCACCCCGAAGACCCCGAGGGTCACCTCACCCAGGCGTCGGCCCAGCACGGCCGCCACGGGTCGGCAGGCCACCCGGAGCATCCCAGCCGGGCGCATCGTGGCCCGGGCCACCAGAAAGACCGACACCGCGATCAGGACCAGGGTCGGGGAGTAGTAGGACTCGGCCGGGGTGTAGCGCTCCAGCAACCCGGCCACCCCGGTCCCGCGTCGCCAGTGCCAGCCAAGCAGGGCCGAACCGGCCGCCGCCACCAGCACGCCACCGACGAGCGACCAACGCCGCAGCACCACGGACCGCAGCGCGTAGCCCAGCAAGTAGTAGCCGAGGTAGGGGATCCACCAGGTCCACGCCGTCTGCAGCCAGGCGTACGGCGCGTGCCGGAGCGGCACGGTGACCAGACAGAGCGGGCCGAGCGCGGACAGGAACGCGCCGGCGGCCAGCTGGGCGCGCCGGGTCGCGGTGGCCACCCAGCCGATGAGCAGCGGGGTGACCACCGCTAGGCCCAGCACGATCCAGAAGAAGTACAGCGCGGTCCACAGCCTGCCGGTCAGGATCTGCTGGGCCAGGGTGCCCGGGTCGAGGCTGCGGTCGGTGGCGACCGCGAGGTAACCCAGGTAGACCAGGTGCCAGAAGACCACCGCCGGCACCAGCCGCAGCGCGCGACGTCGCAGGAAGCGCCGGGCCCCGCGGTACCGGGCGGGGTCGAGCAGCAGCGTGCCGCTCATCATCACGAAGACGGGTACGGCCCACCGGGACGAGGAGTTGGCCACGATCGCGACCCGACCCGGGGCGGTGGAGCGGGCGTCGGGGGCGATCGCGGTCAGCCCGGCGACGTGGATGAGGACCACCGCCGCCATGGCGGCCACCCGGAGCCAGGACAGCCAGCTGAGCCCGCCGTCCCCAGGGACGGTCGGGAGCGGCGGGGGCGGGGGGTCAGCGGTCACGGGCACCAGTTCCTCGGGGGGACGTGCATCAGGGGGTCGGGACGAGTCCCGACCCCCTGATGGGTCGTTCAGATGGTGCTACCGATCAACCAAGTCGGTCAGGACTTGATCGCGCGACCGGCGGCCGGAGCCGACGGACCCGGGTTGATCGGGGTGACACCCACCGCGTTGGCGGCGTCCTTGGCCACCTGGTTGGTGAGCGAGCCGGTCAGACCGATCAGCGAGATCGTCTGGATCTGCTCGGTCGTCCGGTCACCCAGGTAGTCCTCGGTGCCCGCACCCAGCGTGGTGCTGTTCTTCGTCAGCAAGATGACCTGTCCGGCACCACCGGCGACCGGGCCGGCGGCGAGGGCGTCGGCGTAGCCCTGACCGTTGGCCAGGTGAACCACCGAACTGTTGAAGTCATCACCGAAGCGGGCGTTGCGATCGGCGTAGTCGGCGATCATGGCCGCAGTGGAGGTGCGGTCAGCACCACCGAAGCGGTCCACCCGGTCGTAGTTCCCCTTCTTCAGGTTGCTCTCGACGGCCGCCGAGATGGACGCCGTCCCGCCGGCCAGCACCAGGTTGTCCGGGTTGCGGAGGTCCAGCTGAGCGGCGGCAGAGCTCCCCAGGGTGTTACCCGGGGTGAGGATGATCGGGAAGTTCTCGGCGTAGGCGATCGGCCCGAGCGCGAGGGCGTCGGCGAAGCAGCGACCCGACGCCAGCAGCGCCGTGTCGGACTTGGCCGGGAAACCGACCTCGGTGTACTCGTTGATCTTCTTGTTGGTGAGGTAACGGTCCGCGCCGCCCAGTCGGACGACCTGGATCTTGGTGCCGTCGGCACGGTCGCCCACCCGCATGTTGCGGAGCTCGTTCTCGACCCCGGCGCTGACCGCACCGGTGCCACCGGTCAGGTAGACCTTACGAACCTTGTTGTCGGCGATGGCCTGCCGCGTGTCCGGGGACAGGAAGGTCGACCGGGTGAGCAGGGTGCCCGTGTCGAGCTGGCCCGCGAGGAAGGTGGCCGACAGGGCGTCGGCGTACCCCTCACCGCTGGACAGCACGACGTTGGTGGGGTCGAACTCGTCGTTGAGCACGCCGAAGTTGAACAGCTTCTGCGCCGTCTCGTAGCGATCCTGACCACCGAAACGCACCCGGTTCAGCACGTTCAACGCCGGGTTGGTGTCACCCGGGGTGGACGTGAGGGTGATCGTCCCGGGGTTGACCCCCGCCGCCACGTCGACGTCGAGACCCGACACCGTGATGACGGCCTTCTTGGGCGAAGCCGGAGCCAGCACTTTAAAGCTGTAGGTGTCGCTGGCCGGGTCGGTCGTGTTCTGATCCTCGTCCTGCACCTGGTTGTTGATGATGTAGCCGGTGGGGGCGGTGAAGGTCGGGGTGACGTCGGGGCTGAATCTCGCCCCGTCGCTCAGGGTCAGGGTCACCGTGGTCTCGGAGTTCGCGGGGAAGAACTGACCCTCGAAGTCCTCGGCGTAGGTGATGGTGCCGAGGCTGTTGTCCTCGGAGTCGGCGATCGCACCGCGGACCGGCGAGACGGTGTTGTCGTCGCTGCTCGGTGCGGCCTGCGCCACGCCGGCGCCCAGCACCGCGGTGCTGAGGGCGACTGCGAGCCCGAGACCGGCGACGCCGGAACGGCGCCACCACGTTACTGACTTAGACAAGGTTCCTCCATGTTGCTGTGTCGGGTTGCAGAATTCGTCTGCACCCGACGGGGCGGGAATGGTCACGTCCCCCGAGTAACCGTGCCTAGCGCCAGAACGGCGCCGCGGCTGACAATACGGGGATCTAACGAAATCCGACAACCCGGTCGTTAAAACTTCATAACAATTTCGTTATGTCCGGTTCAATCGGCGTTTCTCGACGCGCTCGCGTGGGCGGCCGAGGGTCGGGTGAGAGGGTCAGCGGGTGCAGAGTTCCGCAGGGGTGGTGTTCCTCGCCGGGTCCCGGCCCGCCGCGACGACGCTGACGGCCGCCATAGCCCCCTGGCGCGCCGACGGCGCCGAGCTCCGACTGGCCGGCCTCTTCGACGAGCACAAGCTGCCGCCCGACCTCGGGCTGACCGAGACCCACGCGCTGAATCGGCTCGCCGAGAGCCAGGGCCCTCGGTTCCGCCGGCAGCTCCGTGCCGGCACCGGCAGCGACCGGCTGTGGCGCTACGCCCAGCTCGACCCCTGGCTCCGCCGTCGCGTGGCGGCCGGTGACCGCGTCGTCGGCCTTGATCCGCCGGGTCACGAGGTGGCCGATCGACTGACCAGGGTGACACCGTGGTGGCGGATCTGGTGGCGTTCCCTGCGCGCAGGAGGCCCCGGCCGGCTGGTGTCGGAGCTGGCCCGTGACGTCGCCGTCCGGCTCACGGTCGACGACCGGGGCGGAGCAGGGCGCCGACTGATCACCGACCGGCTGATCGGGGTGGCCGCGGCGCTGGCCGGCTCCCCCCGTCGACGGGCCGACGTCCTCGGTGACTTCACCGCGGCCGAGCTCGGCGCCGGGCTGGCCCCCAGCCGACTGGCGGCCACCGCTGCGGCCGAGCTGGCGGTCGCCGACCAGCACCTCGCGCGGGGCCGGACCGACCGGGCCGCCGAGGCGCTCGCCGAGGCCCTCCACGTGATGTTCCACCGCGCGGTCCAGTTCGACCGGTTGGACAGCCCCCTGCCGGCCGACCCCGGCGCGTTCACCGCGGTGCTGGCCCGCAGCACGACGGCCCGACAGGTGATGGCGCCGCGCGGTCGGGTCCTGGGCCCCCGGTCCGCTCGCCCCGAGGCGATCCTGCTCGCCACCCACGGCAACACCAACTTCCTCGGGCCCGTCGCCGACCGGTTGCGACTGACCCCCGAGGTCGCCCTGCACCACCTGGATCTCGCGACGCACCCTGAGGTCAAAAAGCTCGTGGCCGACCGGGCCACCTTGATCACGGCGCTGCTGGACCGAGATCCGCGGGTGACCGCCCTGCTCACCAGGATCCTGCGTCCCCACCTGGACCGGGTCGACGTGGTTTTCGTCGACTGGTGCACCGCGTTCGCCGTCCTGGTCACCGCCATCGACCCCGGACGCTGTCGGATCATCGTCCGGCTGCACAGCTACGAGGCGTTGTCCCCGTGGCCGCAGCTGGTCGACTTCTCCCGGGTCGACGACGTCGTCTTCGTCAGCGATCACCTGCGCGACCTCGCGGTCGAGACCATCGTCGGTCTGCGGGTGGGGGGGTCTCGACGTCACGTGCTGCCGATCGGGGTCGACACCGCGAAGTTCCGCCGTCCGAAGGACCCGCAGGCGCGCTTCACCCTGGGTCTGGTGGGCTACGCCCAGATCGCCAAGGATCCGCTCTGGGCCCTGGACGTGGTGCGCAGGCTCCGGATCCGCGACGAGCGCTACCGGCTGGTGCTGATCGGCAGCGAGCTGCGGGTGCGAGCCAGCGCGGCGGCCCGCGTCTACGACGACCGGTTCTGGTCCGAGCTGAGCGACTTGGAGACGACTGGGGCGGTGCGGCGCTACGGCCACACCGACGACGTCGCGGCGGTGCTGACGGGCGTCGGGGTCATCCTGAGCACGTCGGTGCGGGAGAGCTTCCACCTGGGTCTGATCGAGGGCGCCGCCAGCGGCGCCGTCCCGGTGGTGCGTGACTGGCCTCTGTTCGCCACCCGCCCGACGGGTGCCCACAGCCTGTTCCCAGCCTCCTGGGTCGTCAACACGCCGCTGGCCGCGGTGGAGCGGGTCGTGTCGGCCACCCGGACCGAACAGGACTGGCACCGCGTCGGCTCCGCCGCCGCCGAGGTGGTCCGCCGGCGCTGGGACACCAGCGTGACCGACCCGCTGGTCGACGAGTTGTTCTTCGGGACCGACGACGACGGTTGATACGCTCCGCGACGTGCTGTCCACCCCCGGCAGTGCGGTAGCGCCGAGGAGAACCCCACCCGTGAGCCTGTCCGTGTCGACGTCCGCGTCCTACGTCCCGATGGCGCGGCCGGTCATCGATGAGGAGGACGTGGCCGCGGCGGTCCGGGTGCTGCGCAGCGGACGGGTGGTGCAGGGGCCGGAGGTCGCGGCCTTCGAAGCCGAGTTCTCCGGGTTGGTGGCGGGCCGGCACTGCGTGGCCGTCAACTCCGGCACCTCGGCCCTGCAGCTGGCGCTGATGGTGCTCGGCATCGGTGCCGGCGACGAGGTGATCGTGCCCTCGTTCTCCTTCGCCGCCAGCGCCAACGCGATCCGGCTGGTCGGGGCCGTCCCGATCTTCGTGGACATCACCGCGGACGACTTCACCCTCGACCCCGCCGCGGTGGCTGCGGCCATCGGGCCCCGCACCGTGGCGATCATGCCGGTCCACCTCTTCGGCCTGCCGGCGGACATGACCGCCATCACCGAGCTGGCCACTCGCCATCATCTCGGCATCGTCGAGGACGCCGCGCAGGCCCACGGGGCCGAGGTCGACAGCCGGCCCGTGGGCTCGTTCGGGCTCGGCTGCTTCAGCTTCTACCCGACCAAGAACATGCACTCGCTCGAGGGCGGCATGATCACCACGGCCGACGCCGCCCAAGCCAGGACGCTGCGGTTGCTGCGGAACCAGGGGATGGAGCAGCGGTACGCCAACGAGATCGTCGGGGCCAACCTGCGCTTGACCGATGTCGCAGCGGCCATCGGCCGCGTTCAGCTGGGTCGACTGCCGGGGTGGAACGCCCAGCGTCGGGCGAACGCCCAGATCCTGACCCAGACGGTGGTACGGGTCAGCCCACCGAGCCAGCCGCCCGGACGGACCCACGTCTTCCACCAGTTCACGGTACGGACCGCCGAGGGTCGCGACGACCTGCGCCGACACCTGCACGCGTGCGGCATCGGCAGTGAGGTGTACTACCCCACTCCCATCCACCGGCTGCGGCCCTACCTGGCCGACGACGGTCAGCCGGACCCTCGCTGGCAGCTGCCGCAGACCGACCGGGCAGCCGCCGAGGTGTTGTCGCTCCCCGTGCACCCCGGGGTCGAGGCGGCCGAGCTGGACCGGATCGCGGCCGCGGTCGCGTCCTGGTCGCCGAAGCGATGACGGCGACCGTCCGCGTCGGCCTGATCGGTCTCGGGGCCATGGGTCGCAACCACGCCCGCGTCCTCGGTCAGCTCGACGGCGTCGAGCTGGTGGCCGCGGCCGATCCGTCGTGGGTCGGCGAACGGTTGCCGTCGGGAGCCCCCGTCCTGCCGGGGGTCACCGAACTGCTCGCCGTCGGGGTGGACTACGCCGTGGTCGCCTGTCCGACCGCCCTGCACCACGAGGTCGGCCTGCAGCTCGCGGCGGCCGGCGTCCACGCCCTGTTCGAGAAGCCGTTGGCCGACACGGTCGAGGCGGCCCGGTCCCTGGTCGAGGCGTTCGCGGCGGCCGATCTGGTGGGAGGGGTCGGCCACATCGAGCGCTACAACCCGGCCCTGCAGAACCTTCGGCTCCGCCTGGCCGACGGCGAGCTCGGGGAGATCTACCAGGTCGTGACCCGTCGGCAAGGACCCTTTCCCGCTCGCATCGCCGACGTCGGGGTGGTCAAGGACCTCGCCAGCCACGACATCGACCTGACGTCGTGGGTGACCGGGGAGGACTACGTGGCGGTGTCGGCCCGCACGACGCGCCGCAGCGGCCGCGAGCACGAGGACATGGTGTTGGTGGTCGCCGAGCTGAGCGGTGGATCGATGGTCAGCCACATCGTGAACTGGCTGAGCCCGCTTAAGGAACGCTCGACGGTGGTCACCGGGGAACGCGGCTGCTTCACCGCCGACACGCTGAGCGCCGATCTCACCTACTACCGGAACGGGGCCGTCCAGACCGAGTGGGAGACGATCCGGAACTTCCGCGGCGTGGCCGAGGGTGACGTGACCCGGTTCGCGATCGCGCGCCGCGAACCCCTGGTCGTGGAGCACGAGTTGTTCCGCGACGCGGTGGCCAACCACGACGACCACGGCATCGTCTCGCTGTCGCAGGGTCTGCGCACCGTCGAGGTGGCCGATGCGGTCCTGCGATCGGCGGCCAGCGGCCAGACCGTGACCCTGAGGTGACCCCCTTGGTCAGTGTGGTGGTGCCGGTCTACAACACCATGCCCTACCTGCGCGCCTGCCTGGACTCGGTGCTCGCCCAGACGCTGGGAATCGACGAGATCGAGATCGTCGCGGTCGACGACGGCTCGACCGACACGAGCGCGGCCGAGCTCGACCGCTACGCAGCGTCGTACCCCGACACGGTGCGGGTCGTCCACCAGCCGAACTCCGGCGGTCCGGCGCAGCCGTGCAACCGGGGTCTCGAGCTCGCCGTCGGACGCTACGTCTTCTTCCTCGGAGCCGACGACTACCTGGGGCCGGAGGCCCTGGAACGGTTGGTGCGTAACGCCGAGGACTGGAGTTCTGACGTCATCTTCGGCCGGATGGTGGGTGAGAACGGACGCTCGGTCGACCAGCGGATGTTCACCAGCACGCGGCGTGACGTCGACTTCCTCGGGGCTCCGCTGGCGTACACGCTGTCCAACACCAAGCTCTTCCGGCGCAGCCTGATCGACGAGCTGGGGCTGCACTACTCCTTGGATCTGCGGATCGGCAGCGATCAGCCGTTCGCGGTGGCGGCCCTGCTCGGGGCCCGCCGGGTCTCGGTCGTCGCCGGCTATCCCTGCTATCACGCCGTCCGCCGCGACGACGCGTCCAACATCAGCTACGCCACCGACTGGCGGACCAAGGCCAGCGACATCGCGGCGATCATCGACCACCTCGCCGAGCTGACCCCGGCCGGGCCGACCCGCGACGCGCTGCTCAGCCGGCACTTCCACTGGGAGATCGACCTGCTGCTCCGCAACAACTTCGTGGGGTTGCTCCCCGCCGACCGCGCCGATCTGGGCGCCCGGGTGGCGGCCCTGGCCGACTCCTACCTGACCCCAGGGGTGGAAGCCAGGCTGACCGCCGCTGGCCGGATCCGGGTCCGACTGGCTCAGCTCGGTGCGCTGGACACGCTGGCCGAGGTCATCGACGTCGCCCGGGAGCACCCGGTCCGGGCCATGACGCTCACCGGTGAGCGGGTCCTGGACTGGTTCCCGGCCCTTGACCCGGTGACAGGAACCTGTCCCCCGGGCTGGTCGACGTCCTGGTCGGAGCTGGTGACCGAGGACGTCGGGGCTCGGCTGCGCTCGCGGACCCAGGTCACCGAGGTGCGCGTCGAGGGGTCGCGGCTGGTGCTGGCGGGCACCGTGGGGTTGCGACCCGCGAGTGCGCCGTACCTCCGGGTGGTGATCACCGCGCTGGGTGACCGCGAACCCGGCCCGCCCGATCGCTGGTGGCCGACCGCCACCGTGCCGGCGGCCCTGGTGACGTCGGGGGTGTCGTTGGTCGCCGGACCCGACAGCGCGAGCAGCACGATGCACGCCGAGCTGGACCTGCGGCCCCTCGTCGCGGCGTCGCGGTCCGGCGTCCGCCGCTGGTCGATCCGGCTCCGGTCCGAGGTCGCCGATCGGGTGCACGACCAGCCGCTGCGGTGCGTCGGGCTCACCCTGAGCACCACGTTCGGTCTCCGGCACCGGCTCCGGTACGACCGCCACCACGTCGGCGTGCTCGCCGACCCGACGGGTCAGCTGGTGCTCCGGTGCGCCGCCGCGACCACGAGCTGAGGAGTGCACATGCAGATCTGCGTGGTCGGACTGGGCAAGATCGGGCTGCCGCTCGCCGTGCAGTACGCGAGCAAGGGACACCGGGTCGAGGGTGCGGACGTCGACCCGCGGGTAGTCGAGCTGGTCGGTGCGGGCGCCGAGCCCTTTCCCGGGGAAACCGACCTGGCCGAGCGGCTCGGGGCCGCGGTCGGGGCCGGCCTGCTGTCCGCCACGACCGACACGCCGGCCGCGGTGGGGCGGGCCGAGGTCGTGGTGGTGGTGGTGCCGCTGTTCGTGGGTCCAGACGGCCGGCCCGACTTCGGCTGGATGGACGCGGCGACCCGCTCGATCGCGGCGGGCCTGCGGCCCGGCACGCTCGTGGTCTACGAGACGACCCTGCCGGTGGGCACGACCCGCGGACGCTGGGCCCCGATGCTCGCCGCGGGGTCCGGTCTGCAGGTGGGGATCGACGTCGATCTCGCCTTCAGCCCGGAACGGGTGCTCACCGGTCGGGTCTTCGCGGACCTGCGCCGCTACCCCAAGCTGGTCGGTGGTCTGGACGGGCGTTCCGCGGAACGGGCGGTCGACTTCTACCGGGCCGTCCTCGACTTCGACGACCGACCCGACCTCCCCCGTCCCAACGGGGTGTGGGATCTCGGTCGGGCCGAGGCCGCGGAGTTGGCGAAGTTGGCCGAGACGACCTACCGCGACGTGAACATCGGTCTGGCGAACCAGTTCGCGCGCTACGCCGACACCGTGGAGGTCGACATCGCCCAGGTCATCGAGGCCTGCAACTCCCAGCCGTACAGCCACCTCCACCAACCCGGGATCGCCGTCGGCGGACACTGCATCCCGGTCTATCCGCAGCTGTACCTCGCCAACGACCCCGACGCGACGGTGGTCCGGTCGGCCCGCGCGGCGAACGCCGCCATGCCCCGCTACGCCGTCGACCTCCTGGTGGCTGCGCTGGGCCGGCCGGAAACGTCGGCGCCGCTGGATGAGGTCGGGGTGCTGGTGCTGGGGGCGGCCTACCGCGGCGGGGTCAAGGAAACCGCCTTCTCAGGCGTGTTCGCCACCGTCGAGGCGTTGGCGAGCTCGGGTGCGCGACCCTACGTCAGCGACCCGCTTTACGACGCCGACGAGCTCACGGCGCTGGGGTTGACCCCGCACCGGGGGGAGCCGATCCGGGCCGCCATGATCCAGGCCGATCATCAGCAGTACGCGAGCCTGGTCCCGGCCGACCTCCCCGGCGTGGAGGTGCTCGTCGACGGGCGGCGGGTGACCGACGCCGCGGCGTGGGCCACGACGACCGCGCGCCGGATCGTGATCGGCGGGTGAGCGGCGGCCGACCTCAACCGACGGGGCCGTCGTCGCCGACCCGGGCGAGGGCTGCGCCGCCCTCCTCCTCCCGGAAGCGGTCGCCGGTCTGGGGACAGCGCCACCCATCCCGACCGTCGGGCTCGAGCCGCACGCCGGCCGGGCCCACCCAGCCGATCCGACGAGCCGGGACGCCGGCGACCAGCGCGAAGTCGGGCACGTCACGGACCACCACCGCGCCGGCGGCCACCAGGGCCCAACGACCGACGCGGACGGGCGCCACACACACCGAGCGCGCACCCAGCGACGCGCCCTGCGCCACGACCACCCCGACGGGGGTCCAGTCCGCGGCGGACTTCAGGTGTCCTGCGGGGTCCACCGCGCGGGGGTACTGGTCGTTGGTGAGCACGACGGCCGGGCCGATGAAGACGCCGTCGCCGACCTCGGCCGGCTCGTAGACCAGGGCATGGTTCTGGATCTTGACGTTGTCGCCGATTCGGACCCCGGCGCCGACGTAGGCGCCGCGTCCGACCGTGCACCTGGTCCCGAGCGAGGCTCGTTCGCGGATCTGCGCCAGATCCCAGACGACGGTGCCGGCCCCGAGTCGGGCGGTCGGGTCGACCTGGGCCGACTCCTGCACCGTGGCCGCGTCATCGGTTGCCGCCATGGTCGTTCTCCTCCGGGTTCGCGTGGTCGATCACGTTATCCTGCACAGCGGATCGACCACGTCGACGACGCCCCGGGTGCGGGCGACCCTGATCCACGGCCCAGGTCCTGACGACGAGAGGGAGACCCGACGGTGTTCTCCGCCACGGTGATCGTGTGGCTGCTCGACGCGGCGGGCGGCGTCACCCTGAGTGACCGGCTTACCGCGGTGCTCGGGGTCGACCACCGGCCGAGCGCAGAGATCGAGGTGGTCGGGCTCGTCGCTTCGGGCTCCCCCGGTGCGTCGGAGCTGCAGGCCGAC
This sequence comes from Propionibacteriaceae bacterium, assembly GCA_050996715.1. Taxonomy (GTDB): domain Bacteria; phylum Actinomycetota; class Actinomycetes; order Propionibacteriales; family Propionibacteriaceae; genus Microlunatus. The sequence goes on from JBPCRP010000042.1 coordinate 21,258, forward strand.
CGGCCCTGGCTTCGGCTCGTCAGTCCGCGTGATTCAGCCGATCTGGCGTGGGCCGACGGCGTGGCTGCGGCCCAGGGATGCTTTCTGCAGCTCGCCGATGCGACTCGCCGCCTGGACCTCCACGCGATCCGCCGGCTGGCGGCGTCCGGGGTCTTCGCCGGGTCCGACGTGGTCCTGCCCGGATCGGCGACGGCGTCCGCGGCGGCGATCCTGGGGTTCGATCTCGGCGACGTCCTGCTGGGCGCCGACTTCCTGCGTCGCGCCGAGATCGGCGGTCCGGGCCACGGGCTGCTCGCCGATCGGCACTTCCTGACCGCGGTGGCGTTGGCTGGGCCCATGGTCTCGGTGGGTCCCGGACCGGGACCCACCCGGGCGCTCGATCCGGCGCCGACCGGGCCGGGAGACGCGAAGGACCAGACCACCGACCCCGTACCTCTCCGGCTGTCGGAGCCCCAACTGGTCACGGTTGCGGGGTTGCTCGCGCAGATCGACGCCGGGACGACACCGGGGTCGAGACGGGACGCCCTGACGGCGTCGATGCTGCGCCGCGAGCTGCTGGCTCCGCTTGCTGCGGCTGGGCTCGCCGCCATGCCGGTCACGTCGGCTCACCGGTTGGCCGCGGCGACGCACGATCTCCTGCAGAGGGTCCCGGTGGAGGTCGAGCGACATCTCGGGCCCGGCTGGGCACTGCTGGCGACCGTCGCGCGGTCGGGTAGCCCCGAGGAGATCTCCGAGGTCGCGGACCGGCTGAACCGGATCGGGGTCTCGGTCTGGCTGACCCAGCTGGCTCCGCGAGCCGCCACCGTCGAGCTCGGCTTCACGGCCTCGTTGCGGGAGGGCAAGGCTCCGCTCCGGCTGTCCCGGTCCGGCCCGAGCGGCTGGCGGCTGCCAGCGTCGCTGGTCGGCCCGGTGGCGGTCGAGGACCGGTCGATCGCGGTGGACCCTGATCAGCGGCAGGCCGAGCTGGTGCTGCGGCACCGCCAGAGCACGCAGGAGTGGATACTCCCCGGTGACGGCGAGGTGCGTCTCACCGAGGTCGACGGCACCGCCGAGCTGGAGTGGATCGGGAGCGCGGTGCTCGACCCGTCGACGGCGGCCGCGGGCAGACCGCTGGGCCACGGCATCTGGGACTTCTTCGTCCGCGTCGACGCGTTCGGTCTGATCAGGGATCGACGGCTGGGAGCGCAGCGACTGGAGTGCGAGCCGGCCGGCTGGCTGGCCGAGCCCCCGCTGATCGTGCGACCACAGGGCCAGCTGGACCGGCTGTATTACACCGATCAGGACAATCTCAGTCTCAGCGTCCGGGCCGGGCAGAACTGGCTCCCGGCGGCCCTGCGCGACGGTCGACTCGAGGTGACCGGTGAGGGCGTTCGGTACGAGTCGAGGGTCCGGTGGGCGCGGACCCCCGCCGACGTCGGACTGCACCTCGACCCGGTCGGTGGCGGTCCCGTGGTGCGTTGGCGGTTGCGATCGGGTCCCCACGGCGGGGGATGGACGGCAACCCCCGGCCGGGCGCGACTGCAGCTGGCGCGAGGTGTCTACCGCATCGCGCTGTCGCCTGACCAGGGCGACCCGGGCATCATTGCGGTCGACGACGACGTCGATCTCGGCTCCGAGCTCGTGGTCGATCGGTCCGTGTGGTGGCGATGGCTCCGGAGCGCCGGGGTGAGCCTGCTGCGGCGGACGAAGCGGCGACCAGGGCGATGACGCCCGGATCGCCGCTTCCTCAATCAGGGGTCAGCCGTTAGCCCCGCTCTGGTTGATGGCGCCGTTGACGCCCTCGGGGAAGAACCCTCCCTTACGGACCCGCTTCGGGGTGAGGTAGACGATGTTCAGCACCGCGCCGGGGCCGCGGCTGTAGGCGATCCCGTTCGAGTCGGTCGGCACCAGGTTCACCTTCGAGCTCTTGGTGATGCCCTGGTCGTCGTCGGACCTGCCGTCGAGGCTGTCCCGAGCGTTCGAGAGCTTCTGCACCGCCGCCTCCTGTCCCTTGCTGAGCAGGGTCGACCGGATGATGCCGGCGTGGTAGGCCTCGACCGCCAAGATCCCCGCCGCCGCTTCCAGGTAGGTCTTGTTGGTGATCAGCGGAGCCGCCCCCTTGTAGGCGGTCACTCCCACGTCCTCGAAGAGGAAGGCCGCCAGCAAGAAGCTGGTCTCGTCGCGGAACGGTTCGAATTACGAACGGTTGCCGATCAACCTCGCCGCGCGCGCGGCCGCGGTGAAACTGCTGCGCAGATCGATCGGGGGCCGAGCCACCTTGGCACCGCCCAGCGCCCGACGCAGGAACTGCACGTGGGCGAGTTCGTCGCCGGCGATCTCCTCGGCTGCCCCGCGGATGTGCTTGGAGGAGAAGCTCACCTTGCGGCCACCGTCGACACCGCCCCGCCGACCCACGCCGTCGGTCATGTTCGACGCCAGGCCGTAGCCCCGCGTCGCGTGCAGGTAGAACTCCGCCTCCAGGTATTCCAGGTTCAGCGCGAAGTTCAGGACCGCGCTGTCGCTGGGTCCGTGCGCCGGTGCCGCGGCGGCCGTGGTCGTCCCCAGGACGGTAGCCGCCCCGATCGTGCCAAGCCCTGCGAGGCCGGCCGAACGCAGAAACCGTCGCCGATCGGTGTCGTTCTCGGCACTCCGGCTGATCATCTCGACGACTGTCTTCTTGCCGAACATCCATGTCCTCCTTGGACGGTGGTGAGATCGCGTCGATGGGTCCATCGGCGATCGTTGGCGCACCCCCCGAGGGCCGCTCGCGCGCTACCGATCATTCGTCTTGCCGAGCCGATCGGATTGCTTTGGGTGCTTTCCCCGCCACCACCGACCTGTCGCCGGGCCTCGGGTCAGGAGCTACGCCGGCGGCGGCATCGACCGGCGCGAGTCCGTGCGTCGGGTCGCCGAACGTCAACCCGGCACGGCAGCGGCCTGGCTCGGGTGCGGACGGGTGCTGCTGGGCCGCGCGGCGGAGTCCTTCGCCTCCGTTACGTACCCACCGACACCGTGCCCGCCCACCGACACCGTGCCCGGCGCGAGGAAGCCGGTCCACGTTCCCACGACATCTCGCCTCAGTGGGGTTCGTGGGTGAGCAGGGCGTCCACCACCCGACGGGCGGCCTGACCGTCCTCCCGCGGCAGGTAGGTGGACCGCCACCGCGCGTACCGGGTGGCGTACGCCGCGGTTGACGTGCCGTCCAAGGCAGAGCGAACGGCCTCCACCGCCTCGTCGGTGGTGGTGGTCAGCGGACCGGGCGCCTGCGCGGCGAGGTCGAAGTAGGCCCCGCGAGCGGTACCGTAGTCGGCCAGGTCGGGGACGAAGTAGACGATGGGGCGCCCGGTGACGGCGAAGTCGAACATGCTCGAGCTGTAGTCGGTCACCAGCACGTCGGCCAGCGCGAACAGCTCGGTGATGTCGGGGAACAACGAGACGTCGACCACCGCGTCGGTACCGACCGTGCCGGCGAGCCGGACCACGTTGACGTGCCCCCGCACCAGCACCGCGGAGTCCGGGCCGACGGCGGCGGCCAGCCGGGCCAGGTCCAGCTCGGCGAACCAGCTGATGACGCCGTCGACGGTGCGGAAGGTGGGGGCGTACAGCACGATCTGCTTCGTACCCACCCCGAGCTGCAGCCGGAGCTCCCGCAACCGTTCTGGCGGCACGCCGCGGACCAGGGCGTCGTTGCGTGGGTAGCCGGTGACCGGCAGCTCGCCGCTGAACCCGTAAGCGCGACGGAAGATCTCGACGCTGTACGGGTTCTGGGCGATCATCAGGTCCCACAGGCCGGCGTGCCGGGTGATGGCCTGGGCCCGCTCTGCGTCGGCCGGCACGACGCGGCGGTCCAAGCCCAGGTGCTTGTAGGGCGTCCCGTGCCAGGCCTGCAGCACCACCTGCCCGGGGCGGGCCACGAACCCGCGCGGCAGCCAGGAGTTGGTCACCACCCAGCGGGCCTGGGCGAGGGTCTGCCACCAGGCCCGCGAGCCGGAAAGCAGGCCGCGTGCCCCGTCGGGGACCTCGATCCCGGGATGGCTCAACGTCCAGCGGGACTGCAGCTCCGGGCGCCGGCGTCGGAGCTCCTGCTCGATGGCCCGGGTGTTGTCGTGGCCGTTGCGGCCCCCGAAGCTGGTGAACAAGGCCAGCTCCGGGCGGACCGACCGGGTCGAGCGTCGGTAGGCGACGCGCAGCCGGTCCTGGTCGGCCGGCGTGAACTCGCCGGTGGGCAGTCGGACGGAAAGCACGAAGGTGAGTGCGCCGCCCGCGACGAGGTGCGGCCGCACGGCCAACCCCGACGGCGTGGTCCGGGGGGCAGCCGACCGGGCGAACTCCGCCAGCTGCCACGGCGGAACCCGGACAGGCCACCGCTGCTCGCCGCGGACCAGCTCCACCGCGTAGGACCCCGGGAGCAGCCAGACCGGCCGGGGCGTCCAGGGTGCCGCGATCTGCAGCGGCAGGTCGAGCTCCACGCCGCCGTCGGGACCGGGCTCGATCTCGGCGCTCCACTCCTGGCGGGGCCCCACCAGCCGCACCCGGTACGGTGTGGCCCGGTCGGTCTCGGCACCCGGGGTGAAGGTCGCGACGAGGTGTACCGCGTGCGCACCCAGCTGGACGTGCCGAACGAGCAGCTCCGCGACGATCCGCTCCGCCGTCGCAGTCCCACTCGGCAGGGCCCGAAGGCGGACCCCGCCGGTCGACACCGCCCGTTCGACGGCCCACAGCAGAGGGAGTCGCCGGCCGAACGACCGCAGCACCAGCTCGGTCGGTCGGGGCTGGTCGGGGGTCGGCCCGCCGAGGGTCGCGGCTACGGTGGCCAGGTCGTTGCTCCCGAGCCCGACCGTCCCCCGCGTACCGGTGGTCGGCAGGAGGAGGGTGGTGCCCCGCGACGACAGGGCCACCCGAGATACCGCGGCGACGCCGGATCGGCGGCGCAGCCGGAGCTCGAACCGCCCCGGCGTTCGGGCGTGGGCGCCCTCCACCCGAACCTCGAAGGTGGTGACGTCGAGGCGGAACCCGACCCCGGCCTGCCACACCGGACGCACGCTGGTCCAGCCGATCGCCTGGGACGTCAGCGTCCGTGGCCCACCGGAGAGTTCGCACCCGGTGAAGGGCGTCACGAGGCCCTGGGCGGCGATCCCGGCCCGGACGTTCACGGGGAACCGCCCGGCCTCCCGCGGGACCCGGACGCGAGCCCGGAACGAGCCGTCGTCGGACCAGTCGACGGGGTGCGGGGTCATCCCCACGACGACGGCGACCGGGTCGTTCCCCGGCCGTCGCGAGGGGTGGGCGCCCGGTGCGCTCGGCGGACCGTCAACGCGGGCTCGCAGCACGAGCTCGGACCCCTCCCAGGTGACCCCGAGGAGCGTCACGGCGACGTCGGAAGCGGCACCGGTCAACGGCGTACCCCCGGCGGTCGTGGTCCGGAGCCGTCCCGCGACGATGCGCCGTCCGACCCGCAGCACGCGACGACCGGTCCCCGCCACCCCGTGGCGTTGGTAGGCGCGCCACAAGCGACGTGCAGGACTGGTCACCGACGACTCCAGGCAGGCGGGGCAGCCGCGTCTGCGGTACGCGGCCGGGCTGAAGCGCTCGATCGTAACGCCCCCACCGGGCTCCTGACCCACTCACTAGGGTGAACCGGACCTGCCCACCACGCCTGCTGGCCGCGACCGACCACCGAGGACCCATGACCCGTCTGCTTCTTCGCTCGGCCAAGGACCCGTTTCTCGCGTTGTCCGCCGAGGCGACGCTGGCCCGCAACGTCATCGGGAACAACGCCGGCAACCTCCTCTTCGGGCACGCGGTGCACCATGCCCTCGCCGTCCCCGGCACGGAGGTGGTCTCCAACGGCTACCTGACCGAACGCCGCGGCGTCAGCCGCGCCGACGTCGCCGCCATCGACGAGGAGTTCGACGCCTTCGTCATCCCGTTGGCCAACGCCTTTCGGCCCGACTTCACCCCGGCGTTGCGGCGGCTGACCAAGGTCATCCAGCAGCTCACCATCCCGGTGGTCGTGGTGGGAGTGGGCTCCCAGGTCGGAGCCGACACGCACGAGGTTCCCCCGGAGATCCGCGCCGACGTCGCCGCCTTCATGCGGGCGGTGCTCGACCGGTCGGCGACGGTCGGGGTGCGCGGCGAGATCACGGCTGAGGGCCTGGCCGGGCTCGGCTTCGGGTCCGAGCACGTCGAGGTCATCGGCTGCCCGTCGCTCTTCCTGCCGGGTCGAGAGCACCAGGTGACCCGTCGGGTACCCGCGCTCGGCCCGGACTCACCGGTGGCGGTCAACTTCACCCCGACCCGGCCCCGGATGGCGGCCATCCTCGATGCGAACCTGTCGCGCTACCCCCACCTCACCTACGTCCCCCAGGAGGTCGACGAGCTCGCCCTGCTGCTGTGGGGTGAGCCGCCCGCTCGCGGCGCCGACCTGCGCCTCCCCCAGCACCTCGGCCACGACGTCTACCGCCGCGATCGGGTTCGCTTCTTTCTGGACCCCCGCACCTGGATCGATTTCATGGCCGGGCAGCACTTCTCCTTCGGCACCCGCATCCACGGCAACATCGCCGCCCTGCTGGCCGGCACCCCGGCGTACGTGCTGGCGTTCGACTCGCGGACCCGTGAACTCGCGGACTACCACGCCATCCCCTACGCCCGCCTCGGGACGGTCGCGGCCGACGTCGACGCCGCCCATCTCTACGAGCTGTCCGATCCGACCGCCTTCAACGCTCGGCAACCCGAGCTGTTCGACCGCTACGTGGGCTTTCTGGCCCGTAACGGTCTGGCCCATCGGTGGGGTCCCGCCGGCCCCGACCCGGAGTTCGACGCGCGGGCTGCAGCCACGTCGTACCCCGGGCCGGTCGGCAGCCCGCTGGCCGACGGTGCGGAGGCCCGCACCGCGTGGCTCGGGCGGCTGTCGTGGCTGCGTCAAGGTGCTGGGGTCGACGCGCGCCGCGCGGTCGGAGGTTTCGTGCCCGCGGTCACCCCCCACCGGATGGACGCCGACCGCCAGGCCGACCCCGCGCAGACCGCGGCCCGACTCGCCCGGCTCGAGGCCGAACTAGCCGCCACCCGACACGAGCTCGAGGTCGCGCGGAGGCGGTCTGTGCGGACCCGGATCGGTCGCCGGGTCCGCGCGCTGCGACGCGCGACCCGAGGAGTGACCACAGATCCGGGCCCGGAGAAGCCCGTTCGGTAGGGTCACCCGGTGACGAGGTTGCAGAACGTGGCGGTCGTCCTGGCCGGCGGCACGGGGACCCGGGTCGGGCTGGACATCCCCAAGCAGTTGATCAAGATCGCCGGGAAGCCGATCATCGAGCACACGATCGCGGCGCTGCAGGCATCGTCGGTAATCGACGAGATCATCGTGATGATGACCCCGGGGCACCTCGACCCGGTGCGGGCGATCGTCCGTAACGGCGGCTACGCCAAGGTCACCCGGATCCTCGAGGGCTCGGGCACCCGGAACGACACCACCAAGGCGGCCATCGACGCCTTGGGCGCCGAGGACTGCAACGTGATCCTGCACGACGCGGTCCGTCCGCTGGTCAGCCAGACGATCATCGCCGCCAACGTCGAGGCGTTGGGGACCTACGCCGCGGTCGACACCGCGATCCTCTCGGCCGACACGGTGATCCAGGTCGACGAGGCGACCCACGAGATGGCCGACGTGCTTCCCCGGCACCTGCTGCGCCGCGGTCAGACCCCGCAGTCGTTCCGGCTGTCGGTGCTGCGCGCGGCCTACGAGCTGGCGGGACAAGACCCTGCCTTTACCGCCACCGACGACTGCACCGTCGTGCTGCGTTACCTGCCCGAGGTACCGATCGCCGTCGTGTCGGGTCACGAGCGGAACATGAAGGTGACCGAACCGATCGACGTCTACATCGCCGACAAGCTCTTTCAGCTCGCCTCCCCCGACCAGCCGCCCGGCCGGACCGAGCAGGAGTACCGCGCATCCCTGGCGGGTAAGACGTTCGTGGTCTTCGGCGGCTCGTACGGCATCGGCGGGGACATCGCCGAACTCGCCCGCGGCTACGGCGCGACCGTGCTGTCGTTCAGCCGTTCCGGCACCGGTACGCACGTGGACCGACGGGCTGACGTCGCCGCGGCGGCCGCCCAGGCGATCGAGCAGACCGGGCGCGTCGACTTCGTGGTCAACACCGCGGGGGTGCTGCCGCGCGGATCCCTCGACGCCTTCAGCGAGGAGACGATCTTCAACGCCACCGAGGTCAACTACCTGGGGCCAATCTTCATCGCCCAGGAGTTCTTCCCGCACCTGGCCCGGACCCGCGGATCGCTGTTGCTCTTCACGTCGTCGTCCTACACCCGCGGCCGGGCGGGCTATTCGCTCTACTCCTCGGCGAAGGCCGCGGTGGTGAACCTGATGCAGGCCCTGGCCGACGAGTGGGCCCCGGCCGGGGTCAACGTGAACTGCGTCAACCCCGAGCGCACGGCGACCCCGATGCGCCAGCAGGCCTTCGGCGACGAGCCCCCCGCGACGTTGTTGAGCTCGGGCCAGGTGGCCGAGCAGTCACTGGACATCCTCACCTCGGGCCAGACCGGGCACGTGATCGACATCCGGCGCGAGGACGCCGCCGTCGCCCTGTTGAACGGCTGACCTCCACGCTCGCACGACCGGCCACCGCTGGGCACGACCCGCGCGCGACCCGGGTCACTCCGGTGGGAAGGGATCGGACATGATCAGCTGGAGCACCCGCACGGAGGATGGGTCGGCACCTCGGCCGGAGGCAGCACGATGACGCGGGCGGGTCTCGGCGAGCAGGATGTGCGCACCGCGGCCCTGGCCCTGCGCGACACCACCGAGCAACCGTCGTACGGCCGGCCCGGGTTCCGCGTGCACGACGTGCTGTTCGCCCGGCTGGTCGAGCCGGAGGTGCTGCTCGTGTGGCGCGAGACCCTGGAGGAGAAGGCCGCCCTGCTGGACCACGATCCGGCGAAGTTCTTCACCACCGCCCACTACGACGGCCACCCGAGCGTGCTCGTCCGGTTGAGCGCGGTCGATCCAGACGAGCTGGCCGAGCTCTTGGTGGAGTCGTGGCAGGCCAGGGCTCCGGCCCGGGTCCGGGTCCAGGGCGCGATGGTATGAGGCCGCGGGACCGGGCAGGATGTCGCCATGACCGATGAGCATGAGCAGGTGGTGGCCTCCGACCTGATCGCCCCCGACGCCGTCATCGAGCGGGTGGCGACCGGATGCATCTGGTCCGAGGGGCCGGTCTGGCTGCCCGAGCGGCAGGTGCTGCGCTGGAGCGACATCCCCAACGACCAGATCATGGACTACGACGCCGAGCGGGACCACGCCTCGGTCTATCGCTCTGGGGTGGAATTCACCAACGGCCGCACCCTCGACCTGGACGGGTCGGTGCTGCAGTGCAGCCATGGCCGCCGCCGGGTCGAGCGGGATCGCGACGGGGTGGTGACCAACGTCGTCGACCACTTCCGCGGTCACCGGCTCAACTCCCCCAACGACGTCGTGGTCCACTCCGACGGCAGCATCTGGTTCACCGACCCGCCGTACGGCATCCTGCTCGAGGTCGAGGGCCATCCCGGGGTCCGCGAGTACGGCGACTGCTACGTGTTCTGCTACGAGCCGCGGACCGATGAGCTGCGGGCGGTGGTGATCGATGTCGAACACCCCAACGGTCTGGCGTTCTCCCCCGACGAGTCGATCCTCTACGTCGCCGACACGTCCGGCTCGCTCCCCGCGCACCTCGGTGGGCACCCCGGCGAGGGGTCGGGCAACCACCACCTGCGCGCCTACGACGTGGACCGCGGCCGGGCGAAGAACGGTCGCACGCTAGCGGTCGTCGAGGGTGGCCGAGCCGACGGTTTCCGGGTCGACGAGCAGGGTCGGATCTGGACCTCGGTCGACCACAGCATCGCGGTCTACTCCCCCGCCGGGCAACGGCTGCTGCTGCTCGAGGTCCCCGAGCTGACCTCCAACGTGTGCTTCGGCGGGGCCGACGGCCACGACCTCTACATCACTGCCTCCACCAGCCTCTACCGGATCCGGACGACCACCCGGCAGGCGCCGCGGCCCACGTAACCGGGTTCTGCCCGCGAACGCGGGTGATCGGGCTCTGTGGCGTCGGTTTTCGCTACCTTGATCTCATGCGAGCGACGGTGCGGGACGTGGCCCATCTGGCCGGCGTGTCGCCCAAGACCGTCTCCAACGTGGTCAACGGCCTGGTGCGGGTGAGCCCGACGACCCGGGAGAAGGTCGAAAAGGCGCTGGCCGCGCTCGACTACGTGCCCAACCTGTCCGCCCGCGGCCTGCGAAACGGACGCACCGGGGTGATCGCCCTGGCGATGCCCGATCTGTCCACCCCCTACGCCGCCGAGATCGCCCACCACATCGTGCTCGAGGCCGCCGTCCGTGGGTGGTCGGTGCAGATCGAGGAGACCGGGAAAGGCAGCGCCGCTCGCGAGGCCGAGTTGCTCTCCCGGGCGAGCGAGCACCTGGTGGACGGGCTCATCCTCAACCCTGTGCTGCTCGAGACCAGCGCGGTCCAGCGCGGGGTCTCCCTGCCGCCGGTCGTGCTGATCGGCGAGGTCGACCAGCCCATCGCCGACCACGTGTGGGTCGACAACGTCACGGCGGCCCGCGCCATGACCGAGTTGCTGATTTCCAGCGGTCACCGGCGGATCGCCGTGCTCGGCAGCATGCGCGCCGAGACCGCCCGGTTGCGGACCGCTGGCTACCTGGCGGCCCTGCGGGAGGCGGGCCGTCGTCGCGACCCCCGCCTGGAGATCGCCTGCACCGTGTGGACAGCGGCGGGGGCTGCGGCGGCCATGGATCAGTGGTTGCAGACCAACGAGCCGCCCGACGGGCTGTTCTGCTTCACCGACTCGATGGCGCTGGGTGCGCTGCACGCCCTGGCCCTCGCCGGGCTCCGGGTCCCGGTCGACGTCTCGGTCGTCGGCTACGACGACGTGCCCGAGTCGGCGTACTTCGCCCCGGCGCTGACCACCGTGAGCTTCGACAAGCGCGACTTCGCCTGCAGCGCGCTCGACCTGCTGGCGGACCGGATCGGGTCCCCCAGCGACGCGACCGTGTCGAAGACGATCCCCTTCACCATCGTCGAACGGGCCAGCGTCGGCTCCCGCTGAGGCTCGCGGGCAGGGCCCGGCCGACGCGCACTAACCTCCTCCTCATGGCCGTCGACCTCGACTATCTCGACCACCTCGCCCGCGAGACCACCCGCTTCGCCGACGTGCTCGAGGGCGTCGCCCCCGACACACGGGTGCCCAGCTGCCCCGACTGGAACGTCGACGACCTGATCTGGCACCTGGCGGAGGTGCAGTGGTTCTGGGCCCAGGTGGTCGGCCGGAGACTCGTCACCCCTGCACAGGTGCGGGCCCTGACCCACCCCGAGCGGCCGGCCGACCGGCGGCAGCTCCGCGACCTGCAGCACCTCAGTGGCCGCGAGCTGCACAACGTCCTCGCCCAGACGCCGCCCGACACGGTGTGCTGGAGCTGGGCCCCGGAACAGACGGCCCGGTTCAGCCGCCGTCGGCAGGCTCATGAGGCGCTGATCCACCGGGTCGACGCCGAGCTCGCGGCCGCCGACCGCACGCCGATCGACCCGGCCCTGGCGTCCGACGGGGTCGCGGAGCTTCTGACCCTGATGTACGGCGCCGACCAGCCTGTTCCCGCCGACGCACCGACGGTGGGCGTGACCGCGGCCGACACCGGCGATCGCTGGTGGGTCGACGTCGGCGGGCTGGAGATCGGGTTGGGTGTCCGCCGCGACGGACCGGCCCCCGACGCCGAGATCTCCGGGTCAGCGGCCGACCTGGACTGCTATCTGTGGAACCGGCCGTCGGGCGTGATCACCCGGTCGGGCGACCCGTCGGCGCTGGACGCGCTCGACGTGGTGCTGGCCCGCGGGGTGAAGTGAGCGGACGCAGCACGAACCAGCTCACCATCCCGGCCACGAGGGCCCAGAAGGCCGGTCCGATCCCGAGCACGGTCACCCCGCCGGCGGCGACCAGGAACGTCGCCAGAGCGGGGATCCGCTGGGTCGGTTGCCCCAACGCCCCCGCCAGCGAGGCGCCGAGCGTCGGCAGCAGGGCGAGCCCGGCGGCGGTCTCGACCAGACCCGCCGGCGCCCGCGCGACCACACTGACCAGACCCGCCGAGACCAGCCCGAGCCCGACGTAGGCCCAGCCCGCGGTCTGCGCGGCCACCCAGCGCCGGCGCGGATCGGGATCGGCGTCCGGCGAGGCGGCCAGCGCAGCACTGATCGCCGCCAGGTTGATCGTGTGGCCCCCGAACGGTGCGCCGATCAGGGTGCCGACTCCGGTGACCGCCATCGCCGGGCGCCACGGGACCCGGTAGCCGAACGAGCCGAGCACGGCCACGCCGGGCACGTTCTGGGAGGCCATGGTGACGACGTACAGCGGCACCGCGATGCTGATCACCGCCTGAATGCTTATCGTCGGCGTCGTCCAGCTCGGCGCGGGCAGCACCGAGCCCGGCACCCCCGTGGCGGTCGGGCCGGACGACAGCACCGCGATGATCACCAGCACCGCGCCGAACGCAACCGGCACCGCCCAGCGCGGGGCGACACGCAGCAAAACCAGCCAGACCACGATCACCGGCAGCACCAGCAGCGGGGTGCTGATCATGGCCCGGACCGGGGCCAGGCAGAGCGACAGCAGCACACCGGCGAGCATCGCCTGGGCGAGTGCCGTCGGGATCTTGCCGATCACCGCGCCCAGCCCGGGCCAGACCGCGGTCAGCGTGATCAGCAGCCCGGTGACCACGAAGGCGCCGACGGCGGCCGGCCAGCCCCCGGCCACCGCTCCCGTCCCGACGAGCAGGGCCGCGCCGGGGGTGGACCAGGCAATGGTGATCGGCATCCGGGTGCGCCAGGAGATCAGCACCGTGCCGAATCCCATGGTCAGCAGGAGCAGCAGCAGTCCTGAGGCGGCCTGCACGGGACTCGCGCCGACGGCCCGCAGACCGGTGAGCACCACCGCGAACGAGCTGGTGGTGCCGACGAGGGCCGTCACCAGCCCGGCCACGACGGGGCGGGATCGATCCGACACGGCACCTTCCGAGAAGCGTTCTGTAAACGGAACGCTACCCTGAGCGGGTGACGTCCGCCGAGCCGACCGGGGCCGACCTGGCGGCCCTCGGCGCCCGGGTCCGCGGGCTGCGCGCCCGCCGCGGGCTCAGCCTCTCGGGGTTGGCGGCCGACGCCGGGATCGGGAAGGGATCGTTGTCCGAGCTGGAGGCGGGCCGGCGCAACCCCACTCTCGCCACGCTATACGCCTTGGCCGGCCCGCTCGGCGTACCGCTCACGACCCTGCTGGCTGACGAAACCGGGACGGAGGTGTCGGCCGACGGGCTGTCGGCGACCCTGCTCGGCGTCGAGCGCCTCGACAACGACAGCATCGTGGAGGTCTACCGGCTCCGGTTCGACCGGGACGCCGACCGCCGCTCCCCTGCCCACGGACCCGGCGTACGTGAGCACCTGCTGCTGACCCAGGGTCGGTTGGCGGTCGAGCACCGCGACGGCACCGCAGAGCTCGCGGCCGGCGACACGGTCACCTTCAGCAGCGAGACGGCCCACCGGTACCGGGTGCTGGGTGGGGAACGCGGCCGGGCCGTGCTGGTGATCACCTCACCCGGTAGGGCCAGCGGGTTCGGCCCGGCCCGGCCCTCGAACACCCCGTAGCCCTTCGAACACCCCGTAGCCCTCCGAGCACCCCGTAGCCGGTCGAGCACCCCGTAGCCGGTCGAACACCCCGTAGCCGGTCGAACACCCCGTAGCCGCTCGAACACCCCATATATCGGGTGTTCGAGGGGCTAAGGGGTGTTCGAGCGGAGGAGGGGTTCTCAGGGTGTGTCACCGGTCGGAGCTCGCTGACCCGCTGTCAGTACATCGGTTGCTGTATCGTCAGACCGTGCTCACCTCACAGCTGGATGCCCTGTCCCGGTTCGGTCACGCCCTGTCCGACCGGACCCGTACCCGCGTCCTGCTGACCCTGCGCGATCATCCGTCCTACCCCTCGGATCTCGCCGACGAGCTCAACGTGTCCCGGCAGACCCTCTCCAACCATCTGTCCTGCCTCCGCGGCTGTGGCCTCGTCGTCGGGCAACCGGATGGGCGACGGACGCGCTACGAGCTCGCCGACGCGGCCGTCGGACGTGCGCTGACCGAGCTCGAGTCGATGGTGCTGGTCGTCGACCCCACGTGTGCGGGCGGCCTACCTGTCCAGCGCGAGGCGGCGTCGGCGTGACCGCGCTGCCGGGGTTGGGCCCGGAGTCGGCGCGACGGTCGCTGCTGAGCCGCCGGGTCCGCTGGTTCGTGGCGGCGACGATCAGCTACAACGTGATGGAGGCCGTGGTCGCTCTGGTCGCCGGCTCGCACGCCTCGTCGACCGCCCTGATCGGGTTCGGCCTCGACTCGGTGATCGAGGTGGCGTCGGCCGCCGCGGTGGCCTGGCAGTTCGCCGGACGGGACCCGGAGCGTCGTGAGCAGGTGGCGCTCAAGATCATCGCCGGCTCCTTCTTCGCGCTGGCCGCGTTCGTCGCGGTCGAGTCGGCGCGCGCACTGCTCACCGGGCGCGAGGCGGAGCACTCCACGGTCGGGCTGGTTCTCGCCGCCCTGAGCCTGCTGATCATGCCGCTGCTGTCCTACGGTCAGCGGCGGGCCGGTCGCGAGCTCGGGTCACGGTCGGCCGTCGCGGACTCCAAGCAGACCCTGCTGTGCACGTACCTCTCGGCGGTGCTGCTGGTCGGTCTCGGGCTGAACTCGCTGGTTGGTTGGTCCTGGGCTGATCCGGTGGCGGGGCTGGTGATCGCGGCCATCGCCGTCCGGGAAGGGGTGAACGCCTGGCGGGGTGACGTCTGCTGTGCGCCGAGCGCAGCCCCGCCGCCCGACGGCGAGCGCTGCGGGTGCCCCACGGGCTGTACCGACGAGTGCTGCCGCTGACCGCGACCTGGGGCCGAACCCGGCGAAGGGAGCTGCCACCCTCGGGTCGCGGCGTTCGTCAGGACGGGTCAGCCGGGGCCGGCGAGGGTGGCAGGGCCAGCCGGGGAAGGGTGCGGCCGACCAGGGGCCCGACGGCGAGGGCGAAGACGACGGTGGCCACCCCGGCGGTGCCACCGAGCAGCCAGCCGACCAGGAGCACGGTGCCCTCGATCAGCGTGCGGGCCAGGTAGATCGGTATACCGAGGTCCACCAGGCCGGTCATCAACCCGTCCCGCGGCCCGGGCCCCCAGCCGGCGCCGACGTACAGCCCGGTCCCCAGGGCCACCAGGGCCAGGGCGAGGACCAGGAACGCCGCCTGGACGACCACGCCGTCAGCCGACGGCAGGAACGCCACCCCGAGATCCAGCACCGGGCCGACCACCAGCGCGTTGGCGACGGTGCCCAGACCCGGACGCTGTCGGAGCGGGATCCACAGCAGCAGCACCCCCACGGAGGTCGCGACGGTCAGCTGACCGAGCGTGAGGTCCAGGTGCCGGGAGAGTCCGTCGCTGAACACCGTCCACGGATCGAGTCCCAGGTTCGCATGGACGAGCAGGGCCAGCGCAAGCCCGAAGAGCGTCAGGCCGGTGAGCAGCCGAACGCTCCTGGCTAGCGGCCGATCGGACCACCGGCTGCGGCGGAGAGGCGCGCGGGCCACCCTGCGTCTCGTCGGCCGCATCTCAGCCCTGTCCTTCTCGAGAGGAGAGCCTTTAGGCCTCCGTCCGTATGCCGTTGACTCACGAGTGTTCCGCACCGGTCAGTCGAGGATGATCGCCAGGCCCCGAAGCTCCAGGTCGGCGAGTCCGTCGCGCATAGCCTGCACCTGTTCGGGCGAGTGGCCCACCCAGTCCACGAGTTCGCCGATGATCCGGACCGGTTCCCGGGTGCGGTACGACCGGGTCGGATTGCCCGGGAACTTCTTGTCCGTCACATTGGGGTCGTCCTCGAGGGTGCCCGTCGGTTCCACGACGTAGATGTGGCCACGACCGTCGCCGACGGCGAGCTCGGCGCCCCACGTGGCGGCATCCAACGTCGCGGTGAGGTAGACGTGGTTGGCTGTCCGGTCCCTGCCGTAGTTCGACCGACGGCCAGGCACCAAGAGCTCACCCGCAGCGAGGTGCGCTTTCGTCCCGTGGAACAGCGCCCCGGACTCGTGGACCTCGAACGGCTTCGGCTCATTCATCAGACCACCTCCGGCAGGAATCGTGACATTCGAACCGGGGATCATCTACCCCTAGAGGGTAGTACGGGCGTCGCGAGCATCACATTCGCGGGCTGGTCGCTGGTCGCTGGCCGGACCCGAGCCCCGACTGGCGCACGCGCGGATCAGCGCAGTGGCGGTCGTGATCAGCTGCTCGAGATGCAACTGGGACATCACGAGGCCGCGCCTCGCTGAGAGCGAGGTCCAGTCACCACCGCTACACCCGCACAGTCGGTTCTCAGGTGGTCTGCGGCACGGTGCTAGCAGGTCGAAGCCGGACGGAATCGGCCGTTGACCACCGTGAGCGAGATCGGAGATCGGGTGACCAGTCGTCCGCGTGCGGCGAAGTCGAGCGCCGCACGAAAGCAGCGACGAGTGCGGCTGCTCATCATGGCCAGCGCGCTGGTGCTCGCCTTACTTGTTCCGGTGGTGTCGTTGGGTCGGGCCGTGGCCACCCCGGGGACGGACACAGCCGCGGCGAAGGCGGCGGAATGGGCCCGCGGTCACGGGTTGGGCTTCGCGGTGACCGCGGCTGAGGAAATCGCCTACCGGCTTAACCCTCCACGTATCGGGGGTACGCCTGATCCCTCGCTGCTCACACCGGCGACCGGTGGTGGCGTCACCGGAGATCACCCGACCTCAGGGACTGAGCACGGCGCCACCACACACGTGCGGTCGGTGCTGCGAACCCTGGTCCAGCCAGCGCTACCCGGCGAAGGCCGCTTCGTGACCGTGGTCGGTTCGAAGCGTGTGCCGGCCGTACAGCTGGCCTACCTGCGGCCGGACGATGTCCACACCTCGTACCTGGCCGCGGTCTTGGTGATGAGCCGCGGAGCCGTTCGTTTCGTCCAACATCCTGGATACGCCGAGCCCGGGCAGTTGCCCCGATGGCGGCAAGCCGACTCGTTGACCTCGTCCTCGCAGGTCGGGCTGGCTGCCACCTTCAACGGCGGTTTCAAGCTCAAGGACGCACGAGGTGGCTTCTATGCCAACGGTCACACTGCGGGCACCCTGAGGTCGGGCGCGGCGTCAATGGTGATCACCAAAGACGGGAAGCTGAACGTCGGAAGCTGGAACCATGAGGTGCAGATGTCGTCCGAGGTGGCCAGCGTGCGCCAGAACCTGCGGCTGCTGATCGATCACGGCACGATCGTGCCGAACGTCCAGGCCAACACGCAGGCGGACTGGGGGGCCACCGTCAAGAACGCCGACTTCGTCTGGCGGTCCGGTGTGGGAGTCGACAAGTACGGGAACGCGATCAACGTCGTCGGCCCGGCGCTGTCCGCACCCTCGCTGGCGTCCATCTTGCTGCGGGCGGGGGCGGTTCGAGCAATGGAACTCGACATCAACAAGACCTGGGTCTCCACGATGTGGTATTCGACGACGGGCGGCCAGCCGAACCCGCACAAGGTGCTGCCGTTCCAGCGGCCCGCTGATCGCTACTTCACGCCGACCAGCCGGGACTTTGTCGCCGCCTACGTCCGCTGATCTGGTCGCTGTCAGCTACGACCCGACACCCATGGCGGCGAGGCCGTCGGCGGAGGCGGTCAGGCTCGGTTTCCACCTCCAGACTTCTCGGCCAGGCAGCGCGTGACGCTCAGTCCTGCTTCAGCCCACCGGACCCATGATGGTCATCGATCCGAGCCGGCCACCGAGAGGCAATCGTGAATCTGAACGGACGTCCCCTGTTCGTCCTGATTGCCGCAGCGACGGTGGTGGTTCCCATCCTGGCTGCCATCCTCTGGCGCCAACGTCACGGGCGACGCGGCAAGAGCTGGTTGTCGATGGCCCGCCGTCTCTGCGTGATCTTGGTGTGCCAGCTGTTGGCGGTCGCGGCGGCCTTCTTGTGGGTCAACGCCAGCTACGGCTTCTACACCTCCTGGTCGGACCTGACCGGTGGCACCAGCGGGGCGACGGCGAGGATCGTTCCCAACGGGGGGACGATTGCCGGGGCACCGACTGGAACACGTACGCGGACCGGGCGGCAGCGGCTGACGACAACCAGGGCGAAATCTCCGACTGCGCAGACTCAACCGACGACCACATCGACGGGTGCGGGAACGATGGAGTCGTTGATGGTGGCCGCCGGTCCCGGGACGAACGGCTCCCACCAGGTCAAGGTGTGGTTGCCGCCGCAGTACCAGTCCGCCGCTGCGGGTGAACGGTTCCCGGTGGTGATGGTATTGCCCGGTCAACCATCAACACCCACGGCCATGTTCACCCACTACCGCTTCGGAGACGTGGCCTCCGCCGCGATCGCCAGCGGACGGGTGGCCCCGTTCGTCGCGGTGTTCCCGCCGCTGATGACCGCTCCGCCGCGTGACACCGAGTGCACCGACGTGCCCGGGGGTCCGCAGGCCGAGACCTGGCTGTCCAGCGATGTCTACCGTGGCGTCAAGCACAGCGGGCTGAGGATCAACGATCGTCCCTGGTCCGTGCTGGGGTGGAGTACGGGAGCGTTTTGCGCGATGAAGCTCGTGCTGCATCACCCCGCCCAGTATCAGGCCGTCGCCAGCCTCGGGGGCTACTACCGACCGCTGACCGACAGCACCACCGGCGACCTGTTCCACGGCTCAGCCACGGTCGCGAACAACAATTCGCCGACCTGGCTCTACCAGCACGGCGGACTGCACCATCGACGGTTGCTGCTGGTGGTGGGGCGTCAAGATCGCGAGTCCTTCGTCTCGACCGCTGCGTTCCTCGCCGTCAGCCGGGGAGACGCCGGGGTCTCGTCGTTGACTTTTCCGGTGGGCGGTCACAACTACCACAACTACCGAAATCAGCTCCCCACGATCCTGGGCTGGCTCAGCCCAGCGTGACCACATGAGGGTGTGAGGCGGCCGACGACGTGTCACCCCCGGACCTCGTCGAACGCGCGCCCAGAATCCCCGGTCGACGACGCCCTGCCGGGACCTCGACGACTCAGCCGCGGGCTCGTCGTCGCCAGCTTGCATCTGGCACCCGGAGGTCCAACGACTAACGAACGATGCGGTAGTCCAGGAGCAGCTTCGCGGTGGGCGATGTCACGCTGTGGATCGATGCGAGTCGCCGAGCGGGTACGCCGTCCAGCAGCCGGCGGCCTGACCCGGCAATCGTGGCGACGATGGCCAGCTTCAGCTCGTCCACGACGCCTGCGGCCAGCAGCGCCTGGGCGACCGAGATGCTGGCGTGCACGCCGATGTCGCCGCCTGGTCGGTCCGCCAGATCTCGGACGAACTCGACCACGTCGCCGTCGATCACGCTGGTGTTGGCCCGCTCCCGGTCGCGCGGCTTGGAGGTGGCGACGAACTTCGGGACCGCGTTGATGAAGCTCGCGAACGGTTCGATGGTAGAACCCGGCCAGAACCGTGCTCACTCGTCGTAGCTGCGCCGGCCGAGGATGACGGCGTCCTGCGCGTCGAGGGCCGCGGCCATGTCACCCGCCACGCGGTTGCGGTCGAGGCGACCGGTCCGAACAGGCCCGGCTGTTGCCGCAACACCGCCAGATCCGAGATGGTCTCACCGCCGTCGGCCAGCAGCACCGCCAGATCGGTCAGCACCCGACCCGGCGCGTGCACTGAACGGCGCCGACGCGCCT
>JBPCRP010000137.1:0-32367 GCA_050996715.1 Propionibacteriaceae bacterium
CGTGGACGAGAGCACCGGCTGTTCGCCGCGGTCCGCTAGGCTCTCGGCGAATCGGAGGGGACGGTTCCGACCCGTTGCGTTGTTCTCCGCTCCGCCCCGACGCCAGGAGGTGACATGGCCCCAGCTCCCCACGTTGTCGCCGTCGCCGCTCGGTGTGCCCGGGCCCACGCCGAGCGGGCGACCGGCGTACCGGCGTCCGAGGGGTCGACGTCGGGCGGTCTGCCCACCCGTTGACGAGAGCACCGGCTGTTCGCCGCGGTCCGCTAGGCTCTCGGCGAATCGGAGGGGACGGTTCCGACCCGTTTCGATGTTCTCCGCTCCGCCCCGACGCCAGGAGGTGACATGGCCCCAGCTCCCCACGGTGTCGCGGGCCGCGACCTCCCGGCCGACGACCGGGTCGGTGACCGGGTGCCGAGCGGCGGAGACCGGATCGCGCTGCGGGGCATCTCCGGCTTCGGCCACCACGGAGTCTTCGCCGACGAACGCCAGCACGGCCAGCTCTTCGTGGTCGACCTCGTCTGCCACCTCGACCTGGAGCGGCCGGGACGCAGCGACGACCTGGCTGACACCCTCGACTACAGTGGGCTCGCCCAGCGCGTCGTCGACGACATCGAGCGCGACCCTCTCGACCTGATCGAGGCGCTCGCCGTCCGGATCGCCGACACCACGCTCACCGACCGACGGGTCGATCAGGTCGAGGTCACCGTGCACAAGCCCCACGCACCGATGCCCGTGCCCGTCGCCGACGCGATGGTCACGGTGACCCGGTCGCGATCGTGACCTGACCCGGTGTTGCCGCTACCGACCGTCGATAGTTCGCGACGACCGTTCCACCACCGCAACCCCAGCCGACCGCCGAGTACCGCGCAGACACCGAGCCCGCCGGGTTCGAGCGAAGGAGAGATCTCGTGACCAGCCCCAATCCCTACGCGATCGACGCCGACACGCTCAGTGGCATGAAGCCGCTGCGTAAGGTGGTGTTCGCGGTCGGCTCGAACCTGGGCGACCGGCTGGGCAACCTCCAGGGTGCCGTCGACGCGTTGCGGGACACCCCCGACGTCATCGTCGTCGACATCTCCTCGGTCTACGAGACCGTTGCGGTCGGTGGGCCCGAGGACAACCCGCCGTTCCTCAACCTGGTGATGGTCGCCGAGACCACCCTGGAGCCGCGGACGCTGCTCGAACGCGCCCTGGCGGTCGAGGACGCGTTCGACCGAGATCGCACCGAGGAGAAGTGGGGTCCGCGCACCCTGGACGTCGACCTCATCATGGTGGGTAACACCGAGAGCGACCAGGACGACCTCAAGCTGCCGCATCCGCGGGCGCACGAGCGGGGATTCGTGCTGGCACCCTGGGCCGAGATCGACGGTCGGGGCGAGCTTCCCGGCCGCGGTTCGGTGGGCGAGCTGGTGCAGACGGTCGACCTGAGCGGTGTGGTGCGCCGCGACGACCTGGCGATCGAAGCCGACTGACGTCCTGCGAGCCCGAGGGCGACGGCACCCCCGAGTCGAGGGTGAACCGAGAGCACCTCGGGCGTGAACCAGATGCCTGAGCAACCCGTGGGGACGATCCGGCCCACGCCGCTGCGCGTGCTGCTGGTGGCCGCGCTGGCCGGGGCGGTCGTGGGCTGGCTCGTCGTCGTGGTGAGCACCTCGCTCGCCGCCACCCCGCCGCAGCCACCCTGGTCCGCCCCGATCGCGCTGCTCGTCGCCGCGGCCGGGGTCGGCGTCCTCGCCTACGCGACCCACCAGCAGCTGCAGGTCCAGCGCCGGCGGATCGACCCCCAGCGTGCGGTCTCCTCCCTGGTGCTGGGCAAGGCCTCGGCGCTCGGCGGGGCGCTCGTGGTGGGCGGTTATCTGGCGTTCGCCCTGATGTTCGTCGGGCGGATCGACGCCGAGATCCCGCGGGAGCGGGTGATCCGTTCCGCGGTCGCCGTGGTCGCCGGGATCGGGCTGGGCGTGGCCGGCCTGCTGCTCGAACGCGCCTGCCGGGTCCCCGGTTCCGACGAGGACGGGGAGGACGAGGTGGACAAGCGGGTCTGAGCTGGTTCCTGGCCCGGTTCCTGAGCTGGTTCCTGGCCCGGTTCCTCGGAAAGTGGTCGGAGACGACGCGTGACACGCCGCAGGGGGCGGCGTTGGTGACCACTTTTCGGGTGTGCGGGCGAGCCGCGTGGCTGCCCAGGGCGACCGCACAACCCCCCTAAGGTGCTGTCGTGACTGAGCACCCAGCACCGACCAGAGCCGCGTCCACCCCGACCGTGCGGTGGATCGCACGCCTGGTGCTGGTGATCGGCATCCTGGCCGCGGCCGCTGCCGGGTTCGGACCGCTGTGGGCCGCCCGGGCGGGGATCGGGATCGCTGCCGTCGCCGGAATTCTCGCCTGCGGGTACGCCTGGCGCGAGGCCACGGCCGAGCGGCGCGCCGGGACGGCCGCCCTGCTGGCGACCAGCCGCGAGCACGGCGTCGCGCTGACCGCGGAGCGCACCCAGAACGCGGAGGTCGTCGAGGTGCTGACCGACCGGGTCGAGACCGCGCACCGCGAGCTCACCGATCGCCGCCTCGAGCTGGCCGAGCGGTGCAGCCAGCTCGCGACCCTCAGGGGCACGGTGTCCGCCCTGCGGGGTGACGCTGCAGCCCTCCGGATGGAGCTGAATCACCGCGAGGCGACCATCGACGTGCTGCACGACACGGTCGCGGCGCGCGAGGCCGAGCTCCGGGTGCTGGCGGCCGACGAGGGCGACGACGCCCTGGTGCACGCCTGGCCCCGCCACCTCCGGACCGACGACGCGGTCGGTTCCGACGACGCGGTCGGTTCCGACGACGCGGCGAGGACGACGAGCCGAGACCGGCCCATCGTCGTCGACCTGTGGGCCGTCGACTCCGAACTGCCCGCGATCAGCAACTACGAGCCGGCCGAGCAGCGATCCGTGCAGCAGGCCTGAGGATCGTGTCCCGGGATTACGCCGTGGACTACTTGTCGACGTCACCCACCACGTAGCCGATCGAGGCGAGCGCCGGCTCGAGATCGGCCACCGAACACCCCGGCAGGACGGCCGGTAGTGACGAGATGTGGTTGAAGCTCGGGGTCCGCAGCTTCAGTCGCCAGGGGGTCTTCTCGCCCCGCGACACGAGCCAACAGCCTCCCCACCCCAGCGGGGCCTCGGTGACCACGGCCACCTCGCCCTCGGGCAGCTTCACCACCTTGGGGAGGTCGACGGCGACCGGTCCCGGCAGGGACCGGAGTCGGTCGGCGCAGGCGACGACCAGCGCGGCGGAGGTCGTCAGCTCCTGGAGCAAGACGCCGAAGCGAGCCAGGGCGTCGCCAGCGGCCGGGCTCGCGGACGTCGGTCCAGCGACGGCAGCGCTGAGCTGGCGGCCCAGCTCGGCGTAGGCGAGGTAGGGGTCCTGACGGCGTAGGTCGAGGCGGAGGCCGCTGGCTCGGGCGGCGGGCCCGGTGACGCCGTACGCATGGATGACCTCGCTGGACAGCGGGGTCAGTCCGGCGAGGCGGTCGGCGAAAGGATGGGACCTCAAGGCGGCACGCCAGGATTCAGCGGCATCGGCGATCTCGGTCAGCAGGTGCACCTCGGCGTCCAGCCAGGCCGTCGAAGCATCCGCAGCGAGCCCGCCGACCACGGTGAGCATCGGATGCACCCGGTTGCCGCTGATCGCCTTGAGCTGCTCGCGCAACCGTTCCCGGTAGGTCGTCGATCCCGACCGGTCGAGCCGACGCAGCAGATAGCCGAGGAACCCCAGGTGGCTGGCGACCCGGGTGTGCTCGGCGAGCAGGGTCCGTAACCAGACCGCCCGGGACGGGA
Organism: Propionibacteriaceae bacterium; assembly: GCA_050996715.1. Lineage (GTDB taxonomy): Bacteria > Actinomycetota > Actinomycetes > Propionibacteriales > Propionibacteriaceae > Microlunatus. The sequence continues at coordinate 3,818 of JBPCRP010000137.1, forward strand.
CCTCGAGCCCGAGCACCTGTTCGGTGGCCAGGGCGATGCCGAGCTCCCCGGCGAAGGGCGCCTGCCAGTCGTGTCGGTCGGCCAGCATCAGGATCTGCCGGTAGTCCCGGACCTCGAACAGCTTCTCGGCCCCGCGGTGCAGCGCCCCGACCACGACGTCGGCCTCGACGATCACGCCCTCGGCCACCCACAGCCGCAGCTCCAGCAGCCCGGCGCGGCTGGGGTGATCCGGGCCGAGGTCGAGCAGGACCGTGCCTGCGGCGGGTGCCCCCGGGGGTTCGACCCGCGCGGTCGGCAGCACCCCCGGCCCGAGGGCACCCACCAGCACGCGCAGAGGTTCGGGCACCGCGTCAGCGTAGGACGTGGCCGTCCGACCCGGCTGCGGTGATGCGCTGCACCAGCCACCAGTGGCCACCCAGCCAGTCGGGCGCGGTGAGGGCGTAGCGCTCGCTCCGCTGCACCAGCTCGGCCAGCTGGTCGTTCGGATCGCCGGTTCCAGAGCAGGCCCCGGGAGCGACGGGCGACCAGCGTCGTACCGCCTCGGACTGCCGGAGGCGCGCCAGGGTCGTCGCCCCGACGGCCTCCCCGGCGGAGGTCACCGCATCGAGGTCGACCGGCGCGGTGGTGTTGTGGTCGGCGGCGATCCTCGGCGGCACGGCCTGACCGTCGCGGTAGCCGAGAAGCTGCTGCTCCCGGTTCGCTCCGGTGACGTAGTCCACGAGCAGCGCGAGACCACCCGTACGGCGCAGGCCCTGCACCAACCAGGCCCAGGCGTCCGCCCGCCCGTCGTCGTGATCGCCCGTCGTCGGCGGCAGGTCGTCGAGGAACTCGCACGCGAGCACCAGGGTGGGTCCGCTCAGCCCGGCGAAGACGGCGTCGGCGGTACCGCGGCGCCAGCCGGCCCCGCCACCGCGCACTCGCGGATCGTCGCGACCGACCCACTGATCCACCGCCCACCCGACGGCCGGGTCGAGCTCCCGGGGCCGGTCGCGCAGGTCGATCCCGGTCAGCCGCAGGCCGAGACGTCGCCGGTGCAGGTGGGCGAGCAGCGTGCCCACCCCGGCGCCGACCTCGACGACGGCGTCGAGGTCGGGGTGCTCGGCCAGCAGCCCTGCGATCGCGTCGGCGAAGGCCGGGGAGGTGCTGCTCGACGTCCGGAAGTGGGCGTCAGGCCGTTCGCGACGGTAGAAGCTGGCCGCCGTCTCGGCCCAGGCCCGGGTACGGGACGCCGGATCGATGTGGGACACCATGTCCTTATGCTGCCCGACGCTGAGCCGCAGGAGTGCGAGCGCCTTCGGTCGCCCGACGCGCCGGCCGAGCCCACCGTGCCCGCGACCTGGACCCCGCTCCCGCTGCTGCCTGGTCGCCTCGCCACCGAGCCCCCGGGTTGGGTCCAGGAGGCCGACGTATTGGTCATCGGGTCCGGGATCGCCGGTCTGACCGCGGCCCTGGAGTGCGCCGACGTCCTGGACGCGCTGGGGGGCCGGGTGCTGGTCGTCACTAAGGACGTCGTCGCGGCCGGGTCCACTCCGTGGGCCCAGGGCGGGATCGCCTTCGTCCAGGCGTCCCGGGCCGCCGAGGTCGACCCCGACACCGTGGCCCAGCACGTCCACGACACGATCGTGGCCGGCGCCGGTCTCTGCGAGCCCGCGGCGGTCGAGGTCCTGGTCAGCGAAGGGACTGGCGCCGTCGCCGAGCTGATGGCGCGGGGGGCCGAGTTCGACCGGGATGACGCCGGCGAGTTGCACGTGACCCGGGAGGGCGGCCATCACCGCAACCGGATCGCCCACGCCGGCGGGGACGCGACCGGCGCCGAGATCGAACGCGCCCTGGTCGCCGCCGTCAAGGACGACCCCCGGATCGAGATCATCGAGCACGCCCTGGTCCTCGACCTGCTGCCGGCGACCACGTCCCGGGGTCGCCCCGGGGTAGCCGGCGCCACCCTGCACGTGATGGGCGAGGGCAGCCGGGGTGGGGTCGGGGCCGTGCACGCCCGGGCGGTGGTGCTGGCCAGCGGCGGTATCGGACAGATCTACGCCGCGACCACCAACCCGCCCGTGTCCACCGGTGACGGAGTGGCCGCCGCCCTCCGCGCCGGCGCCGAGCTGCGCGACGTCGAGTTCATCCAGTTCCATCCGACCGTGCTCTACCTCGGTCCGGGCGCCCGCGGCCAGTTGCCGCTGGTCAGCGAGGCGGTCCGGGGCGAGGGCGCCCACCTCCTGAACGCTGCGGGCCAGCGCTTCATGCTCGGGACTCACGAGCTCGCCGAGCTCGCCCCGCGAGACGTGGTGGCCAAGGCGATCATGACGCAGCTGATGCTCGACGGGTCCGACCACGTGTTCGTCGACGGCCGGATGCTCGGCGAGGAGACGTGGCGGGTCCGGTTCCCCACGATCCTGCAGAGCTGTCGACAGGCGGGGATCAATCCCGTCACCGACCTGATCCCGGTGGCGCCCGCGAGCCACTACTTCTGTGGCGGCGTGCAGACCGACCTCGAGGGTCAGACCTCCCTCGCCCGGCTGTACGCGGTGGGCGAGGTCGCCTCCACCGGAGTGCACGGGGCCAACCGGCTCGCCTCGAACTCCCTGCTCGAAGGTCTGGTCTACGCCCGACGGATTGCCGTCCAGCTCCGCACCCAGGCCGAGCAGAACGGGGGCCTCCCGGATCGGTTGGTTCCGCTGGACGACCCGCGTCCGGCCGGTCTGATGGCCCGGGAGGTGATGGCCCCGATGCAGCTGCTGATGAGCCGCTACGCCGGCGGCCTGCGCAGTGCCGCGGGTCTTCGTCGGTGCGCTGCGGGGCTCGCCGAACTGGCCGCCGTCGAGCCGGGGGAGCCGGCGCTGGAGACCTGGGAGGCGTCGAACCTGATGGCGGTAGCGACCGCGGTCGTCGCCGCTGCCCGGTTCCGGGAGGAGTCCCGCGGTGCCCACTGGCGCGAGGACCACCCCGACCCGAGGCCGCCGTGGCTCGGCCACCAGCTGATCCAGCAGCAGTCCGACGGCCTGGCCCACAAGCTGGTTCCGGTGGGCACCCGCTCGACCCCGACCGCGACCGCAACCCCGGCCGCGACCCCGGCCGCGACCGCGAGGGCGACGGCATGAGCGCGCCCGAGGTGCTCGTCGCCGACCTGGCTGCGGCCCGGGCCCTGGTGGCGGCGTGCGGTCTGGACGTCGCCGCAGTGACCACGATCGTCGACGAAGCCCTCGACGAGGATCTCGGCGGCCGCGGCCTGCTGCCCGTATCGGCCCAGGGGGTGCTAAGGGGAGCCCGGGTCGATGTCACCTCGGTCGCCACCATCCCCGCGGACGCCACCGGTACCGGTGAGTTCGTGGCCCGCGCCCCAGGCGTTGTCGCTGGGCTGGCCGTCGCGGCCTTCGTCGTCGCCCGGGTCGCGACGTCGGCGGGTGACCCGGCCTTTTCCGTCCGCCTGCACGTGGCCGACGGGGACGGTATGGTCCGCGGCGACGTGCTGGCCACCGTCACCGGCAGCACCCGGTCACTGCTCACCGCCGAACGGGTCGCCCTCAACCTGCTCACCTCGATGTCCGGTGTCGCCACCGCGACCCGGGCCTGGGTCGACGCGTTGGCGGGTAGCCGGGCGCGCGTCCGGGACTCCCGTAAGACGGTGCCGGGACTCCGCGTGCTGCAGAAGTACGCAGTCCGGGTCGGCGGTGGGGTCAACCACCGGCTCAGCCTGGCCGACCAGGCCCTGATCAAGGACAACCACGTGATCGCCGCCGGCGGGGTGGTGCCGGCGTTCCAACGGGTTCGGTCTGCTTATCCCGACCTGCACGTCCAGGTCGAAGTCACCTCCGCGGCTCAGGCCGAGGAGGTGATTGCCGCCGGCGCTACCGACGTGCTGCTCGACAACATGAGTCCGACCCAGATGAGCGAGATCGTAGACCGGCACCGAGAATCCGACGTGGTTTTCGAAGCAAGTGGCGGTCTCACTGTCGCTAACGCAGCAGAGGTTGCGGCCACGGGTGTGCATTTCGTCGCGGTGGGGGCGATCACTCACTCCGCACCGATTGCCGATATCGCGCTGGACCTCACCTGAATTTGGGTGGTTTGGTCGCCTTGGGGCTAGGATTTCCCTCACCGAAAGTTACTACGACAATGGAGGGAAAAATGGCGCAACGCGTTCAGGTAGTTCTCGAAGACGATGTCGACGGTGGCGCGGCCGATGAGACCGTGACATTTGGCCTCGACGGAGCCGACTACGAGATCGACCTGTCGAGCGTGAATGCAAACTCACTGCGCGAGGGATTGGCCCCCTGGGTGGCCAACGCCCGGCGTACCGGGGGCCGACGCAAGCGGGTGAGCGCAGCGCAACCCACCATCGCCAGCACCGACACCAAAGAGATTCGCGAATGGGCTAATGCCCAGGGGTTGGCTGTTTCTGCTCGTGGTCGAGTCAGCTCTGAGGTGCGCGAGGCCTACGCCAAGGCCCATCGCTGAGGTAGTTCTTCGCCTTGCTCTTGAGCCCAAGCTCTTGAGCACGTCCCCGACTGACTCGGCGCAACATCCCCCCACCCGCAGTCCCAGTTGGCCTGTTCGCCCAGAGCGCGCATTGCGCTCTGGGCGAACGTCTGCGCTCGTGCCGGACGGGAACACCTACCGCCCGATCCGGGTTTGACCTCATGGTGGGCGTGATGACGAGGTGACATCGCAGTGCCAATCACGACCTGCCGTCCGTCCCCGCAGCACGGCGGCGCCCTTCGGCAGGTTGGTGGTCTGTCTGGGCACGCGACCAGGCAAGCGGGCGACTACAGTTTGAGCAGATGGTGGGCCGGTACCACCGGTTCTCCGGCTCCAGATCATCGCGAGGCAGGAGCAGTACATGTTTGAGCGCTTTACCGATCGGGCCCGACGCGTTGTCGTGCTGGCCCAAGAGGAAGCTCGGATGCTGAACCACAACTACATCGGCACCGAGCACATCTTGTTGGGTCTGATCCACGAAGGCGAAGGCGTCGCCGCCAAGGCCCTGGAGTCGCTGGGTATTTCCCTCGAGGCCGTCCGGGAAAAGGTCGAAGAGATCATTGGCCACGGACAGCAGAGCCCCAGCGGTCATATTCCTTTCACCCCACGAGCCAAGAAGGTCCTCGAGCTCTCCCTTCGCGAGGCGCTCCAGATCAACCACTCCTACATCGGCACCGAGCACATCTTGCTCGGTCTCATTCGCGAAGGCGAGGGCGTAGCCGCCCAGGTGCTGGTCAAGCTGGGCGCAGACCTCAACCGCGTCCGCAACCAGGTTCTGCAACTGCTGAGTGGATTCCAGGGCAAGGAGGCCGCAACGTCGGGGGCCCCCGAGCAGGGAAATGCGCCCAGCAGCTCGATGGTGCTGGATCAGTTCGGCCGAAATCTCACCCAGGCCGCTCGAGAGAACAAACTCGACCCCGTCATCGGTCGCGAGACCGAGATCGAGCGCGTGATGACGGTGCTCTCCCGACGCACCAAGAACAACCCGGTCCTGATCGGCGAACCCGGTGTCGGCAAGACCGCCGTCGTGGAGGGTCTGGCCCAGGCCATCGTCCGCGGTGACGTGCCCGAGACCCTCCGGGAAAAGCAGATCTACACCCTGGACCTCGGGGCGCTGGTGGCCGGAAGCCGCTACCGCGGTGACTTCGAGGAGCGCCTGAAGAAGGTGCTCAAAGAGATCAAGACCCGCGGAGACGTCGTCCTGTTCATCGACGAGATCCATACGCTCGTGGGTGCGGGGGCAGCTGAGGGCGCCATCGACGCCGCCAGCATCCTGAAGCCGATGCTGGCCCGGGGTGAGTTGCAGACCATCGGGGCGACCACCCTCGACGAGTACCGCAAGTATGTGGAGAAGGACGCTGCGCTGGAGCGACGCTTCCAGCCCATCCAGGTCGCCGAACCATCGATCAGCCACACGATCGACATCCTGCGCGGCCTCCGGGACCGCTACGAGGCGCACCACCGGGTGACCATCACCGACCAGGCACTCGTCGGGGCGGCCACCATGGCCGACCGCTACATTTCGGACCGCTTCCTGCCCGACAAGGCGATCGACCTGATCGACGAGGCCGGCGCTCGGCTCCGGATCCGACGGATGACCGCGCCGCCGGACCTGCGGGACTTCGACGAGAAGGTCGCCGCCGTCCCGCTGGAGAAGGAAGCCGCGATCGACGCGCAGGACTTCGAGCGCGCCGCGGGCCTCCGCGACGACGAGAAGAAGCTGCTCGCCGCTCGGGCCGAGCGCGAGGCGCAGTGGAAGTCCGGTGACCTCGACGTGGTGGCCGAAGTGGACGAGGAGATCATCGCCGAGGTGCTGTCCTCCTCGACCGGCATCCCGGTGTTCAAGCTCACCGAGGAGGAGTCGGCTCGGCTGCTGCGGATGGAGGAGGAGCTGGGCAAGCGTTACATCGGCCAGTACGACGCCGTCCGTGCGCTGTCGCGCTCGATCCGTCGGACCCGGGCCGGGCTGAAGGATCCGCGTCGACCGAGTGGGTCGTTCATCTTCGCCGGCCCATCGGGTGTCGGGAAGACCGAGCTGACGAAGGCGCTGACCGAGTTCCTCTTCGGAGATCAGGACGCGCTGATCCAGCTCGACATGAGCGAGTACTCCGAGAAGCACACCGCGTCGCGGCTGTTCGGTTCGCCTCCTGGCTACGTCGGCTACGAAGAGGGCGGGCAGCTCACCGAGAAGGTGCGCCGCAAGCCGTTCAGCGTGGTGCTCTTCGACGAGGTCGAGAAGGCCCACCCGGACATCTTCAACTCGCTGCTGCAGATCCTCGACGAGGGTCGGCTGACCGACGCGCAGGGTCGGGTCGTGGACTTCAAGAACACCGTGATCGTCATGACCACGAACCTCGGTACCCGCGACATCGCCCGCAGCGTGAACCTCGGTTTCGCCCAGCAGGGTGACGCCGCGGGGTCTTACGACCGGATGAAGGCGAAGGTGGCAGACGAGCTCAAGCAGCACTTCCGTCCCGAGTTCCTCAACCGGGTCGACGAGATCGTGGTGTTCCGCCAGCTGACGCAGGAAGACATCGAGCGCATCGTCGACCTGATGGTGGCTCAGATCGAGATCCGGCTCAAGGACAAGGACATGGGCATCGAGCTCACGCCCGCGGCCAAGAGCCTGATCGCCAAGCGCGGGTTCGACCCGGTGCTGGGTGCACGTCCGCTGCGGCGTGCGCTGCAGCGCGACATCGAGGACACGCTTGCGGAGAAGATCCTGTTCTCCGAGGTCCACGCCGGCGAGATCGTCGTGGTCGACGTGGCGGACCCGGGGTCGGAGGAACCGTTCACCTTCACGGGTAATCAGCGCGCCGAGGCGCCGGACTCCCCGCCGGTGGAGTTCGAGGGCATCGTCGAGTCCTTCGAGGAGCCCGAGGCCACCCAGGAATGATCACCACCTGACCCAGCAGGGCCCCGGCACCGACTCGCCTCGGTGGACCGGGGCCCTGCTGCATCCTCACCCCGACCAGTCGGCGGTTCCCGGGTTCTGATCACGCCGACCAGTCAGCGGTTTCCGGGTTCTGACGGCGTGTCGGACAGAAGCTGGCTGGTCGGGCACGGTTGTCGGTCCTCCGCCGGCCACGACCAGTCACAAGCTGTCAGACACACCGAAGAAAGCCGGCAGAAGCTGGCTGGTCGGGGTGTGGAAGAGTGGGTCGCTGTGTCTGTCGGCGTCGGGTCCGGGGACGCGGGGCGGTTCGGTGGACGGCGCCGCATCCCGGCCGTCTGGCTGGTGGTCGGGGGCATCTTCAGCGTGCAGGTCGGGGCGGCGATCGCCAAGGGGCTGTTCCCCCTCGTTCCGCCCACCGCGATGGTCTGGCTGCGGCTGGTCACCTCCGCACTGATCTTCCTGGTCGTGGTCCGACCCCGGTTCCGGGGTCGCAGTCGGCCGGACTGGCTCGTGGTCCTCGCCTTCGGCGTCGCCCTCGCGACCATGAACTGGGCGATCTATCAGGCGTTCGCCCGGATCCCGCTCGGCGTCGCGGTGACGATCGAGTTCCTCGGACCGCTGGCGGTGGCGGTCTCGGGGTCCCGACGCCCCCGCGATCTGATCTGGGTGCTGCTCGCTGCCGTCGGGGTCGCGCTGCTCGGGCTCAGCCCGGGTCGGCTCACCGTGGCCGGAGTGCTCTTCGCGCTGCTCGCCGGAGCCGGCTGGGCCGCCTACATCCTGCTGGCCGCCCGGACAGGCCAGCGCTGGTCGGGGGTCAGCGGGTTGGCCGTGGCCAGCCTGGTCGGGGCGGTGACGCTGGCCGGCCCGGCGGTGGTCGAGGCAGGCGATCGACTGCTGCGCCCCGAGGTCCTGTTGCTGGGGGTGGCGGTCGGGCTGCTGTCGTCGGTGATCCCGTACAGCCTCGAGATCACCGCACTACGCCGGATGCCACCGCGCGTGTTCGGCATCCTGATGAGCCTGGAGCCAGCCGCGGCCGCCCTGGCGGCGATGATCCTGCTCGCGGAGTTCCTCAGCTGGGGTCAGTGGCTGGCCCTGGTCTGCGTGGTCGGCGCCAGCGTCGGCGCCACCCGCACTAGCCGTACGCCGCCGGCGGAGCTCAACGCCTGACCTGACCCAGCCGTACGCCGCCGGCGGACGCCTGACCCAGGCGAGGGTCAGTGCCCGAACTGCTCCGAGTCGGTCGCCGCGGACTCCCCCTGGTCGAGGGCGCTGAGGGCTGCCATCTCGTCGTCGGACAGCTCGAAGTCGAACAGGTCGATGTTGGCCGCGAGCCTCTCGGGGTTGCTCGACTTGGGTACCGCGACCAACCCGAGTTGCCGGTGCCAGCGCAGCACGACCTGACCTGCGGTCCGCCCGCAGCGCATGGCGATCTCGGTCACGATCGGCTCCCGCAGCAGGTCGTTGCCGGCGCCGAGCGGGCTCCAGGACTCGGTGCAGATCGCGTGGCCCGCGTCGAACGCCCGGATGGCGTCCCGGGTCGTGTACGGGCTCAGCTGGATCTGGTTGACGTCGGGGGCGGCGCCGGTCTCGGTGAGGATCCGCTCCAGGTGGGCGACGGTGAAGTTCGAGGTCCCGACCGCCCGGACCAGTCCCGCCTCGTGCAGCGCCAGCAGCCCGGCAAAGGCGTCGACGTAGCGATCCTGCTGCGGGTTCGGCCAATGGATGAGCAGCAGGTCGAGATAGTCCAATCCGAGCCGTTCCAAGCTCGCCTCGCACGCCTGACGGGCGCCCGGCACGCTGTGCCACCTCTTGTTGAACTTGCTGGTCACGAACAGCTCCTCGCGCGGCACCCCGCAGTCGCGCAGGCCCTGCCCCACACCGCGTTCGTTGCCGTAGTTCTCGGCCGTGTCCACCGACCGGTAGCCCAGCTCGACCGCGGCGACCAGGGTGCGGGCGACCTCGGTGTCGTCGAGCGGCCAGGTACCGAGTCCGATCACCGGCATCGTGGCGCCACGGGCGAGGGTCACGGTGGGGGCGACGGGCACGTCGGTTCTCCTTGGTGGGTTCGGGGCAGGGTTCGGGTGGGGAAGCACGTGGTGCACGCTGAAACTACCCGGGCAGGGCGTACCCCTCACCGACGGCCACGACCAGCCCGTCGGCGACCAGCGACGCCAGCGCCCGGGTGCGCTGGACACCCTCCGGCCACGCCGCCGTCAGCTGTGAGCCGAGAACGCGACCGTCGGTCGAGCGCAGCACCGCGAGCAGGGCGCCTCGGCACTGCCGGTCCGTGCCGTCGTAGGCCTGCCCCACCCGCGGCGGTCCGTCGTACGCCGGCCGGCCGGCCCGGTTCCAGGCGCACAGGTCGGCGATCGGGCAGTTGGGACAGTGTGGTGACCGGGCCCCGCAGACCACCGCCCCGAGCTCCATCGAGGCCACGGCCCAGCGGGCGGCCCGGGCCGGCGCCTCGGGAAGCAGGGAGGTACCCAGCACCCGTTCGGCAGCGGTCGGCGTCGTGCTGGGTTGCGCCACACCCACGATCGACCGGGCCAGCACCCGGCGGACGTTGGTGTCCAGGACCACGTGCCGGGCTCCGAACGCGAAACTGGCCACCGCCGCCGCGGTGTAGGGTCCCACCCCCGGCAAGCTCAGCAGCGCGTCGTAGTCGCTCGGTACCTCGCCGTCGAACCGGTCGGTGATCACCGTCGCCGCCTGGTGCAGCCGGAGCCCGCGGCGCGGATAGCCCAGCCGACCCCAGGCCCGGACGGCGTCGCCCGAGGGGACCGCCGACAGCGCGGCCGGGGTCGGCCATCGGTCGACCCACTGTCGCCAGGGATCCAGCACCCGGCTGACCGGGGTCTGCTGCAGCATGAACTCGCTGACCATGATCGGCCAGGCGCCGATCCCGGGCGTCCGCCAGGGCAGGTCGCGGGCGTGACCGGCGTACCAGTCCAGGACCCGGTCGACCAGTAACGCAGACGTCGGCTGGGGCACGGCGACACGCTACTCACAGCGACGACCGCCCTTCGGCGTTCGGGTCCTCGGCGCGGCTCCACGCTGGTCAGGCCAGCACTGCCTACGCTGCCACCATGAGCGGATGGGTGCGTCCGGAGGGTCCCGAGTCCATCGCGACCTACTGGTCTCGGCGGCTCGTGGTGATCGCTGCTGCCGTCGTGGTCCTCGTGCTCGGGATCATGCTGGTCACGACTGCGGCTCAAGGCAGCGAGCCGGGCGAGGCGCAGCCGGCATCCGCCGTGACCACCGCGGCCCCGGCCAGTGCGGTGGCGCCGATTCCGAGTGCGGTCAGCTCCAGTGCCTCGGTGAGCTCCAGTGCCTCGGCGGGCACCAGCCTCAGCGCGTCCACGAGCACCAGCCCCAGCGCGTCCACGAGCACCAGCCCCAACGCCTCGACCCGCACCGACCCCGCCACCCCGGCCACGCCGGTGACCCCGGCCTGCGACCCGGCCCGACTCCGGACCACTCTCCAGGGAGACCCCTCGCCCAAGGTCGGTCACCGGGTCGTCTTCTCGCTTTCGGTGATCAACGGCAACGGCCAGAGATGTGTGCTCAAGCGTAACGCCGCCCTCGCGGAACTGAAGATCTACTCCGGCGCCGACCGGATCTGGAGCACCAACGACTGCATCTCGCTGGTCCCGACCACCCGTAACGTGCTCGAACCCGAGCAGGCGGTCGCGTGGAAGCTCGCCTGGAACGGCGCCCGCTCAGCCCCCAGGTGCAAGGTTGCGCCCGCGACGCCGCGCGCCGGCACCTACTTCGCCACCTTCCAGCTCGCCGGCGCCAAGCCGGTCCAGCAGCGGATGGTCCTCACCGCTCCCTGAGGGCGACCGTTCGTGGCGACAGGCTCACGAAGCGTCGGCCAACGTCGGGGCCAGCATCAGGCCCAGGTGCAGGCGCAGCCGATCCTGGCCTCGGTCGAGGTCGAGCCCGGTGAGCTCCTGGGCCTTGGCGAGCCGGTAGTAGAGCGTCTGGCGGTGGATGTGCAGCGCGGCCGCCGCGTCGCGCACGTTGCCGGCCAGATCCAAGAACACCTTCACCGTGGTCGCCATGGTCGGGTCGGGGTTGTCGAGCAACCGGCGGACCGGGTCGTCGAGGACGAGCGCGTCCAGTTCGGTCATCGGCAGCGCCATCAACAGCCGGTAGAGACCGAGGTCGGGCCAGCGGGCCACCGGCCGGTGCTCGGGCACAGCCAGGGCAATCCGGGTAGCGAGCTTCGCCTCGAGCCAGCTGGCCCGCAGGTCGTTGAGGTCGGCGCGCGGTCGACCGAGCCCGGCGACCAACTCCCCGGTCCAGTCCAGCGGTAGCTCCCGGCGGTAGAGCTCCACCGTCGTCGTCGCCGCCTGTTGACCCGGCTCGTCGTCGGCGATGTCGCGCAGGGGCACCACCAGCGTCGTGCTCAGTCCACCCCGGTCCACCAGCACCGAGCGCGGCAGGCTCCACAGGTTGGGTGACAGCGATGGCGGTACTCCCGGTCCCTGGGCGGTGACGACCACCGCGACCACGGGGCTCCGCTGATCGATCAGCCCGCGGTCGGCGATGCGGGCCGCCGCCTGCTGGGTCTTCTCGACGTCGCCGGAGATCAAGTCGGCGACCGCGTATGCCTCGTCCTCGTGCTGCCGGCTGAGCTGGGCCAGGTACGCGGCAGCGTGCTCGGCGAGCTGGGCCCCTCTGACCACCCGCGGGTCGGCGAGCGAGGTGGCGTCGTCCAACGCCCAGAGGTAGCCGTACGTCACGCCTCGCCACCGGGCGGGAATGCAGATCCGGGCGTGCAGCCCCTGGCTGACGTCGGCGGGGATCCGTAGCGGGTCGGCGCTGCGGGCGATGCCGAAGTGCTCGAACCAGTCCCGGACCGGACGGGTCGAGCCTCGCTGCAGGATCGAGTGCGAACGGACCTCGTCGACCTGGAAGCGTTGCGTGCCGTAGGCGATCAGGTTGAAGTCGGTGTCTTCGAGCGTTGTATCCGCCTCGAGCACACGCGAGGCCTCGTCGACGATCTCCTGCAGTTCTGGTCGCATCACGCCTCCATCGGTTGAGCATACGTCTGACGGCAAGGCCCAACCGCGTGGCAGTTGTAGATGGACGCTCCTGCGTCACCGCAGTTGGATGGGAACGACGTCAGAACTGGCCATCGTCGCCGCCGACGTCGAACGGTCTCCAGTCGAACGGTCTCAAGTCGAACGGTCTCAACGGGGCGTCAGGCGACACCCTGACCCGATCTGCGAAAAGAGCACACATCATGGGAGCACCCCCGACCGAGCTCAAGAAGGGCTTGAAGCAACGCCACCTGACCATGATCGCCATGGGCGGGGTGATCGGGGCCGGGCTGTTCGTCGGCTCCGGCGTGGTCATCGGCAACGCCGGACCCTCAGCGTTCTTGAGCTACGCGATCACCGGACTGCTGATCATCTTGGTGATGCGGATGCTCGGCGAGATGGCCACGGCCAACCCGTCGACCGGCTCGTTCGCCGACTACGCCCGCAACGCCCTCGGCGGCTGGGCCGGCTTCTCGGTCGGCTGGCTCTACTGGTATTTCTGGGTGATTGTGATCGGCTTCGAGGCCGTCGCCGGCGCCAAGGTGCTGCAGTACTGGATCGACGCCCCGCTGTGGTTGATGTCGCTGATCTTGATGACGCTGATGACCCTGACCAACTTGTTCTCGGTCTCCTCGTTCGGCGAGTTCGAGTTCTGGTTCGCCGGCATCAAGGTCGCCGCCATCGCCGTGTTCCTGATCATCGGCACGCTCTTCGTGGTTGGCGCCTGGCCGAACAAGGGCCTCGACTTCTCGAACCTGACGTCCCAAGGAGGATTCTTCCCGCTCGGGGTCGGGGCAATCTTCTCCGCGATCGTCGTGGTGATCTTCTCGATGGTCGGGGCCGAGGTGGCAACGATCGCCGCGGCCGAGTCGCCCAACCCGGGCAAGTCCATCGCCCGGGCGACCAACTCGGTGATCTTGCGCATCGCGATCTTCTTCGTCGGCTCGATCTTCCTGCTGGCGGTGATCCTGCCCTGGAACTCCGCCGAGCTGGCGGCCTCGCCGTACGTCGCCGCGTTCAAGCTGATGGGCATCCCCTACGCCGACAGCATCATGAACGCAGTCGTGCTCACCGCGGTGCTGTCCTGCCTCAACTCGGGTCTGTACACCTCCTCGCGGATGCTCTTCGTGCTCGCCGCCCGGCGGGAGGCCCCGGTCGCGCTGATGGGGGTCACGAAGCGGGGCGTGCCGCGTAACGCGATCCTGGCGTCGACCGTGGTCGGGTTTCTCTGCGTGATCGCCGCGGCGGTCTCGCCCGACACCGTGTTCTTGTTCCTGCTCAACTCCTCGGGCGCGATCATCTTGTTCGTCTACCTGCTGATCGCGGTCAGCCAGATCATCCTTCGGCGGCAGACCAGTCCGGAGAAGCTCACTGTCAAGATGTGGCTCTTCCCGGGATTGTCGATCGTGGTGGTGGTCGCCATCGTCGCCGTGCTGGCGCAGATGGGGATCAATCCCGATGTACGCCCACAGCTGGTGCTCAGCCTGCTGGCCTGGGCCCTGGTGCTGATCGTCTTCTTCGCCTCGAAGCGCTTCCGCAACAGGGCTCCGGTCGAAACCTCCGACGCGCCGCCGACCGGACACGACGCGCGCGTGCTGGTGCTGGCCAACGAGACGGTCAACGGGACCGAGCTGATCGAGGAGCTGCGGGCCATCGACCGAGCCGGTGGGGCGCAGTACTTCGTCTGCGTGCCGGCCAACCCGATCGACACCGGGCAGGCCGAGCACCAGGGGCCGGTCTACATCTGGGAGGCCACCAAGGAAGCGGCGCAGGCGCGGCTCGACACCACCTTGGCGATCCTGGCCGAGCACAACCTCCAGGCCGCCGGCGAGCTCGGCGACTACCGCCCGTTACGGGCACTCGCGGCCGCGGTGCAGAGCTTCGCACCCGACCGGATCGTCATCTGCACCCTGCCGGAGGACCAGTCCGCCTGGTTGCGTTATGACGTCGTGGACCGGGCCCGGGAGACCTACGCCCAGCCCATCACCCACATCATCGTGCAGCCCACCGCTGCCGCCGTCAGCTGAGCCGCCGGACATGACCACGCTGATCGGTCTGTCCTTCGCCGAGCACAGCACCTCGGCCCTGCAGCTGGGGTCGATGCTCGCCCGGTCCGCCGACGACGACGTCGTCGTCGGCACGGTGGTGCCCGAACCCTGGCCACCGAACCCCTACCAGGCCGACACCGAGTTCCTCGGCTACCAGGAGGCAGCCGCCGCGTCCACCTTGGCGTACGCCCAGACCCAGGTAGGGGCTGATCTGCGGGTCGACTACCGGCTGCACACTGCCCGGTCGGTCTCCTCGGGTCTGCAGGAGCTGGCCCAGCAAACCGGGGCGACCTCCGTCGTGTTGGGTTCCTCGGCGTCGGGGGCGTTCGACCGGGTGGCGCTCGGGGGGGTGGCTGAACGGTTGCTGCACAGCACCGGCGTCCCGGTCTCGGTGGCCCCGCACGGCTTCCGGGCGCCGGAGCGCGGACGTGTCGGCCGGATCACCGTGGCCTTCGGCCGCTCCGACCACGACAGTGACCTGCTGGAGTCGGCCGCCTTCATCGCCGGCTCCATCGCCGCCGACCTGCGGGTGGCCTGCTTCGCGGTGCGGCCGATGGCCGTCTACACCGGCGGCGTGGAGGAAAGCGCTGAGGACCTTGTCGTCGAACGCTGGGTCGCCGGGCTGGGTGAGAAGATCGCCGCCAGTCTGCGCGCGGCGAGCACCTCGATCGCCGTGGACACCCGGGTGCAGACCGTGGTGGGTCAGGGGGTCACGTGGGCTGAGGCGCTGTCCGACGTGAGCTGGGTGGCGGGCGACGTGCTGGCCATCGGGACCAGCACCTCGCTCAGCCGGTTCTTCCTCGGCTCGCACGCGTCCAAGATCGTCCGGAACTCCCCGGTGCCGGTGACCCTGCTGCCCCGGACCTCAGTTGGTCGTCAGCAGTGAGCGGACGAAGAACATCAGGTTGGCGGGGCGCTCGGCCAACCGCCGCATGAAGTAGCCGTACCACTGGTCGCCGTAGGGGGTATAGACCCGCACGTGCTTGCCGTCCGCGACCAGGCGTCGCTGCTCGTCGTCGCGGATCCCGTAGAGCATCTGGAACTCATAGTCGGTGCTCGAGCGGTTGGTCTGTTGAACGTAGGTCTGTGCAGCCGCAATGATTGTGGGGTCGTGCGAGGCGATCATCGGGTAGCCCTGACCCTGCATCAGCACCCGCAGGCAACGCAGGTAGGAGTCGATGACCTCGCTTCCCTTCTGGAAGGCGATCGAGGCGGGTTCCTGGTAGGCGCCCTTGCAGAGCCGGATCCGCGAACCGGGACCGGAGAAGTCGCGGCAGTCCTGCTCGGTGCGGTGCAGATAGGCCTGCAGCACGGTGCTCACGCTCGGGTCGTCCGCGCGCAGGGCCCGGACGATCGCCAGGGTCGAGTCGGTGGTGGTGTGATCCTCTGCGTCGACGTTGACCCAGACCCCGACGGCGTACGCGGCGCGACAGATCACGCGGGCGTTGGCCAGCGCGATGTCGTGCCCGTTCCCGGGCAGTGACTGGCCGAGCGCCGAGAGCTTGATCGAGATCTCCAGCGGCTCGACCCCGTCGACCTCCTCGGCGTGCAGGCCGGCGTACGCGGTGAGCAGGGCCAGGTACGCCGACACGGTCGCGTCGGCCTGGCTGGGGTCGGTGATGTCCTCACCGAGATAGTCCACCGAGACGAACCGGCCCGACCCGAGGATCGCCGAGGTGGCGCCGACGACCGCGCTCTCGGACTCCCCGGGAACGAAGCGCTCGACCAGCCGACGGGTCAGCCCGATCCGGCTCACGGTGCGCTCCAGCCGGCGAGAGCGGGCGGCGGCCAGCAGAACCGGCCGCAGCGGGTTGGTCAAGGTGACGGCCATCAGCTCGTCCCGGCCTCGTCGGCCTGGTGCGCGTACTGGTGGTCGGTCGACGGCACGAAGGTCTCCTTGATCGTGCGCGCCGAGCTCCAGCGGAGCAGGTTCTGCGCCGACCCGGCCTTGTCGTTGGTCCCCGAGGCCCGGGCGCCGCCGAACGGCTGCTGGCCCACGACCGCCCCGGTGGGCTTGTCGTTGACGTAGAAGTTGCCCGCCGCGAAGCGCAGCGCGTGGGTGGCCTCCGCCACCGCGGCCCGGTCGGTGGCGATCACGGCCCCGGTCAGGGCGTACCCCGACCCGGCGTCGACCATGGCCAGCGTGTCGGCGTAGGCGTTCGGCCGGCTGTCGTCGTACACGTGGACCGAAAGGATCGGGCCGAAGTACTCGGTGCTGAACGCCTCGTCGCCCGGATCGTCGCCGAGCAGCACCGTGGGGGCGATGAAGAAGCCCTCGGTGTCGTCGTAGGTGCCGCCGGCCGCGATGGTGATGCTGCCGGTGGCTTTGGCCCGGTCGATGGCGGCGGCGTTGCGGTCGAAGGCGCGCTGGTCGATGACCGCGCCGCCGTAGTTGTGGAGGTCGGTGACGTCGCCGTAGCGCAGGGCTGCGACCTTGTCCACGAAGTTTTCACCCATCCGGGCCCATACCGACCGCGGGACGAACGCTCGCGACGCCGCCGAGCACTTCTGCCCCTGGTAGTCGAAGGCCCCGCGGATCAGGGCAGTGGTGAGGACGTCCGGGTCGGCCGAGCTGTGCGCGACCACGAAGTCCTTGCCGCCGGTTTCGCCCACCAGCCGCGGATAGCCGTGGTAGCTCGAGATGTTGGCGCCGACCTCGCTCCACAGGGTCTGGAACGTCTTGGTCGAACCGGTGAAGTGGATGCCGGCGAGTCGTGGGTCGGCCAGGGCCACCTCGGAGACCATCGGTCCGTCACCCAGCACGAGGTTGATCACCCCCGGGGGCAGGCCCGCGGCCTCGAGCAGCTGCATGGTCAGGTAGGCCGCCACCGCTTGGGTCGGAGACGGCTTCCAGAGCACGGTGTTGCCCATCAGGGCCGGCGCGGTGGGCAGGTTGCCGGCGATGGCGGTGAAGTTGAACGGCGTGATCGCGTACACGAAGCCCTCGAGCGGGCGGTACTCGACCCGATTCCACACCCCGGCGGAGGAGACCGGCTGGTCGGCCATGATCTGAGCCGCGAACGCCACGTTGAAGCGCCAGAAGTCGATCAGCTCGCAGGGGGAGTCGATCTCGGCCTGGTAGGCGGTCTTGGACTGGCCGAGCATGGTCGCAGCGGCGATGGTCTCGCGCCACGGACCCGACAGCAGGTCGGCGGCGCGGAGGAAGACCGCGGCCCGCTCGTCGAACGGCAGGTCCCGCCAGCCGGGCGCGGCAGCGGCCGAGGCCTCGATCGCGTCGCTGACGTCGCTGCGGTCGGCATTGGCGTAGGAGCCGAGGACTGCGGCGTGCCGGTGCGGCTGAACGACGTTCTCGATCGCGCCGGAGGCGGTGCGGTGCACCCCGCCGATGACCTGCTGGATGTCGGTCGGGTTCGCCTGCAGGGCGGCCAGCTGAGTGGTCAGACGCGCACGCTCGGGGCTACCCGGGGCGTAGTCGTGCACGGGCTCGTTCACGGGCGCAGGTACAACGGTCACGGCATCCACAGGGGCCTCCACCAGAGTCGGTCGACGATCGGACGCCACCTCGGCGAGCGGCGTGCTCCTCCCATCCAACCAACCGCGGCGGCACACGTCGACGGACACCTGTCTGAACTTCGCGTCGTGCGTTTGTCGAGTTGTCGTCGCGACCACTCGAACAGGTCCGCAGGCCTCAGTCGACCCGCTCAGCGTAGGCCGTCTCCGCGAGCCGGGTGAGCCCGTCGCGGATGATCCGGGCGCGGCTCTCGCCGACGCCGTCGACCTCCTGCAGATCAGCGGTGCTGGCGCCGAACATCGCTTGCAGGCTGCCGAAATGCTCGATCAGCCGACCTCCGAAGCTGGGCGGCAGCCGGTTGATCTGAGCCAGCTGCCGGTAGCCCCGGACCGTGATCTTGGTGTCGAGATGCTCGGACGGACCGAAGCCCATCGCCCGCGCCACCGCCTGCGGCTCCAGCAGCTCGGCGGTGCTCAGCGGCTCCAGACCGGCGATACCGAACGGCTCGGTGGTCTCCGCCGGCCGGTAGTCGAGCTCGAGGAGCGCGGGCAGCTCGGAGGTGCCGGCGGCCAGCTCGCCCAGCTGCAGGTTGAGTAGCCGGCCGTAGGTCCCGAGCTCGACGACGTAGTCGGCGAGCTCGAGGTCGAGCCGACGGATCATCTCCAGGCGCTGGGTCACCAGGGCGAGGTCGCGCACGGTCACCTGGTCCTCGACCTCGAGCGCCGACAGTCGGCGGATGACCTGGGAGAGCCGCGTGCGGTAGCGCTCCATGGTCTGCAACGCCTGGTCGGCTCGGGAGAGGATGTCGGCCGAGCGCTCGACGGTGTGGCGGTGGCCGTCGACGTAGAGGGTGATGGTGGCCATCGAGGCCGACACCGAGACGACGGGCACGCCGGTCTGTCGCGCCACCCGATCAGCGGTTCGGTGTCGGGTCCCGGTCTCGACGGTGGCGATCGACGCCTCGGGCGTCAGGTGCACCCCGGCGCGGACGATCCGGTCGGTGTCGGCCTCGAGCAGGATCGCGCCGTCCATCTTCGCTAGCTCGCGCAGCGCGGTCGGGCTGAAGGGCACGTCGAGCTCGAACCCACCGGTGGACAGGTCAGCCACCTCGCGGGTTCGGCCGAGCACCACGAGTGCCCCTGTGCGGCCGCGCAGGATGCGCTCGAAGGCCTCCCGCAGCGGCGTACCGGGTGCCATCCGCGCCAGGTGTTCGAGCACTTGACACCGCCGGGTCGGTTCCAGTGCCACAGCAAGTTCCCCAATTACTCAGCAGTACGACAACTGAACAGATCGGCCTCAGGATAGGTGAGGCAGCGTCCTCCGTCCTGCCCGGTGACGCCCTGGTGGACGCAGAAACCGGTCTCCACCGCGTCCTGGCGGCGTGACGCGTGGTCAACGTCACGCCCACGGGTCGGCCTCGTCGAGCCCGTGGAGGGGAACCACGCTCCCCGAGCCCGTCGACCGCTAGCCCAGTCTCGCGTGTACGGTCAGCCCAGATCCACCTCCCCTACCGCTGCCGCCGCCGCTGCCGCCGGCCACGGCACGGTCCGGGCTGGTCGCTCGTCAGCTCGGGTCAGTCCGGCCGCGTTGAGGGCCTGGTAGAGGGTCGCCGCCCGCAGCACCCGCAGACCGCCGCGCTGAGTGGGCATCCGGTCGGGTGCTCGAGAGGACTCGGCCGCGACCACGGCGTGGGTGAAGCCCAGCCGGGCCGCCTCGGCGAGGCGGCGATCGGTTCCGGGCACCCGCCGGAGCTCCCCGGCCAAGCCGACCTCGCCGATCGCCACCAGACCCGAGATCACACTTCGGTTCATCGCCGCCGAGGCCACGGCCAGGGCCGCGGCCAGGTCGGCCGACGGGTCGTGCACCCGCGCCCCGCCCACGGTGGACACGTAGACGTCGCGGTTGCCGAGCTGCACCCGGGCCCGACGCTGCAGCACCGCCAGCACCATGGCCAGCCGCCCCGCGTCGACCCCGACCATCGTTCGGCGCGGGGGCTGCTGCTGAGCCGCCGGGGCCACCAGTGCCTGCAGCTCGGCTAGCAGGGGTCGACGCCCCTCCAGCGTGACCGCCAGGCAGGTGCCGGGGACCGGTTCGTCGTGGCGGGAGGTGAACAACCCCGACGGGTCGGGGACCTCGGCGATCCCGGCCTCGTTCATCTCGAAGCAGCCCACCTCGTCGGCGGGGCCGAAGCGGTTTTTGGTGGCCCGGACCATCCGGAAGCCGGAGTGGCGGTCGCCTTCGAAGGCAAGCACGACGTCCACGAGGTGTTCGAGGAGCCGTGGACCGGCAATGGCCCCGTCCTTGGTCACGTGTCCGACGATCATCACCGCCATGCCACGGCGTTTGGCGACCCGAACGACCGCACCGGTCACCTCGCGGACCTGGGTGATCCCGCCGGGGGAGCCTTCGGCCTCGGCCGTGCCGATGGTCTGCACCGAGTCGATCACCAGCAGCGTGGGCTCGACCTCCTCGATGTGACCGAGCACGGTGCCGAGGTCGGTCTCGGCCGCCAGGTAGAGCTCGTCGGCGAGCGCTCCGGTGCGGCCGGCCCGCAGTCGGACCTGGGCCGCGGACTCCTCACCGCTGACGTAGAGGGTGCGACGCCCGGCCTTGGCCCAGCGGGCGGCCACCTCGAGCAGCAAGGTCGACTTGCCCACCCCCGGCTCGCCCGCCAGGAGCACGACTGCGCCAGGAACCAGACCGTCGCCCAGCACCCGGTCGAGCTCGCCGACCCCGGTCAGGGTGCGGGCCGCCAGCTCGATGCTGACCTCGGAGATGGGAACGGCGCGGCTCGTCGGCCGAGCGGAGCGGACCTCGGTGAGCTTGGCCGCACCGGCCTCCGCAACGCTGCCCCAGGTCTGGCACTCACCGCACCGACCGACCCAGCGCACGCTGGCCCAGCCACACTCCGTGCACCGATGGGAGGCCGTGACCCGTCCGCTCTTCGCCATGTCGGTCAACCTAGGGCGGACCCCTGACAGTTCCGCTCAGCCGCGCCGTCCGATTCGTACACCCGTACGAAAGTGGTCACCTTTCGGCGTCGCGTCGGCGTGTCCCGAGCCGTTTCTGACCACTTTCCCACCGAAGTTGGGCAGGGGCAGGGGCAGGGGCAGGGGCAGGGGCAGGGGCAGGGGCAGGGGCAAGGGCAAGGGCAAGGGCAAGGGGCAGGGGCAGGGGTCAGCGGGGCAACGACGCGGCGACCTCGAGGACGCGCGCGTTCGCCTCGGCCTCGCCGACGGTGACCCGCAGGCCGTCGTGACCGTCGTCGGCGACGTAGGCCCGCACCACCAGTCCCGCGGCCTCGAAGCGCGCGGTCCAGTCGGCCGTCTGGTGTCCCGCGGGGAACCAGACGAAGTTGCCCTGGGCGACCGGCAGGTCGAAGCCCAGCGCGGCGAGGCCTGCGGCGAGCCCGGTGCGCGCCGCCTGCAGGTCCGCGACGCGGGTCAGCAGCTCGGCCTCGGCGGCCAGCGAGGCAATCACTGCCGTCTGGGCCGGGATCGAGACCCCGAACGGCAGTGATACGGCGCGGACTCCGGCGATCAGGCCGGGCTCGGCGATGCAGAAGCCGACCCGGAAACCGGCCAACCCGTACGCCTTGGAGAACGTCCGCAGCAGGGCCACGTTGGGGCGCCCGTCGAGCAGCTCGAGCCCCCTGGCGACGTCGGGGTCGTCGACGAACTCCACGTACGCCTCGTCCAGCACCACCAAGACGTCGTCGGGCAAGCTGTCGAGGAACTCGACCACGTCGTCGTGTCGCAACGCCGGTCCGGTCGGGTTGTTCGGCGAGCACAGCAGCACGATCTTGGTGCGGGCGGTGACCGCTGCTCGCATCGCCCCCAGGTCGTGCACCGCGCCCGGACCGAGCGGAACCGGCACCGGCACCGCACCACTGACCCGGACCGCGATCGGGTAGGCCTCGAAGCTGCGCCAGGCGTGGACAACTTCGTCGCCGGGGTCGCACACGGTCTGGATGAGGTGGTAGAGCACCGCAACCGACCCCGTGCCGAGCCCGAAGCGATCAACCGGCAACCCGAACCGTTGCGACAACGCTTCGAGCACCGCGGTGTTGGCCATGTCGGGGTAGCGGTTCATCTGCAAGCACGACTCGGCGACGGCAGCGAGCACGCCGGGCAACGGCGGGAAGGGGTTCTCGTTGCTCGACAACTTGTACGTTGTCAGGCCGGGGGCGACCGGCGCCGGCCGACCCGGGACGTACGAAGGCAGCTGGGCCACGGCCGCCCGGACGCGGAGGGACACGGGCTCAGATCCGGACGGTGCCGGCCGCCGTGGTGAAGACCGCGGCGTCGAGCCCGGGCTGGCCGTGCGGCGCGCTCCACTCGATCTGCAGGTCGCTCAGCACCTCTTCGGACCGGCCGCCCAGCCAGTGGTCGACCCGTTCGTGGTCTCCGGAGATCTCCAGCTTGACCAACTCGATGTCCGAGCCGTTGCCGGCGGGATGCAGCTCAGGGGCAGACAGCCACTGCACGAAGAAGGGCAGCTGCGGGTCGTTCTGCAGACCCTTGATCCCGAGCTGGCGCCACTCCAGCAGGGCGCCGTCGGGACGGTGCCGGCTGCCGTGCACCGCGGTCCGTCCTAACCGCTGTTCGAACGGGGTCAGGTCGTCGGTGCGCACGACCCAGCCGAGCCAACCACCGCCCTGCTCCGAACGCTCGCGCACGAGCCGGCCGAAGGGTGCCTTCTCGGCGGCGGGGTGGTCGAGCACCTCGACGATCTCGACGTACTGTCCGTTGGTCAGGGCGAGGGTCTTGTTCCGGGTCCCGAATCGGGGGTGGAAGCCGCCGTCGGTGAACTCGGCACCCAGCAAACCACCCAGCTCGGCGGCGGCGGCGCGCAGACCTTCGGGTCCGGCCGCGAAGGAGAGGTGGTCGAAGCGCATCGCCCCATCGTGCCCCAGGGCGGCGGGCCTCGTCCGACCGGGTGACCTCGCCGACCAGCCAGGTCCTACCGGGTTCACCCGGCGTGTCGGACAAGATCTGACTGGTCGGAAACGGCGGTCGGCGGTGCAGCTGATTGAGCCCGGGCAGGTAGAAGGCGACTCACCGGATCGCTACGTCGGATCGGCGCGGTGTCGGAGCTTGCTGCCCCGGCGGGACTCGAACTCCTCGCACAAGCCTTTGACAAGCACGTAGCCCCGCTCGCCCAACAGCACGGTCAGCTCGGCCTTGCTGCTGAGGTAGACCGGCTGCACGCCCAGGTGCGCGTCGGTGTTGGACGTGCAGTACCAGTCGAGGTCGTGCCCGCCCGGACCCCAGCCGTCGCGGCCGTACTCCCCGATGCTCACTTCGGTGTAGGTGGTGTCGTCGCTGCGGGTGACCTCACGGAACTGGCGACGGATCGGCAACTGCCAGCAGACGTCAGGTTTGGTCTCGGTGATTTCGATGCCCTCGTCGAGCGCCAGTTTGTGCAGGGCGCAGCCCGTTCCGCCCGCGAACCCCGGCCGGTTGAGGAAGATGCAGGCACCGTCGACCACGCGGGTCTTGCGCGCCCGCTCGTCCCCGGGCTTGACCGTCTCCTCGTCCTCCAGCTCGGCCCAGCCGTGTTTCTTGCCCTCGGCGCGGTGCTGCCACTGGTCCCTCGACAGGCGACGGACGGCCCGCTTGACCCGTTCCTCGTCGTCCTCGTCGGCGAAGTGGGCCCCCAGGGTGCAGCAGCCGTCGTCGGGGCGGTCGGCGTAGATGCCTGGGCAGCCCTGGCCGAAGATGCAGGACCACCGCGACGTCAACCAGGTCAGGTCGCAACGGAACACCTGGTCGGGGTCGTCCGGATCGACGAACTCGGTGAACGCCCGGGGAAACGGGATCATGACCTCCGGCACGCCGTGCAGCGTACGCGGGCCCGCGGCGGCCGCCGTGCCCGACTCGGTGGGCAGACGGCGCGCGCCCGACCCTCGCACTAGGCTTGCCGACGTGGCACAAACGCGCGTGGGCGCCGACGGTGGCGTCGGGTCCTCAGGCCCGGAAATCGAGCCCGAGGTCGTGCCGGTTCGGGTGCCCCAGGCCAAGGTGGCGCTGTCCACCAGCTCGGTCTATCCCGAAACCACCTCCAGCGCCTTCGAGATCGCCCGTGCGCTGGGTTACGACGGGGTCGAGCTCATGGTCGGCATCGACCCGGTAGCGGCCAACATCGACGCGGTCGAAAAGCTGCGCGACTATCACGACGTCCCGGTGCTCGCGGTGCACTCGCCGTGTTTGCTGATTACCCAGCGCGTGTGGGGCACCGATCCCTGGGCCAAGCTCGAGCGCTCCGCCGAGGCCGCCCGCCGGCTCGACGCCGACGTGGTGGTGGTGCACCCGCCGTTTCGCTGGCAGCGCGACTACGGCCGGACCTTCGGTGAGGGCATCAAACGCTTGAACGAGACCACCGGCGTCACCTTCTGCGTGGAGAACATGTACCCGTGGCGAGCGCCGACCGGCGAGCTCAAGGCCTACCTGCCCGGCTGGGACCCCACCGAGTTCGACTACGACTTCCTGACCCTCGACCTCAGCCACGCCTCGACCGCCGGGCAGCAGTCACTGGACCTGGCGAAGGCGTGGGGCGATCGGCTGCGCCACATCCACCTGACCGACGGCAGCGGTTCCATCAAGGACGAGCACATGGTGCCCGGGCGCGGTGACCAGAACGCGGACAAGGTGCTGGGCTACCTCGCCGAGTGCGACTTCGACGGCCACGTGGTGCTGGAGGTCAACTCCCGCAAGAGTGGCAGCCGCAACAAGCGCGAAGAGGACCTCGCCGAGTCGCTCGCCTTCGCCCGGCTGCACCTCGCCGCCCCCGTGCACCCGTCGTACGCGACCGACGCCGGTGGGGTGACCAGCGCCCTGCCCGACTGAGGCTTGGGCGACCTGTCTGGTCGAGTGACAACCTCCTGCGATGAGGGCACCGGGTCGGCAGCGACGCGACCCGGGTGTCCGCACGTGACCCGTCGACGCCGGCGCGGTCCGGTTGGCCGGGGTCGACGTCCGCGACCTCAGCTTCGCCGATCTGCGCGCGACCATCGGCATGGTCACCCAGGACGGGCACCTCTTCCACGAGACGATCGCGGAAAACCTCCGGCTGGCGAAGCCCGGAGCCGGCGACGAGGAGCTCTGGGCTGCTCTGCGGAGGGCTCGGCTCGTGGACCTGGTGGCGGGTCTGCCGGGGGGCCTGAACACCGTGGTGGGGGAGCGCGGCTACCGGCTGTCCGGAGGGGAGCGGCAGCGGTTGACCATCGCTCGGCTGCTGCTGGCCCAGCCGCGGGTTGTGGTGCTCGACGAGGCGACCGCCCACCTCGACTCGACGTCGGAGGCGGCGGTGTCGGCGGCGCTCACCGAGGCCCTGGTCGGTCGGACGGCAATGGTGATCGCCCACCGGCGGGCGCGACGAGGAGCTGCACCGGACCCAGTTCGCCACCTCGGCGTCGTGATCGGTCGCGAGCCGGAAACGTCGCGCGGGCGCGCTGGCGGCGGGGCTTCAGAGCCACGACACGTGCGGGGCGACCAGTGCGTAGCCCACGAAGGCTGCCACGTCGAGCAGGGTGTGCGCCACCACGAGCGGCATCACCCGACGCCAGCGCAGGAAGATCAGCCCGAAGATCACGCCCATGATCGCGTTGCCGACGAAGCCACCGAAGCCCTGGTAGAGGTGGTAGGAGCCACGGACCAGCGCGCTCGCGATGATCACTACGGCCCAGTGCAGACCCTGCTGACGAAGCCGGGTGAAGAGGTAGCCGAGCATCACGACCTCCTCCAGCACAGCGTTCTGGGCCGCAGCGATGATCAGCACCGGCACGCTCCACCACTGGTCGCCCAGGGCCGAGGCCTGCACGGTGGTGTTCAGTCCCAGGGCCCGGGCACCGAGGTAGAGACCGAGTCCGGGGATACCGATGCCGAGCGCGATCAGCGCTCCGAAGCCGAGGTCGATCCGTGGCCGGCGCAGGTCGAAGCCGATCAGACGCGGACCGGTCACCTCGGCTGCTGGCCGGTCGACGCGGGTGAGCAGATAGAGCGCGAGCAGCACCGGAACGAGGGGGAAGACGATGTTGACGACCTGGTAGGTGAGGTCGAGCCAGGGCCGGTCCGGGGTGACCGAGGCGTTCAGGGTCGAGGTCTGCTGGCTCAGCGGCACCGGTCGGGTCAACCGCTCGATGATCCGCAGGATGGAGTAGACCGCCGACTGACCCAGCGACACCCCGAGCACGACGACGATCTCCACCACCCCCGGCGCCCGTGACCCGGGGAGGAGGCGGGGGAGGTCGACCACCGCCGGAGAGCTGCCGGTTCTGCCGGCGCCAAGGAAGCCGGCCATGGTCGTACGCACGCTGCTATCTTCGCCGACCCGCCCACCGGTGTGCAGCGCGGTGAGAGTGGGCAGGTGAACACGAGACTTTTCCCGGGTAACGGGGGTGGACCCCTAGGCTGGGACGCATGCGAATAGGTGTCTTCGGTGCCACCGGCCAGGTCGGTGGCGTCATGCGTACGCTCCTGGCCGAGCGGGCTTTCGACCTGTCGGAGCTGCGTTTCTTTGCCTCGGCGCGTTCCGCGGGTACGAAGTTGCCGTTCGGGGGCGACGAGATCGTGGTGGAGGACACCGACACCGCTGACGTCTCCGGGCTCGACATCGCCCTGTTCTCCAACGGCAAGACCGCTTCGCTCGCCGCCGCCCCCAAGGTCGCCGCGGCCGGCGCCGTGGTGATCGACAACTCCTCTGCCTGGCGGATGGATCCCGACGTGCCGCTGGTCGTCTCCGAGGTCAACCCGGAGGACGCGAGGAACCCGCCCAAGGGGATCATCGCCAACCCGAACTGCACGACGATGGCCGCGATGCCGGTGCTCAAGCCGCTGCACGCGGTTGCCCGGCTGACCCGGCTCCGGGTGGCGACCTACCAGGCGGTCTCCGGCTCCGGCGGGGCCGGCGTGGCCGAACTCCACAACCAGGTCAGGGCCACGGTGGACGGTGCGACCGCGCTGGCGTTCGACGGCCGCGCGGTCGCCTTCCCCGACCCGGTCCAATACGTCAAGCACATCGCCTTCAACGTGCTGCCGCTCGCCGGTTCGATCGTCGATGACGGGTCCGGCGAGACCGACGAGGAGCAGAAAATTCGCAACGAGTCGCGCAAGATCTTGCACATCCCGGGTCTCGCGGTCTCGGGCACCTGCGTCCGGGTGCCGGTCTTCACCGGCCACGCGCTGGCCGTCCACGCCGAGTTCGCCGACCCGATCAGTCCGGCGCAGGCCACCGAGTTGCTGGCTGCGGCCCCGGGTGTGGCCTTGATGGACGTGCCGACCCCGCTGGATGCGGCCGGCCGGGACCCGAGTTACGTCGGCCGCATCCGGGTCGACCAGTCGGTCCCGGACGGCCGCGGTCTGGTGTTCTTCGTGGCCAACGACAACCTGCGCAAGGGCGCCGCCCTGAACGCGGTCCAGATCGCTGAGCTGGTGGCCGGCGTCCGTGCGGTGTCGTCCCTGGTCGCCTCGTGACCCTCGCGATCCTCGGCGCGGGGGTGATGGGGGAGACCGTGCTGTCGGGCCTGCTGCGTGCTGGCTGGTCCGCGGAGCAGATCGTGCTCACCGACCGCCGGCCCGAACGAGCCGTCGAGCTGACCGAGACCTACGGCGTCGCGGTGACCGATAACGCCGGCGCCGTCGCCCAGGCCGACACCGTGATCATGGTCGTCAAGCCCCAGGACATGGTCGAGCTGCTGACCGAGATCGCGCCCGTCGTCACGCCCGGGACGCTGATCGTGTCGCTGGCCGCCGGCGTACCGATCGAGTTGATCGAGAGTCGATTGCCGGCGGGGACGCCGGTGGTGCGGGTGATGCCCAACACCCCGGCCCAGGTCGACGAGGGGATGGCCGCGATCTCCCCCGGCGCCCACGCTGAGGCGGAGCACCTCGAGCGGGTGACCAGGATCCTGTCCGCGACGGGGCGGGTGCTGACCGTGCCCGAGCGTTACCAGGACGCGGTGACGGCGATCTCAGGCTCGGGACCGGCGTACCTCTTTTTCGTGGTCGAAGCGATGATCGAGGCCGGTGTTCACCTCGGGCTGCCCCGCGACACCTCGACGGAGCTGGTGGTGCAGACGATGCTGGGTTCGGCCAAGCTGCTGCGCGAGACCGGCGAACACCCCACCGTGCTGCGCGAGCGGGTCACCTCGCCTGGCGGGACCACCGCGGCGGCCATCCGTCAGCTCGAGGACCAAAAGGTCCGGGCGGCGTTCCTCGGGGCCATGGAGGCCGCCCGCGACCGCAGTCGCGACCTGGCCGCCGCCGCCCGCCAGGCGTCCGCGGACTCCGCGCCGGTCCCGACGCCGACCCCGCGGATCGTTCCGGTGTCCCGGTGAGTGAACCCACCCGACCCGACCACACGCGACCCGCGCACACCGAGGATCTGCTCGCCCCTGGTGGGCCGCGTCTCATCTTCTGCGAGGCCCTGACCAGGTACGACTTCGGGCCCGACCACGCGATGGCGCCGGGCCGGGTGGCCAACACGATCTCACTCGCTACGGCGCTCGGCGTGCTCGAGCACCTTGAGGTGGTCCCTCCACCGCCGTCCGACCGGGCGCTGCTCGAGCTCGTGCACCACGACGACTACATCGCGGCCGTCGAGCTCGG
>JBPCRP010000142.1:0-9191 GCA_050996715.1 Propionibacteriaceae bacterium
GGCGATCCTGGAACCCTGAGAAGGCGGTTCGACTGCGCGCAGATGTCCTGTTCCGGCCGCTCAGCCGTTCAACCGAACCGTGTTGTCAGGGTGTCCGAGGGCCGAGCGCAACAGCTTCGCCACGTAGGCCTCGTCCTCGGACTGCGATGCGCCCGTCGATCTCGATCGCGACCCGCTGCCGCGGGAACGCGACGTCGAGGTAGTAGCTCCGGGGGCCGACGACCACGCGGAGGTTGGCCCGCCAACCGGTGCAGCCCAACCGTCGGAGCAGGCGGTGGAAGGGGCGGCTCTGTTCAGCGGGGCGCTGGCGCTACAAGGACTCGTCCGACGCGGTCCCGGTCGACCTGGTCCTCCCGCGCTGGTCCTGGGACGGGTTGGTCACCGACTTAACTCAGTTGAGCACCTGGTCGGCGACGAACCAGGTGGAGCGGTCCCGCAGATCGGCGGGGTAGCGCCACCCCGACGCGATCTCGAGCAGTATCGCCCAGCTCGTCGGAACGGTCGGGATAGGGCCCGTATCGCCGGCCTCGGACCGGACATAGACGTCATCGGCCTGCACGGCACACCCCGGGATGGCGCGGGTTCTCGCCAACAACGCCGGCCGGGCCCCCGACGCTGACGCGGCGTCCCTCCGGCGGCTCAAACGATGGTGCGAGCGTGTGGCAGCGTCCAGTGCGTACGCAGAGGTGGGTTCACCACGGCTGACGGCTGGGCTCGACCGCCGACCGGCCCGGAACAGCACCGGCAGCCAGCAAGCAGCAGGGCAGCGCTCGCGAACCGCCCCCGCGGTGGCCCACGACCGGCCGGCCAGCCAGCCAGCCAGCCGGGGATCGTCACCGAATCGTGCCGGAAGCGCCGTTGTCTAAGTTACTCGCGAGTAGCATACTGGTTGTTACCGACGAGTAACTTACGCCGAAAGGCTGCTGATCATTCAGGCCCAAGGAGTCCGCGATGAGCCACTACCAGTCCAACGTCCGTGACATCAGGTTCAACCTGTTCGAGGTGCTCGACCGCCAGTCGGTGCTGGGCTCTGGGCCGTACGAAGATCTCGACGTGGAGACCGCCGAGGCCATGCTGGCCGAGGTCGACCACCTCGCCCGCACCAAGCTGGCCGAGTCCTTCGCCGACGCCGACCAGAACCCGCCCGTCTTCGACCCGGAGACCGGCACCGCGCCGCTTCCGGCGTCGTTCAAGAAGTCGTTCCAGGCCTACATGGACTCCGACTGGTGGCGCGTTGAGCTGCCGGCCGAGCTCGACGGCCAGCCCACCCCGCCCTCGCTGCAGTGGAGCATCGCCGAGATGGTGCTCGGGGCGAACCCCGCGATCTACATGTACGCGTCCGGTCCGTCGATGGGCTACGTGCTCTGGGCCTACGGCACCGAGCGGGACCAGCAGATCGGGAAGATCATCGTGGACCACGAGTGGGGCTCCACCATGGTGCTGACCGAACCCGAGGCGGGCTCAGACGTCGGCGCCGGCCGCACGAAGGCGTACCCGCAGGCAGACGGCTCCTGGCACCTGGAGGGCACCAAGCGGTTCATCACCGCCGGTGAGCACGACCTGACCGAGAACATCATCCATCTCGTGCTGGCCCGCCCGGTCGGGATCGAGGGCGCTGGCGGCCCGGGCACCAAGGGCCTCTCGCTCTTCATCGTGCCCAAGCTGCACTTCGACCACCAGACCGGCGAGCTGACCGGCGAGCGCAACGGTGTGCACGTCACCGGCGTCGAGCACAAGATGGGGATCAAGGTCTCCAACACCTGCGAGCTGAGCTTCGGCGATCAGGGTGTGCCGGCCCAGGGCTGGCTGCTCGGCGAGGTCCACGACGGCATCGCCCAGATGTTCCAGGTGATCGAGCACGCCCGGATGCTGGTCGGCACCAAGGCCATCGCGACACTCTCCACCGGCTACCTCAACGCGCTGGAGTACGCGAAGAGCCGGGTCCAGGGGCCCGACCTGACCCAGGCGTCGGACAAGGCCGCGCCTCGGGTGACGATCACCCACCACCCCGACGTGCGGCGCTCCTTGATCACGCAGAAGTCTTTTGTGGAAGGGATGCGGGCGCTCGTCCTTTACACCGCGACCATGCAGGACCGGGTCGCGATCGCTCGGGCGAACGGGGATACCGACGACGAGGCCGTCCGGGTGAATGACCTGCTGCTGCCGATCGTCAAGGGCTACGGCTCGGAGCGCTCGTGGGTGCTGCTGGGCACCGAGTCGCTGCAGACCTTCGGTGGGTCGGGGTTCGTCACCGACTACCCGATCGAGCAGTACGTCCGCGACGCCAAGATCGACACCCTCTACGAAGGCACGACGGCGATCCAGGGTCAAGACCTCTTCTTCCGCAAGATCGTCAAGGATCGTGGTCAGGCGCTGGGGTACGTCTCGGGGCAGATCTCCGCCTTTCTCGAGTCTGAGGCCGGCAACGGGCAGCTCAAGGAGGAGCGTGCGCTGCTTCGGCAGGGACTCGATGACGTCGGCGGCATCGTCGGCACCATGATCGAGCAGCTGACCGGTTCCGACTCGCGTACCGGTGGCGATCCCCGCAACGTCTACAAGGTAGGTCTCAACACCACCCGGTTGCTGATGGCCCTCGGCGACCTCACGTGTGCCTGGTTGTTGCTGCGCGGGGCGGAGGTCGCCCTGAACGCGCTGAACGGTGAGCTGTCCGCCGTCGAGCAGGCGTTCTACGAGGGCAAGGTCGCCTCGGCCCGCTGGTTCGCCCGGACGGTGCTGCCCAAGCTCACCGCCGAGCTCGCCATCGCTGAGGCGACCGACAACGCGATCATGGATCTGCCCGAAGCGGCGTTCTGACCGCAGACGGCGCTGTCGGATTCCCAGGTCGACCTGGGAATCTGCCGCCGCCTAGGCTGGCCGCATGAGCACCGACGCGCCGACCTCCGAGCCCACCGACCGGATCGTCATCGTGGGGGCCTCACTGGCGGGCGGTACGGCGGCGCTCACCCTGCGCGAGCGCGGGTACGCCGGTGAGATCCTGCTGATCGGAGCCGAGGAGTACTTGCCATACGAGCGACCGCCGTTGTCCAAGGCGATCCTGCTCGGTGAGGCCGACGAGCCCGACTGGGTCGCCTCGGCGGAGGACTGGCAGGCCAAGGAGATCAGCGTGCTTACCGGGACCCGGGTGACCGCGATCGACCTGGCGGCCAAGACGGTCACCGCCGGCGGCACCGATCACGGCTACACCAAGCTGCTGCTCGCGACCGGGTCGACGGCCCGCCGGCTCGACATCCCGGGATTCTCACTGCCGGGCATCCTCACGCTCCGCACCCTCGATGACGCCCTGCTCCTGCGGTCGCTGCTCACCGAGGGCCGGCGGGTGGTGGTCGTCGGAGCCGGGTGGATCGGGTGCGAGGTCGCGGCTGCGGCGCGCAGCCACGGGTCGGTGGTGACCATGATCGAGATGGGACCGCAGCCGCTGGCCGCCGTGCTGGGTGAGACGATCGGCGCGAGCTTCGCCGCCCTGCATCGCGAACACGGCGTGGATCTGCGGTTGGGCGTGGGGGTGACGGAGTTCCTCGGCGAGACCGCGTTCACCGGGGTCCGGCTCTCCGACGGCAGCACGGTCGAGGCCGACATCGCCGTGGTCGGAGCCGGCGCCGTCCCGAACCTCGACCTGGCGCGGGATGCGGGCCTCGAACTCGCCGGCGGTGGCGTCGCCGTCGACGAGACGCTGCGCACCTCCGATCCCCACGTCTACGCGGTCGGCGACATCGCCGCGGAGACCCACCCCCGCTATCCCGGCCGCTTGCGCGTCGAACACTGGGACACGGCCAAGAACCAGGGCGCTCACGTCGCCGCCAACCTGCTCGGCGACAGCGACCCCTACACGGTGGCGCCGTTCTTCTTCACCGACCAGTACGACCTCGGCTGCGAATACCGCGGCCACGCCGATCCGGCGGCCGACGACCTGGTCGTCAGCGGGGACCTCGACGCCCGCGAGTACACCGCCGTCTGGGTCCGCGACGGCCTGGTGATTGGCGCCCTCAACGTCAACCAGTGGGACGACGGCGACGCACTCCAGGCTCTTGTCGACGGAGCGACCACGCGCAGCGTCGAGGACCTCCGGGCAGGCAGGTTCTGACGGTGCTGCGGCGCCTCGCCAGGCTCTACCCAGGCCTTCGCCCCACGAGTTGAACGGCGTCAGCTTGGGTTGACAAGGGTTCTCTGTCAACCTAAGGTGACGACATGGGCTCTGAGTCAACGGCGGTCCACGACAGCACCGATCCCGATCCGGCCGTGGGTCTGCGGGCGGTCGCCGTTCTCCGGCGGCTGACCGAGCAGCTCGAGGATCTCCAGGTCGACCATGCCCGTCGTCAGGGATGGTCCTGGGCCGAGATCGCCGGCGCGCTCGGAGTCTCCAAGCAGGCCGTGCACAAGAAGCACTCCGGCCATCCCTCGACGCGTCAACGGAGGTAACCGTGTTCGAACGTTTCGCAGGTCAGGCCCGGGACGCCGTGATCGCCGCCCAGGAGCACGCCCGACGGATGGGCCACTCCGAGATCGGGGCCGAGGACATCCTGGTGGGGACCGTCACCGACCCGCAGTCCATCCCGGCGCGGGTGCTCCGTGGCGTCGGTCTGACCGATCCCCTCGCCGCTCTGGCCGATCCGTCATCCCTCGACGCCGCCGACGCCGAGGCGTTGCGGTCCCTCGGCATCGAACTCGACGCGATCCGGGCCCGGGCCGACCGCACCTTCGGCCCGGGAGCCTTGGATCGTCCCCGCCGGCAGCGTTCCGGTCTCTTCGGCCGGCGCGCCGCCGGCGGGCACCTCCCGCTCAGCGCCGAGGCCAAAGAATCGCTCGAGCTCGCCCTACGGACGGCTGTGGGCGAGGGCTACCACGCCATCGGGGCCGAACACCTCTTCCTCGGCCTGCTCGCGACCGAACAGGGCAGCAGCGCTCGACTCCTCGACCGGTTGGGCGTCACCGAGGACCAGACCGGGCTCAGGCGTCGCGTGCTGGCCGAACTCGACCGCGCGGCGTAGTGGCGCAGGCTGCGTTCCGGGCGCTGCGGGGATCCCGCGTCGGGTCAGAACAGCAGCGCCAGCCCGGGATCGGCGAGCATGCCGGCGACGTCGGCGAGAAAGCGCGAGCCCTGCTCGCCGTCGGCCAACCGGTGGTCGAAGGACACGGCGAGCGTGGTCACCCAGCGGGGGACGATCTGCTCGTCGGCCCCGCTCCCGATCACCCACGGTCGCCGGTTGATCGCCCCGACCGCGAGAATCCCAGCCTCACCGGGGTTGAGGATCGGGGTACCGGCGTCGATGCCAAAGGTTCCGACGTTGGTGATCGTGAACGTGCCGCCGGTCATGTCGGCTGGCGGGGTCTTTCCCGCCCGGGCCGCGGCCACGAGCTCGGTGAACGCCGACCCGAGCTCGACCAGGGACTTGAGCTCGGCCGCCTTGATGTTGGGGACGACCAGCCCGCGTGGGGTGGCCGCCGCGATCCCGAGGTTGACCGTATGGTGCTGGACGATCTCCTGGGCGGCTTCGTCCCAGCTGGAGTTGAGCGCCTGCGTCTGCCGAAGCGCGACGCAGACGATCTTCATGATCACCAGCAGCGGGGTGAGCTTGACGTCGCGGAACTCACGACGCTTTCTGAGCCGTTCGACGAGGTCGACGGTCGCGGTCACGTCAAGGGTGACCCACTCAGTGACGTGCGGAGCGGTGAACGCCGACTGCACCATTGCCGCCGCCATGGCCTTGCGGACCCCCTTGATCGGGATCCGGGTGGACGGGGCCTTGCCGGGCGGGGACACGTCGCCGACGACCGCCGCATCCTCGCCGGTGCCCAGTGCCGCGGTGAGGAACGCGTCCACGTCGTCGCGACTGATCACGCCATCGGCGCGGGTCGCGGTCACCTCGGCGAGGTCGACGCCGTGATCCTTGGCGTACTTGCGTACCGGCGGTTTGGCCAACGCGTGGGCCGTCCGGGGGGCGCTCGCCAGGTCATCGCTGAGCACTGGCTCCTCGGGCCCCGCTCCGGGTGCCGGGAGCGGGCCGCCGACGCCCGGGACCACACTCTGGGCCCGCAGCGGCTCACGGGTGTCGGCCTCCCGCGAGACGGGGCGATCGGTGGCGAAGGCGTTGATCACGCCCTCGTTACCGGGAGCGGACCCTGTGCCCGTGCGCGGTCGTCGTTTCGCCTCGGTGGTCCGGGGCCCGTAGCCGACGAGGTTGGGGACCCGCTTCTCCTGCTCTGGTGGGGACTCCGGCGCTTCGGCGGGTTGGCTGCCGTCGTCGATGGTGATGATCGGTTTCCCGACGTCGACCGTCTCGCCTTCGGCGGCGAGCAGGGTCACGACTCTGCCGGCGTACGGGCTGGGGAGCTCGACCAGCGACTTGGCGGTCTCGACCTCGACCACGATGTCGTTCACCTTGATCTGATCGCCGACCGCCACCCGCCAGGTGACGATCTCGGCCTCGACGAGCCCTTCGCCGGGGTCGGGCAGCCGGAAGTCCTTCACATGCTCTCCTTGATCACCGGTGATCGTTCAGTCAGTCTGGGAGTCTCAGTAGGCCATCGAGTGGTCGACGGCGTCGAGCACGCGGTCGAGGTCGGGAAGGTACTCCTCCTCCAGCCGGCTCGGCGGATAGGGGATGTCGTAACCCCCCACCCGCAGCACCGGGGCCTCCAGGGAGTAGAAGCAGCGCTCGGTGATGCGCGCCGACAGCTCGGCGCCCAGCCCCAGGTTCACCGGGGCCTCGTGGACGACCACGGCCCGGTGGGTCTTCTGCACCGAGGCGGCCAACGTGGCCAGGTCGATCGGCGAGGTCGAGCGCAGGTCGATCACCTCGAGACTGCGGCCCTCCTCATCGGCCGCGGAGGCGGCGTCCAGACAGGTCCTGACCATCGGTCCGTACGCGATCAAGGTCAGGTCGCTACCTTCCCGCACGACGACCGCCTCGTGCAACGGTCGCGGCGTCGACCTCTCCTCCACCTCACCGCGCTCGTGGTAGCGCCGCTTGGGTTCGAAGAAAATCACCGGATCGTCGGAGGCGATGGCCTGTTGGATCATCCAGTAGGCGTCGTTCGCGTTGGAGCAGGCCACCACCTTCAGCCCCGCGGTGTGGGAGAAGTACGCCTCAGGCGACTCGCTGTGGTGCTCGACCGCGCCGATCCCGCCGCCGAACGGGATCCTGATCACCATCGGCATCGGCAGTCGACCGCTGGAGCGGTAGTGGAGCTTGGCCACCTGGCTCACGATCTGGTCGAACGCGGGAAAGACGAAGCCGTCGAACTGGATCTCGCACACCGGCCGGTAGCCCCGCATCGCCATCCCCACTGCGGTGCCGATGATGCCGGACTCGGCTAAAGGGGAGTCGATCACCCGGCCTTCACCGAAGTCTTTCTGCAACCCTTCCGTCACGCGGAAGACCCCACCCAGCTTGCCGATGTCCTCCCCGGCCAGCACGACCTTGGGATCGGCCTCCAGCGCTCGGCGTAGACCGGCGTTGAGAGCCTTGGCGATCGTCATCGTGGTCATGATCAGTCCCCTCAGTTCTGCTCTGGCCCGGCGGCTGCGAACGAGGCGCGGTAGGCCTGATACTCCGCGCGCTGCTCGCGCAAGTACGGCGGGGTCTCGGCGTAGGCCCGGTCGAACCAGTCCGCGAGCTCCGGGTCCGCCAGGCCGAGGCAGCGGGACCGCAGGTCGCTCGCCAGGTCGTCGGCCTCGGCGGCCAGGGCAGCCTCCCACGGGGGGTCGATCGCGCCCTGATGCCCGAGGTAGACCCGAACCCGTTCGATCGGGTCCTTGAGCTTCCAGTGCTCGAGCTCGTCGGCGAGCCGGTACTTGGTGGGGTCGTCAGAGGTGGTGTGCGCGCCCATCCGGTAGGTGTACGCCTCGATCAGCGTGGGCCCGTTGCCCGAGCGCGCCCGCTCCAGCGCTGCGGCGGTCACCGCGTTGACCGCGAGCACGTCGTTGCCGTCGACCCGGACACCAGGGAAACCGAACCCGGCAGCGCGTTGGTAGAGCGGGATCCGCGATTGCCGGGCGATCGGTTCGGAGATCGCCCACTGGTTGTTCTGGCAGAAGAAGACGATCGGGGCGTTGTAGGACGCGGCGAAGACGAAGGCCTCCGACACGTCGCCCTGGCTGGTGGCGCCGTCACCGAAGTAGCCGATCACCGCGGCGTCCCGGTCGGGGTCACCGGTACCGACGACACCGTCGCGCTCCAGTCCCATCGCGTAGCCGGTGGCGTGCAGGGTCTGGGCGCCGATCACGATCGCGTAGAGCCCGAACCGGCATTCGATCGGGTCCCAGCCGCCGAGGTCGACGCCCCGGTAGAGCCCGAGCAACCGCACCGGGTCGAGCCCGAGGGTCCACGCCACGCCGTGCTCGCGGTAGGTCGGGAACGCGAAGTCCTGACCGCGCAGCGCCCGGCCGGAGCCGATCTGGGCGGCTTCCTGACCCAGGCACGAGGCCCACAAGCCGAGCTCGCCCTGACGCTGCAGTGCCGTCGCCTCGGTATCGATGCGGCGGGTCAGCACCATGTCGCGCAGGTAGCCGGTGATCGTCGCGTCGTCACCGTCGAAGCCGTAGGTGGGGTCCTCCACACGCTGGCCCTCGGGGGTCAGCAGCTGGACGTGATCGATGTCGACCGGGGAACCGCTGACGTCGCTCATGAGCGTCTCCTGTTCTCTCTTCGCCCGGCGCTGCCGCGGGGTCACCGCGGCGCACACGGGGCGAGCGTCGAGCTGCTTGGCAGAACCTGGGTGTGGTCCCGGCCACAGCCTCGGGTCAACGTACCCCGAGGCCCGCAGACGGGGGAAAACCACTTGCATGTCCTAGCTCTTGTGTCGAGGCTGGTGGTCCCAGGAAGTCCGTGCGAGAGGAGGCCCGACGTGTTCGTCCCCGTCGTCCGGTACGCCCATGCGTCCCGACCCACCTCACGCCCAGGAGCCAACAGCCGTGCCCACGGACTCACCCGTCACGACCCCGTCCTTCCCTGATCCCTTCTCCGGTCTCACCTGGAGCCCAACCCACGAACTCGGCGACGACCAGCGCTGGTCGACCTACGACGACATCGGCGTCCTCGCCGGCCCGACGCCGCCGCCCGCCTGGGTCGTGACCGACGACGCTGCGATCGACACCGAGCTCGGGATCCTCAAGTCCGGCAAGGAAGCCGACGTCTTCCTGCTGGAACGCGCCACCGCCGAGCGGAGCTCGG
>JBPCRP010000155.1:0-2964 GCA_050996715.1 Propionibacteriaceae bacterium
GAGCCGCGGTGACGGTCACCTCGCGCCGGCCGGGTCGAGCTGAGAGCTGTCGGTGCCGGTGGCGTCGGCCTGGGTGCGCTGCTCACGCCACAGGGAGTAGCCGAGGCCGACCAGGGCGACGCTGACCGGAAGAGCGAACAGCCTTTGGACGAGTTCCGGCAGCTGGGAGGTGGCGATGGTCGCTACGGCGCCGATGGTCAGGAGCGCGGCGGCCCACCGCGCGAGGATCCCAGCACGGAAGACCGCGATGCCGAAAACGATTCCGCCGACGATGTAGGCGAAGCCGCCGCCCTGGATCAGGAGGCCGATCGGGCCGACGTCACCGACCGGCTTGCGGCTGGTCGCGACTCCGAGAACGTCGTTGACGTAGCCAGGCTCACCGCCGGCGAGGGTCGGGAGGACGAAGACCCCGATGACGACGCCGGTCATGATGCCCAGGTAGCCGAGGGCGAGGACACCGTAGCCGAGCAGGCCCAGCACGCCGGTCTGCCGAACCTGGCGAAGGTAGATGCCTGTGATGCCGATCAGCGAGAACACAGCCATGAAGATCTTCGCGGTCTCGCGGACCGTGTACTCGGTGGTGGTGGTGAACGCGGCGTCCAGGACGGGGTGCTTGACCTGGACGGCGATGAACAGCAGGCCGCCGGCGACGGCGGCGAGACCGGCCGCTCGGGTGAGGGTGGTGGTGGTGATGGTCATGTTGACTCCCAGGTGTCTGAGTGTCCGGAGCGGGTGCTGCGGGATAGCTCGAACCTAGGGAGAGGCTGGGTGAGTGGGCGTCATCCAACGATGTGACTGACTGGATGACCCTGCTCGCCGCAGCGGCTGGTGGTCGCTCCGCTCGCGCCTTGACCCGGGCCGTCAGATGAGACCGCGTTCGCGGGCGCAGAGCACCGCCGCCCGTCGGTTGGTGACGTCGAGCTTGGCGAAGATGTGCTGGGTGTGGGTGCGGACCGTGTTGTGCGAGACGAACAGCTCGCGAGCAATTTGCGGCCCCGTCAGCTCGCTGTCGAGCAACCTCAGCACCTGGAGCTCCCGGTCGCTCAACAACTCGATGCCCACCCGCGTAGAGCGCTGCCCCGCGTTCGGTGCCAGGGCAGCCTCGACCGTTGCGCCAACGCTCACCAGGCGTCGCGCCTGCTGGCCGCCCGGGCCAGCAGGCTTGACGTCGCGCAGCAAGCTCAACATGGCAGCACCCTCGTCCAGGAACAGCCGGAGGTACCCGTCTGGTTCGGGCGCTAGCTCCAGGGCTTGGGCCAGAGACTCCGAGGCATGGGACCGATGTCCCTGCGCGTCGTGCACCAGCGCCTGCAGCAGGCGGACCTCGAGGAGGCTACCGGCGCGCTGTGCGGTTTCGGCTGACTCGTGCAGCCGGTCCAACAGAGCGGCGGCGGAGTCGAGGGCGGCGCTGGTTTTCGAATGTGCCCGGTGCTGGGCGAGGAGCAGCCGTACGAGGGTGAGGTGGTCGAACTCGCTCAGGTAACGGGCCTCGCCGGTGGTGGACACTGCTCGCGCGCGGGCCCAATCGGCGGCTGCCGACAAGAGGCCCTGCGCGATCCACGTCCGCGCCTTGATCGCCGCGATCGGACGCACCTCCGGGAAGAACCCCGGTCGGTAGAGCTGCTCGGCCTGGTTCAGGTGCTGGACCGCTTCGTCGGGGTCTCCATCCGCCCGGGCGAGAAGGGCCTTCGCGACGAACCAGCGGTGGCGGCTCTCGTTCGTTGCCACCCGGTGAGCGAGAGCGGCGGCTGAGTCCAGGTGGCGCCGGGCGCTGTCCAGGTCGCCGAGCTCGACGTCCAGCTCGCTCAGCGCCACGTGGACCTCAGCGGCTGCCCGCGCCACCGGTGCGCCGTGTGCCTCGGCTACGCCCAGCGCCTCAGCACAGACCCGCCGCGCTGTGCTCGGCCGGCCGGCCACGAGCCAGAGGTCGGCGAGCACCACGGTGCCGCTCAGCCCGTCGACGCGGCTGCCCGCGGCGTGCAGGCTGGTGACTGCTTGGGTGAACGTCGCCAACGCCGTGGACACATCCCCCTGCGCCCACGCAGCGAAGCCGAGGAACCCAGCGGCACCGCCGCGCGCGAGATGGTCGTCCGGGCCGGCCAGGTCTAACGCACGCCGGGCGTGTTCCGCTGTGCCGCCCACATCGCCGCGGGCCTGGGCCAGAGCGGCCCGGTACATGGCGATGGTGGACGGCAGCGTCCGGAGGTCTGAGGTCTCAGCCCGCTGCAGAGCAGCCCCCTCGGGTGTCGCCGCGAGCGCCCGTTCGGCGTCGTCCAGCCACGGCTCGATGCCGCCCAGGTCGCCGGAGGACATCAGCATCGATCCGTAGAAGAGACTGAGCACCGGGCTCCGGCGGACCACGTCGTCGGGCAACGCCTTCAGCCAGCCGTGCATCGTCGCTTCCTGCCGGTGCCG
Organism: Propionibacteriaceae bacterium; assembly: GCA_050996715.1. GTDB lineage: Bacteria > Actinomycetota > Actinomycetes > Propionibacteriales > Propionibacteriaceae > Microlunatus. Next base: position 2,416 of record JBPCRP010000155.1, read on the forward strand.
TCGAATCGTCGAGACGGCGCGCTCCATCAGGTGGGCGGCGCGGTCGAAGTCCCTGGCCGCCAACGCGTGGGTCACCGCCTCCTCGGTCAGGTCGTGGGTCTCGTACCACTGGCTGGCGCGCTGGTGCAGCAGCGGAACCTGGCCCGGCTGCTCGCTGAGCATCCGCGCCCGCAGCACATCGGCGAACAGGTGGTGGTAGCGGTACCACTCCCGCCGGTCGTCTAAGGCGACGAGGAACAGGTTGGCGCGCTCCAGAGCCAGGAGCATCTCGCTCCCGTCCTGACGACCGGTGACGGCGTCACAGAGTGATCCCGTGAGCCGGTCAAGAACTGCTGACTGCATCAGGAAATCGCGCACGCCGTCCGGTTGATGGGTCAGCACTTCCTCAATTAGGTAGTCGACGATGTAGCGGTCGTCCCCGGCGAAGCGGGAGATGAAGCCGCTCACGTCTGCACGGCCCTGAAGCGAAAGGGCGGCCAGCTGCAGCGCGGCGATCCATCCCTCGGTGCGCGCCTCGAGGACCTCGACGTCTCCGGCGGTGAGCTCGTG
>JBPCRP010000003.1:0-4794 GCA_050996715.1 Propionibacteriaceae bacterium
GGCCGCGCCACAGATCGTCGTCTTGTCCCGAGCCGCTCGTGGCGGGTGGAACCGAGCCACTTTCGGCACCGTGGGTGACTGCCACACGCGGCCGATCTTGATGCTCGACGCGACCAACAGCCTCGTCCACGTCTACGCGACCGCTCCGGACACCGGTTGCCCCTTCACCGGAACGGCCGGCACCATCTTCGAGAAGACCTCACCGATGAGCTCGCTGTCGTTCACCTCCGGTCGGGGTACGCCGGTGATGCGGGACATCGCGTCGTCGAACCTCAATAACGTGAGCGGGACGAAGCAGACCGTCGACGCGACGACCGGTCTGGTGCTGCTGGCCAGCAACGACGTGACCAAGCGCTACTGGTTCTCCGATGAGTCTCTTGGTGCGACGCCGACGCCGACGCCGACCCCGACCCCGACCCCGACCCCGACCCCGACCCCGACGCCGACGCCGACGCCGACCCCGACCCCGACGCCGACCCCGACCCCGACGCCGATCTCGGTGGTGGGGTCCGCGAGCACGCAGTCAAACTCGACGACGACGTCGGTGACGTTGGCGCGGCCGACCGGGGTGGTGGCCGGCGACGTGTTGGTGGCGAGCGTGTCTGTCGACCACAACCCGTCGATGTCAGCCGTACCGTCGGGCTGGGTCGCCCTGACCGGCCCGTTGTCGGTGAACGCGACGGCTAAGCAGGGGGCACGGTTGTTCACCTACTACCGGGTCGTCGGTTCTGCCGACCCGACGAGCTACCGGTGGACGTTGAGCTCGGCGGTGAAGTGGGGCGGCGGGATGACCGCGTATCGCGGAGTGGAGCAGTCCCACCCGATCGACACGTCAGTGGTGACCGCGATCGATGCGACTTACGGCGCGACCAGTCTGACGTTGCCGAGTGTGACCACCACGACGACCGGTGCGTTCCTGGTCGGTGGCGTAGGGCTGGACAGCGCCACGCGGGGGCTGATCAACCCACCGTCGTCGTGGACGGAGAACTGGGAGGCCGCTGGCGGTCAGATCGCTGAGCAGGCCGGAGTCGTCCAAGCCGTCGCTGGAGCGTCGGGTACGGCGCGCTGGTCGCTGTCCGCGGCCCGGGCGATCGCCGGGTGGCGCACCGCCCTGCGACCCGCATCCTGATTGGGTCGCGCCGGTGGCTCGGAGTGCCACCGTGCCCTAACCTGATGACTCGCTCGCGCTGGGGTCGAGTGCACGGAGGAGGGTTTGAGCTGTCTGACGATGTCGCGCGTGTCGACGGTCCGAAAGCCCCGGGCCTGACGCAGGTGCACCCGACCCTCCTGCGGGTGTTCGCTGCGTTGGAGAAGTCGGGCCACTGGCTGCTGCTCCGCGGTCACGACGACCTGCGCTGCCCGACCGGCGACGTCGACGTGCTGGTCGGTCGTGAGGTCCTCGCCGGGCTCGACGGCGCGATGGCCTCCTGCGGGCTGCACCGGGTCGTGGCGCCGGGTCACGGTTCACACCGCTTCTACTTCCGCCGTGATGCAGAGGCGGGATGGATCAAGCTCGACGTCGTGTCCGACCTTGCGTTCGGAGCTCTGCAGCAGTGGCGGACCCCGCTCGCCCGGGGCGTGCTCCGCCGGCGGGTCCGCAGCGAGAGCACTGGCAGCGAGAGCACTTGCGGCGTGCTCTGGCGCCCTGCGCCGGGCGACGAGAGCTGGGCGCTGCTGCTGCACCTCGTGCTCGACAAGGGTGCCGTCCGGGACGAGCGCGCGGCAGCGGCCGCCCACGCGGTCGGCGTGGCGACCCCGACGGACCCGGTCGGGTCCCACCTCGACAGCTGGCTCGGGCCGGGGACGGCGGCCGCGGTGCTCGCAGCGGTCGCATCCGGCTCGCCGGCCGAGGTAACCGCCGTCCGGGACCGGCTGGGCCGGGCCATCGGGCGCCGAGACCGCCGGGTCGTCCCCACGAGTCTCGGTCACCGGGTGCTTCGGCGCCAGTCGCCGACCCTGGGCGGGCGGGCCGCCACCGGGCTCAGGGTCGCAGCGATGGGACCTGACGGGTCCGGCAAGACGACGCTGTTGCACGGGATCCGAGACGACCTGCCCGTCACCGGGGTCTATGTCTACATGGGATTGTGGGCCGCGGGACGCTGGGACGAACGGCTGCACCGGCTTCCGGGCGGCCGTACCGTGCAGCGGGTCGGTCGGCTCCTCCGCGGGTCGGCCGCAACCGCCTACCACCGCGCGCGTGGCCGGATCGTGCTGCTCGACCGCGTCGCCTACGACGCCCAGCTGCCGGGGGCGGTGGACACCAGCCTCGGCGGTCGGCTGACCTCGGGGCTCCTGCGCTGGCTGGGTCCCCGACCCGATGTCCTGTTCGTCCTGGACGCCCCGGGCGAGGTCATGTTCGCTCGCAAGGGTGAGCACTCGGTCGAGGTGCTGGAATCGTGGCGCCGGGCCTATCTCGAACTCGCAGCGGGTCTCGATCAGGCCTACGTGCTCGACGCCACCCGCCCGCCGGCGGAGCTGCGCGCTCAGGCACTCGACATCGTGTGGACCCGCTACACCCGACGATGAGCTCCGAGCCCGACCTGCTGACCCTGCACCGATGGCGCCGGCTCGACTGGCGTTTCCTGCTGCCGACCCTGGCCCCCCGGCGCCTGGGCTATGGCGGAGCCGTCGACCCCGAGCTGGCCACGACCCTGCGACTCCTGGATCCCGACGCGCGGCCGCTGGCGGAAGCCGAGCCGGATGGCTGCGACCTGGCGTTCCTCGTGCAGCCGACCCGTAGCGACCTCGGTCAGGCGCTCACCCGACTGGCCCCGGGTGGGTGGCTGTGCCTCGAGGTGGTCGCGGGCCGGCACGGGCGGTCGGCCCCGTGGACGGTCGCCGGCTGGCGGCAGACCCTCCTCCGCCGCCGCCTGGTCGAGGTCACCGCCTACTGGTGTCCGCCGGGGCTCGCGGACTCCACCCGCATCGTCCGGGTCGACCACACCACCGCCGTGAACCGGACCCTCGACCGGCACCAAGGTGTGCGCTTCGGAGCCCAAAAGGCGCTGCTGGGCCGGCTCCTCGTGCGGATGGGCGCCTTCGGCCTCGCCGTGCCGCAGGGGATCGTCGTCGGCCGCCGTCCCGGAGGATCGAGGTGACAGGCGTCCTCGACGGGTTCCTGGCCGCGCGGTCGGAGGACTTGCAGCTGGCCCGGCACGGGATCGCCGGGCCGTTCGAGACCGTCCTGCTGACCCCTCGGTTCGTCACGTCGCGGCACCTGATCGCCCTGGTCTACGCCCCCGGGGCCGCCGACCCGGCTGTGGTGGCGAAGATCCCGCGCCAGCCCGGGGACGACGCGGGTATCCGCCGCGAGGCCGAGCTCCTCCGAGTCGTCCAGGAGCTGACCCCCGGGGGGCTGCCCGGCGTTCCCGAGCTGCTCGGCACGGCCGACCTCGACGGACACCTGGTGCTCGTCGAGTCGGCGCTCCGCGGGTCGCCGTGGGACCCGGCCGCGGTCGCCGCGGACCAGGCGGCGGCGGTCGCCGCCGGACTCGAGTTCGTCGAGCGCCTGCCGATCACCCAGGAGAGTCGACCCGACTGGTACGACGATCAGGTCCGGCGCCCGCTGGCCGCCCTGCTGCGGCTCGTCGGTGGCGAGGCCGAGATCGCCGACCGCTGCGAACGGACCCACGAGGCGCTGCGGCCGCTCGCCGAACAGAGCCTGCCGGCCGTCCTCGAGCACGGTGACCTCAGCCACCCCAATCTGCTGCGCGGCCCGGCTGGCGAGCTGCGCGTGCTCGACTGGGAACGAGCCACCGCCGCCGGGGTCCCGGGGCACGACCTGACCTTCTTCCTGCAGTACGTCGCCGAATCGGTGGCGCGGGCGTTCAGCCGCCCCGAGCAGGGGCAGGTCTTCGACACCGTCTTCGCCCCCGACGGATGGGCCACTGCCGTCCTTCAAGATCATCTCACCGGACGCGGGGTCGATCCACAGCTGGCCTCGCTGCTGGTTCTCACCGCGTTCGCACGGTCGACCACCACGCTGGTGGACCGGTTGGAGCTGCAGATCCGAACCGCCGACGGTCCGGTCGGCGCGGTGCTGGCCGCGGTGCGTGACGACCGCGACTTCTGGTTGTGGGGTCGAGCACTGGCTCGCCAGACCCTAACCAGGTAAGAGAATCATGAAGTTCTCCCACAAACGGTGAGAGTGGGCTGAAGATCACCGGCAGCCGTTGACGCTGTTCGCTCCGGCACCTAACTTCACTGTCAGGGCCGCTGCGGAGGGCGCGGCTCTTCGGGGACTGACCGTATCGAACGGGGGTTCACCGAGGAGTTCTTGCCCGTGCCTGCGCCACGCCCCCCACACCCACGGTCCCTTCGCGATCGTGCTGCCCGACCTCCGTTGCCACGGTGGCCAGGTCCGCGACGTCATCGACTCGGCCTTGTCATGATCATCTCTTTACTGGTCAGCGGACTCGGCCTCCAGCTCGGCGAGGTCGACGCCCAGGCGGCGTCCCCGCGTTACCTCGCCGTCAAGCTCACGACGACGGTGGTGGGCAACCAGGTGACCGCCTCCACGGCGGTCACTGCGTCCCAGAGCTCCCGGGTGCGCTACCTGAAGGTGTGCGCCCGCCGGGGGTCGACCAACACCGACTTCGGCGTCTCGACGTCGTGGGTCACCTTGTCCACGACCGCGACGTCGTGGACCTCGGTGCCCAAGACGTTGCCTACCGGTAGCTACACCTACTTCGCCTGCCTCCAGGACAGCTCCGGCACCTGGTGGAACGGACCGACCCAGCAGCTCGTCATCCCGGCTCCGTCGGTGGCATCGCGCCCCACCGCGACGCCGACCGC
>JBPCRP010000026.1:0-27589 GCA_050996715.1 Propionibacteriaceae bacterium
CCCCCCCCCCCCCCCCCCCCCCCCCCCCCCCCCCCCCCCCCCCCCCCCCCCCCCCCCCCCCCCCCCCCCCCCCCCCCCCCCTCTTTCTCCCCCCCCCCCCCCCGCGTCCGGTGTCGCAGGCCGCGCTCACCACGCGTCCGGGCGAGGGGGTGCACCGGAATAGGAGAGGGGAACTGAGGGTTCTCCACCCCGGGAGAACAGCGACGCACGGAGGAGCCGACCATGTCGATGATGGGGTCCGCCGGTCGGATGCTGCGTCGCGCGGGTGACCCCGACCTCAAGAACCATCAGCTGTCCCGGGGTCTGCTGCTGCGCATCCTGGCCTTCGCCCGGCCCTACTGGAAGCTGATCTCGATCTTCCTCGGACTGGTGATCGTCTCCTCCACGCTGGCCGTGGCGCCACCGCTGTTGTTCAAGCAGATCATCGACGACGGCGTCCTCGCCGGGAACCGCCGGACGGTGATCATCCTCGCGTCGCTGGTCGCTGTGCTCGCTGTGGGCGAGGCGCTCATCGGAGTCGTGCAGCGCTGGTGCTCCGCACGCATCGGCGAGGGGCTGATCTTCGACCTGCGCACCCGAGTCTTCGACCACGTGCTCAAGATGCCCGTCGCCTTCTTCACCCGGGCGCAGACCGGCAAGCTGGTCTCCCGGCTCAACAGCGACGTGATCGGCGCCCAGCAGGCGTTCACCTCCACCTTGTCCTCGGTGGTCTCCAGCGTGATCAGCCTCGTGCTGGTGCTGGTTGCCATGCTCGTGCTCAGCTGGCCGCTCACCGTGGCGGCGTTGATCATGCTGCCGATCTTCCTCATCCCGGCCCGGATCATGGGACGTCGGCTGGCCGAGCTGACCCGCAAGCAGATGCAGCTCAACGGTGAGATGTCCGGGTTGATGACCGAGCGCTTCAGCGTCTCTGGCGCCCTGCTGGTCAAGCTGTTCGGCCGCAGCCGCGACGAGCACCAGATCTTCGCCGACCGCGCCGGCGCCGTCCGTGACACCTCGGTCAAGATCGCGATGAACGGTCGCTACCTGGGTACGGCCCTGACGCTGGTCGCCGCCCTGGCCACGGCCCTGGTCTACGGCGTCGGCGGGATCTTCGCCGTCGACGGCACCCTGACCGTCGGCACCCTGACCGCCCTCGCCGGACTGCTCGTCCGGCTCTACGGCCCGCTGACGTCGCTGACCAACATCCGGGTGGCGGTGATGACCGCGCTGGTCAGCTTCGACCGCGTCTTCGAGGTGCTCGACCTGGCGCCGATGATCGACCAGCGGTCCGACGCCCATCCCTACCGCGGGCCGGCGACGGTGGAGTTCGACGACGTGATCTTCGGCTACCCGGCCGCCGCCGAGGTCTCGTTGGCCAGCCTCGAGGCGGTGGCGACCACCGAGCACCGGTCGCTGGGCCACGTGCTGAACGGCATCACCTTCCGGGCCGAGGCCGGAGACACGATCGCCCTGGTTGGTCCCTCGGGGGCCGGCAAGACCACGATCACCCACCTCGTCGCCCGGCTTTATGACGTCACCGGCGGCGCCGTCCGGGTCGGGGGCGACGACGTCCGGGCCCTGACCCTGGACTCGCTGCACGAGGCCGTCGGCTACGTCACCCAGGACGCGCACCTGTTCCACGACACCATCGGGGCCAACCTGCGCTACGCCCGGCCGGAAGCCACCGAGGACGAGCTGTGGGCCGTGCTGGTCGCCGCCCAGATCGAACCGCTGATCCGCTCGCTGCCTGACGGGCTGGAGACCGTGGTGGGCGACCGGGGCTACCGGCTGTCGGGCGGGGAGCGACAGCGGCTGGCCATCGCCCGGCTGCTGCTCAAGGCGCCGCCGATCGTCGTCCTCGACGAAGCCACCGCCCACCTCGATTCGGAGTCCGAGGCTGCGGTGCAGCGGGCGCTCGACCGGGCCATGACCGGCCGGACCAGCCTGGTGATCGCCCACCGATTGTCCACGGTGCGCAGCGCCGATCAGATCCTGGTGGTCGACGGCGGTCGGATCGTCCAGCGCGGTCGGCACCACGAGTTGCTGGGTGCCGGCGGGCTCTACGCCGAGCTCTACCGGACCCAGTTCGCCGACGGCCAGCCCGACATCGGGCCCACGACCGAGCCCAGGAGCGAGCCCCGGCCCGCGAGCGAGCCCGTCACGGCCTGAGCCGGGCCACGGTCAGCCCGACGGCGGCCGTCACCTCGAGCGGACCGTCCGGCGGCCGGGTCCTGGTCGGGTGGAACGCGTTCGGGCCCATCCCGATCAGGTCCCGCACCATGGCGGGATCCAGGGTGAGCGGGAACGCCACCCGGATGACCTCGACGACCTCGAACGCCGCCGCCAGGCCCGACTCCAGCCGCTGTTGCTTGTCCGGCTCCACCGCCAGCAGCCCGAACCGGTCCCGCAGCCGGGCCAGGTGGTCGGGCTGTGCGGCCACGACCACCAGCCGACCACCCGGTCGCAGCACGCGGGCGAACTCCGCAGGGTTCCGGGGCGCGAAGACCGACAGCATCACGTCGGCCACGGCGTCGCGCACGGGGAGCTGTCGCCAGGTGTCGGCCACCGCCGCCCCGAGCCGCGGGTGCCGTCGGGCGGCGCGACGGACGGCGGGCACCGAGATGTCGAGTGCAAGCCCTCGCACCCCGGCACGGCCGGCCAGCAGTCGCTGGAGGTACCAGCCGGGGCCGGCACCGGCGTCGACCAGCACCGACCCGTCACCGATCGCCTGATCAAGGGCGGTCAGCACCGGGTCGTAGCCGCCGGTGTCCAGGAACCGCTCCCGGGCGGACACCATCGCGGCGGTATCGGCGGAGGCGGGTGCGGCGCGGGGCAGCAGGTTGACGTAGCCCTGCCGGGCGACGTCGAAGGCATGCCCGTCGGGGCAGACGAGGGTGGGGCCGTGGGCGGTCAACGCACCCCCGCAGTGCGGGCAGGCGAGCAGGTCGAGCACGGTGTCGAGGCCGGGCGCGGGCACGAGGGATCAGCGGGTCAGAGGGATCAGCGGGTCAGAGGGCGCGCAGGGCGCCACCGTCGACGGGAACCAGGCAGCCGGTGAGGTAGGACGCGGCGGGGGAGAGCAGGAAGGCGGCCACCCGACCGAACTCCTCGGGCCGGCCGTAACGGCGCAGCGGAATGGTCGCCTCGCTGGCCGCGCGGGCGGCCGTCGGGTCACCGGCCAGGGAGTCCAGGTGGTTGACCCGTTCGGTCGCCACCCGCCCCGGCAGCAACCCCGTGACCCGGACACCGTCGGGTCCGTGCTCGTCGGCCAGCTGCTTGACCAGCATCGCCAACCCAGGGCGCAGGCCGTTGGAGATCGCCAGCCCACCGATCGGCTGCTTTGCCGACGTGGACAGCACCCAGGTCAGGGCGAGGTCGGCCGCGGTGCCTCGGGTGATGACCTCGCGGGCGGTACGCAAGCCGGCCAGGAACACCGAACCGAAGGCGTGGCTCCACTGCTCGTCGGTCATCTCCAGCGTCGCTCCGGCGGGCGGGCCGCCGACGCTGATCAGGGCGCCGTCCAGCCGTCCGTAGCGATCGAGGGCGAGGTCCACGGCAGCCGCCGCCGTGCCGGGGTCGGCAAGATCGGCCGTCAGGCTGACCGCCCGGTCCGGGCCGAGTTCGCCGACGACGCCGGCGAGCACGTCGGACCGGCGGGCCACCAGCACCACCTTGGCGCCCTCGTCGACCAGGGCGCCGGCAGTCGCCCGGCCGAGGCCGGAACTGGCCGCCGTGACGACGAGAACGCGATCAGTCAGTCTGAGATCCATGGTCTGATCCTGCCAGCACCTCGGCGCGCCGTTCCTGCTCGGCCGCGGAGTCCTCCACGCGGCGCTGGCGCCGTTCCGCAAGGTCGCCGCGGAAGAACACGATGATCCCGGCGATCCCGATGCCGGTGAACATGAACCACTGCACGGCGTACCAGAAATGCGGCCCGTCGGAGATCTCCGGCGTCTCCACCGGTACGAAGCCCCCCGCCTGGGCCGGAGTCATGGTGAGCGCGCCGACGTAGCCGCTGGCGATCGGGTAGGGCAGCGTGGCGGCGATCGCGGACGAGTTGATCAACCGCACCTGGTCGTTCACCGGGGTGATCGAACCGCGGCGGCCGACCTGGTCGATCCGGGTGTGTCCGATCACGGTGACCTCGCCGCTCGGCGGGGCCGGCGCGACGTCGGGGATCTTGACCCCCCCGTCCAAGGCAACGAAACCCCGGTTGACCAGCACCGTCAGCCCGGACGCGGTGTGGAGCGGGGTGAGCACCTCATAGCCGGTCTTGTCACCGGAGTTGTTGCGGGCGTAGCGGATCACGTACTGGTGGGCGGCGTCGAAGGTGCCCGTGGCCCGCACCCGGCGCCACTGCTCACTGGCCAGGACCGGCCCGCGCCCGAAGATCTCGGCGACGTCCACGATCGGGGCGGCCTCGTTGGTGGTGATCACCGCGTTGCCGGCTCGACGCTCACTGAGTCGGTGCAGCTGCCACTCGCCGAGGTTGACGAAGACGGTGCCGAGGATGGTGACGAACAGCACCAGCGCCACCCACCGCACCCACATCCGCTGCACGGGCCCAGCGTAGTTCAGCCCGCGCCGGCCGACCCTGCCTCGGCGTCCAGGGCGAGTGCGGTGACCACGGCCGACGCGGCTTCCAGGGTCGCGCCCCGGCCGACGGCGACCCCCACCAGGAAGGTGGTCAACGGTGCCGCCGGCCGGTCGATCTGATGAGCCGCGTCGCGGGCCAGGTCGAGCAGCAGATGGATCTGGGTGTCGTCGAGGGTGAGGTCGAGGTCGAGTTCCCGACCGGCCAGGGCCAGCCAAGAGGCGATTGTCAGCTCGGGCACAGGCCCTCCGGATCAGTGGCGGCACACCGGGCGGGTGCACGCGGGTGCGGTCCAACGGGTTAGGTCGATCTTGACAGGATGGTCCCATGGGCCAGGTGACGCGGAGACGGACGGTGCTGCGGATCGAGGGTGACCGACGCCGACGTCGACCCGACACGGTCGCGGTGGAGGAGCCGCTGGAGATCCGGCTGAACGGTCACCCCTTCGCCGTCACTCTGCGGACCCCCGGCGACGACATCGACCTGGTGCACGGGTTTCTGCACGCCGAGGGCGTGATCAGCTCCCGGGAGGACGTGGTGCTGGCCCGTTACTGCGCCGGACGCAACGACGAGGGCGAGAACACCTACAACGTGCTCGACGTCAGCCTGGCCCCGCACGTCGCGGCGCCGGACCCGGGACTGTTCCGCAACGTCCTCACCACCAGTGCCTGCGGGCTCTGCGGGACCACCTCGATCGACCAGGTGCTGCGGACGGGACGCTTCGGACCCGACCGCGATCTCCGGGTGCCCGCCGAGCTGGTCGCCGCCGCTCCGGACCGGCTGCGCGCGCAGCAACCGACGTTCGAGCGTACCGGCGGTCTGCACGGGGCCGGTCTGCTCCGGGCCGACGGTGAGCTGCTCTGCGTGCGCGAGGACGTCGGTCGTCACAACGCCGTCGACAAGGTGCTGGGCTGGGCGCTGCGCCAGGACCTGCTGCCCCTACGCGGCACGGCCCTGGTTGTTTCCAGCCGAGCGTCCTTCGAGCTCACCCAGAAGGCGGTCCTGGCCGGCATCGGCATGCTGATCGCCGTCTCGGCGCCGAGCTCGTTGGCCATCGAGCTGGCCGAGGCGGCCGCGCTGTGTCTGGTGGGTTTCGTCCGGCACGGCGCGATGAACGTCTACACCCGTCCCGAGGCGATCCCCGAACCGGCGCGGGAGCCCGAACCGGTCCCTGAGCCGACGGCTGCGCACTGAGCCGACCGGGTAACGTCGTGGACGCCGAGAGCCTCCGAACCGCAAAGGACCTAACGTGACCGACCGTCTCCACGACCTCGGCCTGCTCGCCCTCCGCCTCACCGTCGGGGGTGCGGGGATCGCCCACGGCACTCAGAAGCTGTTCGGGTGGTTCGGCGGGGGCGGGATCGCGGGGACGACCCGGGCGATGAGCTCGATGGGGTTCGAACCGCCGGAGCGAAGCGCCCGGATGGCCGGTCTCGCCGAGGCTGGTGGTGGGGTCCTGGTCGCCCTCGGGTTGGCCACCGGTGCCGGGGGTTCGGCGCTGGCGGGCGCGATGACCACCGCTGGCTCGGTGCAGAAGGACAGCGGCGGTGGGTACTTCGCCACCAACGGGGGCTACGAGCTGCCGCTCGTCTACGGGGCCGCGGCGGGTGCCCTGGCCCTCGGTGGGCCCGGGCGCTACTCCGCAGACCATCTCACCGGTGACGCCCTGAACAAGCCGTGGCTGCGGGTGGTGTCCCTCGGCGCCGCGCTGGCCTCCGCGCTCTACCTGATCAAGCAGAAGCGCGACCTGGTCGACGCTCAGCTGCGTGAGAAGGCGAAGCACAACTGACGACGCGGCCGACGAGCCGCATTAGACTCACCTCGTGACCGTCACATTGCCCTTTCCGGCTCTCCGCACCCCGGCGGGGGACGGCGGGGTCCGCGCGCTCCGGGACGGCTTCGGGCGGGTGGCGACCGACCTCCGGGTCTCGCTGACCGACCGGTGCAACCTGCGCTGCCACTACTGCATGCCCGCCGAGGGACTGCCGTGGCTGGGTCGCGACGAGCTGCTCACCAACGACGAGCTGATCCGGCTGGTCGACGTCGGCGTTCGGCTGCTGGGGATCCGAACGGTCCGGTTGACCGGTGGCGAGCCCCTGCTGCGCAAGGATCTCGAGACCCTGGTGACCAGGATCGCCCACCTCGAGCCGGCCCCGACGGTGGCCCTGACCACCAACGGGATCGGGCTCGACCGCCGGGCGGAGGGTCTGCGCGCAGCGGGTCTGGAGCGGATCAACGTCTCGCTCGACACCCTCGACGCCGCCACCTTCACCGCCATCACCCGGCGGCGCCGGCTGAGTGACGTACTGGCCGGAATCCGCGGGGCGCGGGCGGCCGGCCTGGACCCGGTCAAGATTAACACCGTGCTGCTGCGCGGGGTCAACGACCACGAGGCGGCCGACCTGGTGGCCTGGGCCATCGACACCGGAGTGCAGCTGCGGTTCATCGAGCAGATGCCCCTGGACGCCCAGCACGCCTGGCAGCGTTCGGAGATGGTCACCGCCGAGGAGATCCGCGGCCGGCTGGAGCAACGCTTCACCCTGGTCGCCGACGAGGCCGACCAGCAGCGCCGGGGTAGTGCCCCGGCGGAGCTGTTCCGGGTCGCCGGCACGGCGGCGCGGGTCGGCATCATCGCCGCGGTCACCCGGCCGTGCTGCGGGGCCTGTGACCGCGTCCGACTGACCGCCGACGGTCAGCTGCGCACCTGCCTGTTCGCGCGCGAGGAGTCCGCCCTGCGCGCAGCCCTGCGCGCTGGCGCCGACGACGACGCGATCGCCGACCGCTGGGTTACCGCACTCGCCAGCAAGCGGGCCGGCCACGGGATCGATGACCCGAGCTTCCTGCAGCCCGACCGACCGATGTCGGCCATCGGCGGCTGATCCTCAGTTCGCGATCCCGGCGAGGAACCGCATCATTCCGGGTCGGCCGAGACCAGGTCGTCGCTCCACGAGGCCGGATCGGTCGTAGCCAGGCAACGGGCCCAGGTGAAGGGCCGGTGCCCACGAGACGAGACCGACCCTGCCAGCCCGCTCAGCGGGCCGGGATCTCGTTGACGACGTCACGCAGGAAATGGCGAGCCGCCAGAAAGCTGCTCAGGCTGTCGCGATGCTCCCCGCACGCCAGCCAGTGCTTCCGCCGGTCCGACGGGTGGATCTTGGGATTGTTCCACTGCAGGTCGAACACGGCCGGCTGGCGGCAGCCCTTAGCCGAGCAGAGCGGGACCTCCTGGCCGCTCACGTGGTCCGTGGGGCCTTCAGGCGGCACGGCGGGTGCGGTCGGTCGCCGGGGAGTTGGCTTCGTCCTCGTCGTCCAGGGTGCCGTCGATCGTCTCGTACTGCCCGGTCGTGAGCTGAGGGAGCACCTCGGTCTCGACGTCGACGGCCGGACGCCGGGCGACGGCCCGCGAGTCGGCCTGGTTGGCGAACAGCACGGCGATATAGGGCAGGAAAACTGCGCCGGCGACCAGCACCCACTTCAACACCCCGGGGACGAACATGATCCCGACGAAGCAGGCGGTCCGGAAGCCCATGGTGATCGCGTAACGCTTCATCCGTCGGGCCTGGTCGAGGCTCGACCCCGAGCGAGCGTCCGTGATGACGACGCTTGCGCTGTGAGGAGTCAGATGCTGAGGCACAGGTTGAGCCTACGCCGGAAAGACGCCGTTGCTGTGTGGACTATCTCACCGGACCGGCGTCCAACCCGTGCATCTGCGGGTCCGGTGGACCCGGAAAGCCCCAGGTCATCCCGCAGGACCGCCGATCGGGTTCTGGGTGTTCTCGATACGGTACTGCGGTGACCGAATCGCCGACCACTGTCGACTCGTCCGCTACTGCCACCGCAACGCCCGCCGTGCCCGCCACGGCGCTGCCCCGGACCGTCCTGGTGAGCGGCGGGAGCCGGGGGATCGGACGGGCCATCGCCGCCCGGTTCGCGGCCGGTGGGCACCGGGTGGCGGCGACGTACCGCAGCGGTGATGTCCCCTCCGGAGTGCTCGGGGTCCGGTGCGACGTGACCGACGGTGCGCAGGTCGACGCCGCTTACGCCGAGGTCGAGGCCGCGTACGGACCGGTCGAGGTGCTGGTCGCGAACGCCGGCGTCACCCGCGACACCCTGCTGATGCGGATGACCGACGACGACTGGGACAGCGTCATCGCCACCAACCTCACCGGGTCGTTCCGGCTCGCCAAGCGGGCCGCCCGACCGATGATCAAGAACCGGTTCGGTCGGATCATCTTCATCTCCTCGGTCGTGGGTCTGCTGGGCTCGGCCGGACAGGTCAACTACGCCGCGTCGAAGTCGGGCCTGGTCGGCATGGCCCGGTCGCTGGCCCGCGAGCTCGGCTCCCGAGGGGTCACCGCCAACGTGGTCGCGCCCGGGTTCATCGAGACCGACATGACCGCGGAGCTGGGGGCCGACGTGGTCGCCCAGTACCAGAAGCAGATCCCCCTCGGGCGGCTCGGCGCGGTCGCCGACGTGACCGGAGCCGTGGAGTTCCTCGCGGGTCCACACGCCGGCTACATCACCGGCGCGGTGATCCCGGTCGACGGCGGCCTCGGCATGGGACACTGACCGGCGTCCCGAGCGGTGAACGAGCAGGCGTCGGCAGGGTGACGAGCGGAGGAACTGGTGGGAATTCTCGAGGGCAAGAACATCTTGGTGGCCGGCGTCACGCTGGACACCTCGATCGCCTTCCACGTGGCCAAGATCGCCCAGCAGGAGGGCGCACACGTGGTCGTGTCGAACTTCGGCCGGGCGATGAGCCTGACCGGCCGGGTGATCAAGAAGCTCGACCCGGTCCCCCCGCTGCTCGAGGTCGACGTGACCGACGACGATCATCTCGGCGGACTGGCCGCCCAGCTCGGAGAGCACCTCGACGGGCTCGACGGGATCGTTCACTCGCTGGCCTTCGCCAATCCCGAGACCGCCCTCGGGGGCAAGTTCTTGAGCACGCCCTGGGCGGACGTCGCCACCGCCCTGCACGTGTCGGCGTACTCGCTGGCGTCGCTGACGATGGCCTGTCGGCCGCTGCTGCGGCCCGGCGCGTCGGTGGTCGGGATGACGTTCGACGCGACCGTCTCCTGGCCGGTCTACGACTGGATGGGCGTGTCCAAGTCGGCGTTGGAGAGCACGAGCCGCTACTTGGCGCGCTACCTGGGCCCAGCGGACGTCCGGGTGAACCTCGTCGCCGCCGGCCCGCTGGAGACCCTGGCCAAGAAGGCGATCGGTGGCGCGAACGAATTCAACGAGATCTGGGGCGACCGCGCCCCGCTCGGCTGGGATCCCAAGGACATGGAGCCCACCGCTCGCGCCGTGGTCGCCCTGCTCAGCGACTGGTTCCCCAAGACGACCGGCGAGATGATCCACGTCGACGGTGGTCTGCACTCCACGGGCGCCTGAGCTGACCGGTGGCTGAGTCCTCCCTCGTCGACCTGCGACTGCTGGTCGGCCCCAACCTGTACTTCCCGCGGCCGGCCGTCAAGCTCACTCTCGACATCTCCAACCTGCTGGGACTCTCGGTCGACCAGGCCCAGGAGCTGGCCGCCACCGTCGGCCTCGGCGGCGCCCGACCCGGCCCGGTCGGGTCGTCGTTCCGGCAGCGGTTCGCCGCGCGTCTGGTCGGCCGCCTCGTCCGGCGATTGGCGGCGGCCGCGGGCGTGACCCGGATCGGCGTTCGCTCGCGCTCCGGGTCGAGCACCGAGCAGCTCGTGGTCAGCTTCCCCTGGCGCAACTCCGGGCGGGCCGAGGCGCTCGGCGAGGCCGTCGCAGCGGTGCTGGACGACGTGGCCGCCGGTGGGGTCGTCGCTGAGTCGCTGGCTGCGGCCGGAGCCCGGGTCGCCGCTGCTCCGCGTGGCCGACCGCCGGCGCTAATCCGGCCGACGGTTCCGGTGGTCGCCGTGACCGGTACCAACGGGAAGACCACCACGTCGCGGATGATCGGTCACCTCGCCCAGCAGGCCGGGTGGTCGGTCGGCTGGTCCAGCACCGACGGGGTCTACCTCAACGGCGTGCTCGTCGAGGCCGGTGACTACTCGGGACCCAGCGGTGCCGGTCAGGTGCTGAGCCAGCCCGGGGTGCAGCTCGCGGTGACCGAGACGGCCCGGGGCGGGATCCTGCGGCGTGGCGTGGGCGTCGCCTTCAACAACGTCTCGGTGGTCACCAACATCTCCGCTGACCACCTCGGACTCGACGGGATCGACACGCTGGACCAGCTCGCCGAGGTCAAGGCCGTGATTACCAAGATCACGAAACCGACGGGCTGGTGCGTGCTCAACGCCGACGACCCACGGACCTTCGCGATGCGGCTCGGGACCCCGGCTCAGGTCTGGGTGTTCACCCGAGACGCCGAATCCCCCCACGGACGCACCGTGCTGGACGACGGCGGCCGGGTCACCACGGTGCTGGACGGCTGGGTGTGCGTGCTGCGGGCCGGCCGGGATCCGCTGCCCGTGGTCGAGGCCGCCGCGGTCCCGATGACCCTGGCCGGGTTGAGCCGGGTCAACGTCGAGAACGTCCTCGCCGTCGTCTCCGCGACCCTGGCCCTCGGCCTGACCGTCGAGGACGTCGCGGCGGGGCTGCGCAGCTTCGACCCGGGGGTGGACAACCCGGGCCGGATGAACCTCTGGACCGTGCCGCTGGGTGCGCACGGCGCCGACGATCGGCGCGGGGTGCATGAGGGGGCTGGTCGGGCCACGGTGATCGTCGATCTAGCCCACAACGAGGCCGGGCTGGCGGCGCTGCTGGAGATCGCCCACCGGATCAGGCCCGGGGGCGCCCGGATCCTGCTGGCCGTCGGGACCGCGGGGGACCGCGGTGACGACATCTTCGTCCGGCTCGGCGAGATGGCGGCGCTGGGGGCCGACGTGGTGGAGATCGTGCACAAGAGCGAGTACCTGCGTGGCCGGCCGATGGACCAGCTCGGCCAGCTGATCAGAGCCGGCGCGGCCAACGCCCGAACCGAGATCGGTGCCGAGCACGCGTCGGAGCTGCCGGGCCTGGTGTCGTTAGTGGGTCAGGCCGCCGACGGGGACGTGGTGGTCGTGATGGCGCATCAGGACCGCGCCGAGATCGACGCCTGGTTGCTCGCGGCGGGTGGTGTCCGGGACACGCCGGAGATCCTGCGCGCGAAGGTGGCGGCCGCGGCCATCTGAGGTCGGCGGCCGGGGGGACGCTCACGCGGCGACGAGGTCGGCGTAGTCCGGGTGGCGTTCGATCCAGCCTTTGATGAAGGGGCAGCGCGGGACGACGCGAAGCGTGCTGTGCGCCCGGACGTCGTCCAGGGCGCAGCGAGCCAGCGCGCTCCCGACGCCCTGGCCCTCGTAAGCAGGGTCGACCTCGGTGTGGGTGAAGACGATCCGTCCGGGCTGCGACAGGTATTCGGCGAAGCCGGCGAGGTGGCCGCCGACATCGGCCTCGAAGCGGTGACTGGCGTGGTTGTCGACGACGACGGGGCTGGGGCTGGGGCTGCCGGAGCCCATCAGATGGCCGGCAGCTCAGGCTGGGCGTCGGCGACGGCGTTCTCCGGGCTGAAGTCCGGGTCGCCGATCGCGTTGGTCACCTCGCCACCGAGGAGGGCCCGGGCACCTGGCTGGGCCTGGTGACCGTAGGACTCCAGCTCGGCCATCACCGCCGCGTGCTGGTCGACGCAGATGACGATCAGGTCGCCGGGGTTGGAACGCGACATCGCGTGCCGGGTCGCCGACAGCTCGTCGAGCACGACCTCGACCTGCTTGCAGCGGACCCCGCTCCCCATCGCCGACTGCACGCCTTCGGCGATCAGCGCCGCCACGTCGCCCCGCTGCCGGCCCCGCAGGGCGATGTCCTCGCGGACGACCACGACGTCGAAGTGCTCGGCGGCCAGCGCCCCCAGCTCGCGCATGTCGTCGTCGCGGCGGTCGCCGGCGGTGGCGACGACCCCGATCCGTGACACCTTGCCCAGCTCGTGGTTGGTGGTCTCCATGTCGTCGCCGGTCTTGTCCACGAAGTCACCGAGCATCCGCATCCCGGGTGCGTTGTGGCAGTAGTCGACGATCACCGTGCGGCCCTGCACGGTGATCTCGTTGAGACGTCCGGGCGAGAGGTAGTAGGAGGTGGAGAAAGAGCGCAGACCCTGCCGGATGTCGTGCAGCGAGGCACCCGCGGCGAAGGCGGCGGCCGCTGCCGCCATGGCGTTGGCGACGTTCATCAGCGCCCGGCCGCCGAAGGTCGAGGGAAGTAGGTGGGTCCAGGCGATCTGCATGGACCGCTTGCCCTCCTTGACGATGATCATGTCGCCGAGGTCGCCGTGGTCGAGCACGACGGCCCGACCACCCCGTCGGCAGTGGTCGTCGATCATGTCGCGCACCTCGCTGCCCGGGGCAGCGAGACTGAACCACACCACGCGCCCCGAGCAGCGTCGCCGCATCTGCCGGACCAACGGGTCGTCAGCGTTCAGGACCGCGAAACCGTTACGAGGTACGGCATCCACGACGACGGCCTTCACCTCGGCGAGCTGCTCGACGGTGTCGATCCCGCGCATCCCCAGGTGGTCGGGTTGCACGTTGAGCACCACGCCGACGTCATTGCGTTCGTAGCCCAGGCCCTCGCGCAGGATGCCGCCCCGCGCCACCTCGAAGACCGCCATGTCGACACGGGGGTTCTGCAGCACCATCCGGGCGGACTTCGGCCCGGACGCGTCGGCCTTGATCATGAGTCGTTCGTCGATCACCACCCCGTCGGTGGACGTCATGCCGACCTTGCGGCCAATGCCCTTGAAGATGTGCGCGATCATCCGCGACGTCGTCGTCTTGCCGTTGGTCCCGGTCACCGCGATGATCGGGATCCGGCTCGCGGTCCCCGGCGGGAAGAGCATGTCGACCACAGGCTTGGCGATGTACTGCGGGTCGCCGACCGTCGGGTGGGTGTGCATCCGGAAGCCCGGTGCGGCGTTCACCTCGCAGATCCCACCGCCGGTCTCGCGGACGGGCTGGGTGAGGTCGGGGGCGATGAAGTCGATGCCGGCGATGTCGAGCCCGACGACGCGGGCCGCCTCCTCGGCGATCTCGACGTTCTCGGGGTGGGCCTCGAAGGTGCGGTCGATCGAGATGCCGCCGGTCGACATGTTGCCGGTCAGGGTGAGCTTGACCATCGCACCGACCGGGGGCGCGTCGGTCAGGGCGTAACCCTGGTCGGCGACGAGCGCGATGGCGGCGTCGTCGACCTTGATCCGCGTCAGTACCTTCTCGTGTCCGACGCCGCGCCGGGGGTCGGCGTTGGTCGTCTCGACCAGCTGCTCGATCGTGTGCACGCCGTCGCCGATCACGTGTGCGGGCACCCGCTCGGCGATCGCCGCGATCCTGCCGCCGATCACCAGGCAGCGGTAGTCCTTGCCCGTCACGAAAGACTCGACGATCACCCAGCCGTTGCGGGACTCCTCCTCGGCGATCACGAAGGCGGTTCGGACCGCTTCGTCGTCGCGCAGGTCGAGGCAGACCCCGCGGCCGTGGTTGCCGTCCAGCGGCTTGACGACCACGGGGAAGCCGATCCGGCGGGCGAGGCTGACGGCGTCGTCGACCCGACGGACGGCCTTCGAGCGCGGGACCGGCAGCCCGGCCGCGGCGAGCAGCGACAGCGTGAGCTCCTTGTTGGAGGCGATGTCGACGGCGACCGAGGAGGTGTTGGAGGTCATCGTGGCACGGATGCGCTGCTGGTGGACGCCCTGGCCGAGCTGGACCAGCGAGCCGGCGTTCAGCCGGATGTAGGGGATGTCGCGGGCCACGGCCTCGTCGAGGATCGCCTGCGTGGACGGCCCGAACGCGGTCCGCTCGCCGCGCACGATGAAGCTCTCGAGCTCGGCAGCGAAGTCGAATTCGGGATCCGGCTCCACGAGGTGGTTGACCAGCCGGACGGCGAGCTCGCCGGCGGCCACCCCGACCGTCTCGTCGGCGTACGCGTAGATCACGTTGTAGCGCCCGCGCTCGCCCTTCACGCCCCGGGTCTTGCCCCGGCGCAGGTCGTGACCGACCTCCTGCTGCAGCTGCAGTGCGACGTGCTCGGCGACGTGACCGAGCCAGGTGCCTTCGTGCAAGCGCTCGACGAAGCCGCCCTTGCGGCCCCGGCTGCAGCTGTGGTTCGACAGCCCCGGCAGCGCCGCGAGCAACCGTTCGGTGAAGCCCGCCAGCAGGTTGGTCGGGAAGTCCTCGAGTACGCCGAGATCCACCACGAGTTGAATGGCCGGTTCGTAGTGCCAGAGGTTCGGGCCGCGGAAGACCCGGGTGCTGATGATCTTGAGGTCCGGCGCCGCCTGCGTACCGCTGGCGGCCCGCTGCGGCGCCTCGCCGTCGAGTTCCCCGTCCGCCACCATCTTCTCGACCGCCATCTTCGCGCACGACCTTTGCTCGCTCGTCGGACCAGTACGCGCCGATCCTGTCACCTGTCCCCGGAGCCGGCCGGAGGCCTGTTGTCAGGTGACTAAATGCTCACCTATGGTGACGGGGTGAGCGTCGACCAGCTGGTGTTTCGCGCGCTGGCGGACCCGACCCGTCGCCTGCTGCTGGATGCGCTGTTCACCCGCGACGGCCAGACGCTCGGAGAGCTCAGTGGCCACCTCCCCGAGATGACCCGCTTCGGCGTGGGCAAGCACCTGGTTCTGCTGGCGGAGGCCGGCCTGGTCTCCACCGAGTGGGTGGGTCGGAGCAAGCGGCACTTCCTGAACCCGGCGCCCGTGGTGCTGGTGGCTGGCCGCTGGATCTCCAAGTACGCCGCCCGGGTCTCCGACGCCCGGCACGACCGCGAGCAGGATCCGACGGCACCCGCTTCGACGAGCCGCCCGGGGTCGGGCCGTACCGCACCCACCGGGTCGCAACCGGCGGCGGGGCCGTCGACGGGGTGATTGAGGAGCTCCGTCCGCCGGGGGTTGAGCGCCGAAAACGTTCCCGCGGGAACGTTTTCGGACTCCGCCGCTCAACCGATGGGGGACTCGCTCCGGCTCCGGCGCAGCCGCCGGGTGAAGTTCGTCGGTGAGACACCGTCGGCGGCGATGTCGGCGGCGAGCTTGCGCAGATCGTCCTCGGCCGCCCGCACCTCGTCGAGCTCGTCGGCCGCGACCTCGGTGTGGTGGTCGAGCAGCGCGCGGGCGCGCAGGTCGAACCGGCTGCCCGACGGCAGCACGTGCAGGACCGCGCCCGAGAGCAGCAGCGGTGTGATCCGTTTCGCGATATGCGCGTCGGAGACCGAATGGCTGCCGTCGAGCACGGTCACCGCACCGCGACCGACGACCTCGAGCAGCCCGCCAGCCCGGAACACCGCCGCAGTGTCCTCGTCGACGCCGACCCCGAGCAGTGAGGGCGACTGCGCGACGAGTGACATCAGCCGGCCGTAACGGTTGCGCTGCGCGAAGTGCTGGTCGATGACCACCCCGGGTACGAGCCCCATCCCGGCGGCCAGCTGGCTCATCCGCTGCTTGGGGGTCGAGCCACCCGAGCCGAAGGCGATCATGTGCCCGGCGAGGATGCTGGCCCCGGCCGACGTGCCGCCCACCACCACGCCGCGGTCGTGGGCCGCGACGATCGCGTCGCCCACTGGGGTGCCGGTGACGTAGGCGGAGAGCTTGAGCTGGTTGCCGCCGGTCATGAAGACCCCGGTCGCCCGGCCGAGCAGCTCGACTAGCTCGGGGTCGTGCGCCTGCGCCCGGCTCTCGGGACGGACCGCGATCACCTCGGCCGCACCCAACGTGGAGAACACCGCCCGGTAGACCTCCACCACCTCCACGCCCAACGATGAGGCGGTGGGGACCACCGCGATCACGGCCTCGCGCCCGCCGGCCTCGGTCAGGAACGCCCGCAGCACCTCTCGTCGGCGGAGCTTGGCCTCGGCGCCACCGATCGCGAACAGCGGTCCGGGTTGCATGCGCCCACCCTATGCAGGCGCTCCCTCACTTTTGCCATGCACACGCGGCCCGCCCCGAGGGAGCACCAGACGGGGGTCAACCCGAGGCCACGTTCCCCTCCGACCGGTCCTCCCAGCTGACCGCTGCGCACAAGGCGTCGGCGGCGGCCCGCCGTACGTCTCGGAGCTGCTGGGTGCGCGCATCCATCTCGAACAGAGACAACGCGCCGCCTTCGTCGGCCAAGGCGGAGTCGCAGGCGCGGAGCAGCCGGTACGCCTTCTCCGCGGCCGTCCGCCGACGGGGGTCGTAGCCGCTGGGCAACGTGATCACCCCGAGGTCGATCGGACGCTGGCCACCGGCCACGTCCAGCTCCATCAGCACCCGAGCCGCTCGGCGCACGGTGTGGTCGAGGGCGCGCTCCGCGTCGTAGGTCGTCAGGGCCGGGCGGGGGATCTCGGCGGTGAAGACCCGCCACTGCACGGCGCGACCGACCCCGTAGGGCACCAGGGCGATCCCGGCGGAGCAGCCGATCGCGGCCGCGCCGGCCTCGACCGCCGCCTGGTTCAACGCGACGGGCCCCCGCAGCGGAGCCAGGTGACCGGGGCGGGGGAGGGCGAGCAACCAGCCCACTCGCTCCTGACGGCCGAGCTCGGGCAACGCCGCTTGCAGCTCGGTAGCGAACAGCGGGTCTAGCCCGAGGACCCGGTCGGGGTCGAGCACGTGATGGGCGGTGTCGCCACCGATTACGCCGTGCGCGGCGACCTCCGGACTGAGGGCAGCTGCGGGCGCGACGTTGAGGTGGGTCACCAGCCGCAGGGTGGGGCCGAGCATGCCCACACCGTACGCGGCGCGGCGGTGTGGGGGAGCGACTGCTCGTCGGCACGAGGCACCACAGATAGGTTGTCCCGCATGACAGCGGTCGTGGACCTGGCAGAGGTCAGCATCGTCCGGGGCGGGGCGACCCTTCTCGACGGGGTCAGCTGGCGGGTTGAGGAGACCGACCGCTGGGTGGTGATCGGCCCCAACGGAGCGGGTAAGACCACCTTGCTGCAGGTCCTGGCGGCCCAGATCCATCCCAGCTCGGGCGTGGCGGGTCTGCTGGGTGAGGTGCTGGGCACCGTCGACGTGTTCGAGCTGCGGCCGCGGATCGGGCTCACCTCGGCCGCGCTGGCCGAACGCATCCCGCGCGGTGAGCGGGTGCACGACGTGGTCGTCTCGGCGTCGTACGCCGTGGTGGGGCGGTGGCGTGAGGACTACGACGAGCTCGACCACGAACGAGCCGACGACCTGCTCGCTCAGCTGCGGATCGACCACCTGAGCGACCGCACCTTCGGCACCCTCAGCGAGGGTGAGCGTAAGCGGGTCCAGATCGCGCGAGCCCTGATGACCGACCCCGAGCTGCTGCTGCTGGACGAACCGGCGGCCGGGCTCGACCTGACCGGTCGTGAGTCGCTGATCCGCACCCTGTCGGTGCTGGCGCAGGACCCCTACGCACCCGCCTCGGTCCTGGTCACCCACCACGTCGAGGAGATCCCGCCCGGGGTCACCCACGCCCTGCTGCTGAAGAACGCCAAGGTGGTGGCGGCGGGCCCGATCGGTGACACGCTGACCGCCGCGAACCTCGAGCTCACCTTCGAGCTCCCGCTGGAGCTCAGCCACGTCGACGGGCGTTGGGCGGCCCGGGCGCGCTGACCGCAGCACCCAGCCGAGTTCGCAACCCCGGTTGGCTCGATCTGGCACGATGGAGGCCAGCACAGAGGAGGAAAGTCAGCGGTGCCGATGAACCTGACGGACTGGCTCGGCGAGAACGCGTGGGCGCTGTGGCTCAGCCTGGCCTTCTTGCTCGGGATCGCCGAGATCTTCACCCTCGACCTGGTGTTGATCATGCTCGCGGTGGGGGCATTGGCCGGCGCCGGCACGGCTGCGGTCGCGCCTGGACTGTGGTGGTTGCAGATCCTGGTCGCGGTCGTCGTGGCGCTGTCGACGTTGCTGCTGCTGCGCCCTACCCTGCTGGAGAAGGTCCGCGGGATGCCGGGTTACCGCTCGGCCCTGGACAAGATGGTCGGCAGCAGTGGCTACGCGGTCTCGGAGATCACCGGCCAGAGCGGCGAGATCAAGATCGACGGCCAGAGCTGGTCGGCCCGCTCCTACGACCGCAGCGAGACCATCGACCGCGGGGTCGAGGTCGAGGTCTACGAGATCGACGGGGCGATCGCGGTGGTCTACCCCAAGCACCAGCAGCTGCCCTGATCGCTGCGGCAGCACCATGGATTTCTTGACCCACAACCAAACGAGGGAGACGTAGTGGACGGCATCGCCGGCGTACTGGCGTTCGTGATCTTGATCCTGTTCGTGATCTTCGTGCTCGGCAGCGCCGTCAAGGTGATCAGGCAGCAGAAGGTAGGGGTGGTCGAGCGGCTCGGCAAGTACCGCCGGATGCTCGAGCCCGGTCCGCACCTGTTGGTGCCCGTGGTGGACAAGGTCCGCTACAACATCGACATGCGCGAGGCGGTGGTCCCGTTCCCGCCCCAGGGTGTGATCACCGAGGACAACCTGATGGTCAACATCGACTCGGTCATCTACTTCCAGGTCATCGACCCGGTCCGGGCGGCCTACGAGGCCCAGGACTACATCCGCGCCATCGAGCAGCTGACCATGACCACGCTGCGCAACATCATCGGCGGGCTCGACCTCGAGCAAGCGCTGACCAGTCGCGAGGAGATCAACCAGAAGCTGCGGGTGGTGCTTGACGAGGCCACCGGCAAGTGGGGCATCAAAGTCAACCGGGTGGAGCTCCGGGCGATCGAGCCGCCCGCGACGATCCGCGACGCGATGGAGAAGGGCGCCCGAGCCGAGCGCGAGAAGCGGGCCCAGATCCTGCTCGCCGAGGGTTCCCGGCAGTCGCAGATCCTCGGGGCGGGTGGTGAGAAGGAGTCGGCCATCCTGCGCGCCCAGGGTGACCGGGAGGCCGCGGTCCTTCGCGCCCAAGCCGACCGGCAGGCTCAGATGCTGCGCGCCGAAGGCGAGGCGCAGGCGATCGGCACCGTGTTCAACGCGATCCACGCCGGCCAGCCCGACCAGGCGCTGCTGGCCTACCAGTACATGCAGATGCTGCCGTCGATCGCCAAGGGCGACGCAAACAAGGTCTGGATCGTCCCGAGCGAGCTCAACAAGGCGCTCGAGGGTCTGGGTGGCGCCGTCAGCTCCGTCGCCTCGGCCATCCCGGGAGCCGCCAAGGGCAATTTCGTCGCCGCCCCCAAGATCGACGTGCAGTCAGAGATCGAGACCCAGAACGTGGCCGAACGGGAGGCGGCGGACAAGACGGTCCAAGAGGCGATCGAGGCGGCCCAGCTGCTGGAGAAGCCGTCGGTGCTGAGCAAGCCGGTGCTGCGTGGCGATCCCGCCGAGCTCGAGATGGGCGCGGCAGCCGGCTCCGGCGGCGCTGGCGTCGACGACCGGTCCGACCCTGGCGCCCCCTCCGCTCCGGCGCAGGACGGCGACAACGGCTACGGTGCCGAACTGCCGGCCGAGGCCGTCCCCCAGGAGGCCGAAAGCCACTGAGTCGGGCCCGGCGCTGACTCAGTTGCGAGGCTGGGCCAGCTCCAGCTTGACCGCTCCGGCCAGGGTGAGCAGGTCGGTGCCCCGGATCGCGAGCTTGCTGCCGCGAAGGCCGCTGCCGATCACGACCCAGCCCGCGGCGACCACGCGGGCATCCACCAGGATCGGCCAACCCACCGGTAGCCCGACCGGGGTGATGCCGCCGTACTCCATCCCCGTTTCGGCGGTGGCCTGGTCCATCGGGGCAAAACTGATCTTGGCGACGTCGAGGTGGCGGCGGACCACCTTGTTGACGTCGGCTCGGTCGGTCGCCAGGACCAGGCAGGCGGCCAGGGTCCTCGTCTCACCCCGACGTCCGGCCACCACCACGCAGTTGGCGGACGCATCCAACCCCACGCCGTACGCGTCGCAGAAGGCCGCCGTGTCGGCCAGGCCGGGGTCGATGGCCGCGACGTACGTTCCGGGGACGAGGGTCAGGGCTTCTTGCACGGGTACGGCCAGCAGATGCGGGTGCGCAGCCGCCGGCTGCCAGTCGAGGGTGCCCAGGCCAGGGGAGTCACTCATCGAGCCAGGGTAGAACCGTCATGATGGGCCCGATGATCACGCCCGATTCCGGCCCACCAGATCCTGGCCGACGTGACGCCGCAGCACCCGAAGGAGTCACCCCGGTCGAGCCCATCCCAGTCGAACGGGCCGACGACCCACGGCTGGCCGACTACGTGCAGCTCCGCGACGTCGCCCTGCGGCGGCACCTGGAGTCCGACCGCGGTCTCTTCATCGCCGAGGGCGAGAAGGTGATCCGGCGAGCGGTCCGGGCCGGCGGGCGGCCGCGCTCGTTCCTGCTGGCCCACCGCTGGCTGGCCGGCCTGCGCGATGTGCTCGCCGAGCATCCAGACGTGCCGGTCTACGTGGTCAGCGAGGCGCTGGCCGAGCAGGTCACCGGGTTTCACGTGCACCGCGGCGCGCTGGCCTCTCTGCACCGGCCACCGGTCCGGCCGATGACCGACCTGCTCGACCGGGACCGGCTGGTGGTGCTCGAGGACGTGGTCGACCACAGCAACGTCGGCGCCATCCTGCGCAGCGCAGCCGGACTCGGCTGGCAGGGCGCCCTGCTCTCGCCACGCTGCGCCGACCCGCTCTACCGGCGGGCGGTCAAGACCAGCATGGGGGCGGTGTTCGCGCTGCCCTGGGCGCGGTTCGAGGACTGGACCCAGGCGATCGCGCAGCTGCGGCGAGCCGGGTTCTGGGTCATCGCTCTCGGTCTGGGTGCGGGCTCGGTCCCGCTCGGCGAGGTAGCCGCCGAGCTGCGGGCGCGGCCGCGCAAGGTGGCGGTGCTGCTGGGGACCGAGGGAGCCGGACTCTCCCGGCACTGGCTCGCGGGCGCCGACGTGCTGGCCACCATCGCGATGCATGCACCCGGGACGGCCGACGGCGGGGTGGGCGAGCCCGTGGACTCCCTCAATGTGGCCGCCGCGGCGGCCGTCGCCTGCTACGTGCTCGGGCCGGACTCCCCAGCGGTTCCGGCCGCGTCGGACTCGTCGTCGAGCTCCTCGGAGTCGGCCCGCTTCGGACCCGGCGTCCGCGCGGTGACCGGCCAGTCGGAGGGATAGCGCGCCGCCATCTGCTCGTGCTGGGCGTAGAGCTTCTTGCGTCCGCGACCCGAGAGCCGGTCGCCGAACACGGTGCCATTGAGGTGGTCGGTTTCGTGCTGCAGGCACCGCGCCAGCAGGCCGGTCCCGATCACGGTGATGTCATGACCGTCCGCGTCCTGGCCGTGCGCCGTGGCGACGTCGGGCCGGGCCAACTCCACGTAGCCGCCCGGCAGCGACAGGCATCCTTCGTCCGTGGCGTCCAGCTGGCGATCCTTGCCCTCGGGCAGCGTAACCACCGGGTTGCACAACACCCCGAGCTGGCGGCGCTCGTCGTCGTCGGGGCAGTCGTAGACGAAGACGGCCAGGTCGACCCCCACCTGGGTCGCGGCCAGGCCGACGCCCTCGGCGGCCTCCATCGTGGCGAACATGTCGCGGACCAGAGCATGCAGCTCGGCGCCGAACTCGGTGACGGGTCGGGTCGGGCTGTGCAGCACCGGAGTGCCCCAGCGCCAGATCGGACGTATCGTGCCGCCCTCGGTCAGGCCCGAGGCTCGGGTGGCCTCGGTGACGGCGAAGGTGGGGGAGAGGTCGTGCTCGGTGGTCATCCGTGTCTTCCTGGGCGTACCCGGTCGTGGCGTGTGGTGGTCAGCCAGCCCGCGGCGAGGTTGGGCCTCGGAAGGGTAGCGCGTAGCGGAGCGGCGCCTTGCCCAACGGCGCCGGCCCGCCGACAGTGGGGTGGTGGACACCGACGGCGACGCGCTGCCCCGGGCCCTGCGTGTCGCGCACGCCGACTACGTGCGCCACCTCGAGACGGAGCGCTCCTTGTCGGAGCACACTGTCCGGGCCTACGCCGGGGACGTCGACAGTCTGCTGCGTCACCTTGGACGCCTGGGGCACGACGACCTGGACCGGGTGGATCGGCCCGACCTGCGGAGCTGGCTCGCGGTTCAGCAGACCCGGGGCCGGTCGCGGACGACCCTGCAACGGCGGGCCGCGGCGGCACGGGTGTTCCTCGCCTGGGCCCACCGCACCGGGCGAACCCCGCGGGACGCCGGAGCCACCCTCCGCTCACCGAAGGTCGTTCGGGCGCTGCCCCCCACGCTGACCCGCGTCGACGCCGAGGCGGTGCTGACCGAGGCGCTGCGGCGGGCGGGCGACGGCGGGGGGCCGGTGGGTCTGCGCGACGCCGCGCTCCTCGAGGTGCTGTACGGCTGCGGGATACGAGTCGCCGAGCTGTGCGGCCTCGACCTTGCGAGCATCGACCGGGAACGAGCCACCGTCCGGGTGCTGGGCAAGGGCAGCAAGGAGCGGACGGTGCCGGTCGGCCGCCCAGCGTTGCAGGCAGTCGATCACTGGTTGCGCGACGGGCGCCCCGGCCTGGCCACGGTTCGTTCCGGGGTAGCGCTCTTCGTGGGTGACCGGGGCGGCCGGATCGATCCTCGGGTGGTGCGGCGGATCGTGCACCGGGCCCTCGATGTCGTCCCCGGCGCCCCGAGCCTGGGACCTCACGGGCTCCGACACGCCATGGCCACCCATCTGCTCGAGGGCGGCGCCGATCTCCGCAGCGTGCAGGAGATGCTGGGCCACGCCTCGCTCGCGACGACCCAGATCTATACCCACGTGAGCTCCGAACGGCTCCGCCAGGCGTTCCGTCAGGCGCACCCGCGCGCCTGAGCTCACCCGAACCACGTCATCGGGTCGACCAGTCGGTCGTCGATCCAGACCATCAGGTGCAGGTGGCATCCCGTCGCCAGGCCGGTCGCGCCCACCGACCCCACCACCTGACCCCGCCGCACCCGGGCGCCCACCCCCACGAGGTAGCCGGTGGCGTGGTTCATCGCGGTGACCAGATGGTGGCCGTCGACGGTGCCGTGGTCGAGGATCAGCCGGTTGCCGTAGCCCGGGTTGGCGTACGCCGCAATCACCATCCCGGCCGCCGGAGCCCGGATGGCGGCCCCGCACGCCGCGGCGACGTCGGTTCCGTCGTGCAGCTTCCACACGTGCAGTACCGGGTGGAAACGCTCCCCGAAGGGAGAGCTGAGGGGGCCGACCACCGGTAGCAGGAACCCGTGGCGGCCGGCGACGCCGACCCGCGACCCCAGCGCAGCCAGCACCGGGTCGGGTCCGGGGATCGCCGCGGCGCGCGAGACCCGAGCCCGCTCGGCCGTGCGGTGCAGGGCTGCCCCTCGCTCCGCGGCGGGCAGCAGCCGCAGCTCGCTCGGCTCGGTCGCCATCAGGAGCAGGGGGTCGAGGTACCGCTCGCCCAGCACCAGCCCGAGATGCAAGCAGGCGGCGGGTGGACAGTGCCCGCCCCGCTCCAGCGATCCGAGCACCGTGCCGAGGCCGACGTGGTGGCCGACGATGACCCCGGCTCGTACCGGTTGGTAGGTGGTGCGCACGGCGCCGTGGTCGACCACCACGACGCCGATCCCGGCCACCGACCCGGCAAACACCACCGTGCCCGCCGCGACGGCGAGGACCGGCTCGCCAGGTCGGCCGGCAAGGTCGATCCCACGGTGGCCCGCTCCGTACGTCGAGGCTGGTGGGTCGAATCCGGCCACCACCGCCGGGTGGCCGGCCAGTGGCCACCCGGCCGGCGACGGGAGCCGTGGATCAGTCGCATCGGCGACGGTCGCGAGCCCGAATCCCATCACGATCCAGGCCAGCAGGGCCACAATCCCGGTGGCGGCTGCGGCAGTGGCTGGGGACTCCGTCACGTCAAGACCCTCGTCGTCGACCGACCGCGTGTGCGCGCCGGGCGCCGCGGCTGTGGACGGGGCTCCGGGACACGGCCTCCCTGTGGACGACGGTCCCGGTGGAAGGAGGTCCCACCCACCCCACGACCGGGTGGGCTGAGCCCTTGGATGTGGCGCCCTCGGAAAATAGGTGGCGCCCACCCGTGAGGATCGGCCGGGATGGTCCGTCTTGAGCTCTGTACGGCGTCACCGACGGCGACCAGCACCCCGAACTTCTGAGAGGACCGCCCAGCATGACCACCACCGACCTCACCCCCGTGGACGACCCCACGCCGACCACGACCAGCAAGAAGCTGGGCCCGCTGCACACCGAGCACGGCGACACCCTGATCGCCGACCAGGTCGTGCAGAAGATTGCCGGGATGGCCTGCCGCGAGGTCCCCGGCATCTTCGCCCTGGGCAACGCTGCCGGCCGCGTGTTCAGCAGCCTCGCGTCCCGGATCCCCGGATCGCAGACCAACGTCAGCGGCGGTGTCAGCATCGAGAAGGGCGAACGTCAGACCACGATCGCCGTCAGCGTCGTCGTCGAGTACGGCGTGTCGATCGTCGAGGTCAGCGAAAGCCTGCGTACCAACGTGATCGAGGCCGTCGAGTACGCCACGGGCCTGGAGGTCCTCGAGGTCAACGTCCACGTCAGTGACGTGCACCTGCCCGAGGACGACGCCGACCCCGAGGACGCATCGTTCTCGCCCCCCAGCAGCAAGCTGCAATGACTCTGACCTCAGCCCTCCCCGGACCCCGAAAGGAAATCTGGCCATGAACACCGGTCTGACCACTGTGCGCCTTTGTCTGCTCGTCGGCCTCGTGCTGGGGCTCACCGCCGCCTTCGGTGGCTTCGTCGCTTTTCTGATCGTCGCGTTCTTCGGAGCGATCGGCGTGATCGTCGGCAAGCTGCTCGACGGCTCACTCGACCTCCGCTCCCTAAGCGGTCGGACGACGGGCACGCGGTGAGCTGGCCCGAGGTCGGTCCCGAGGCGGGCCCGCTCGGCTCCGACGGGCGCGTCACTGCCGCCCACCGCGGCTCGCTCACCATCGAACGCGGCGCGATCGAGAAGATCGCCAGCCAGGCCGCTGCCGAGCTGACCGGGGTCGGTCGAGCGACCTCGGGGATCGCCGGACTGGGCGGGCACGGCGACCTCTTTGCTCGACCCAAGGTCGTCGTCGCGCTACGGGGCACCCGGGCGAGCATCGCGATGACCATCGGCGCCCGGTATCCCGCCCCGCTCGTCGACCTCGCGTCCTCGGTCCGCCGTCGGTGCGCCGAGCAGGTGCACCAGCTGACCGGGCTCCAGGTCGACCGGGTCGACGTGACCATCGGCTGGCTCGGCCAGACGACTCGGCAGGTGACACCCCGATGAGCCGCACCGCAGCGTCGTTGGTCCATCGCCGTCGTCGGACGATCCCCGCCACGATCTCCGCGGTCCTGCTGCTCGGGACAGCCGTGGTCGCCGGGTGGGCGGCGGTTCAGACCATGGCCACCGGCTCACCGCTGGTTCTCGTCGCCGTCGTCGGTCGCTGGCTGACCGCCACCCCGTGGGCCTCGGTCTGGATCCTGCTGATCGGCATCGCCATCACCCTGCTGGGTCTGTGGTGGGTGGTGCTCGCCCTCAAGCCCGGCCCGAGCAACGCCGTACCGGTGTCCTCGGTCCCCAACCCGCAGGTCAAGGACGGCGCCACCGTGCTGACGCGGTCAGCGCTGGCCCGACTCGCCTCCGTCACGGCGACCGACATCGACGGGGTCGACCAGGTGTCCAGCACCATCGGTCGCCGCCGGGTGTCCCTGCGGATCGACACCACCCTGCACGACGCCGCGTCGCTGTCGCAGACGGTCCGCGCCGCCGTCACCGACAGGTTGGGCTCGTGTGGGGTCACCCCGGTCCCCGGCGTCTCGGTCCGAGTCAGAAGGAAGGAGTCGTGATGTCTGGTCTCAACCGTGTCCTGCTCACCGTCATCGGCCTGCTCACGCTGGTGGTCGGCCTGGGTGTCGTCGCCGCCAGCGTCGGTCTGGCCACCTCGGGCCTGCAGGCGCTCGGGCTCGGTCGTCCGGGGCCGTCGCGGACCGCCCCCGTCGCACCCGGATGGGGTGGATGGGGCGGGTCAACTGCGCTGGTGATCGTCGTGGTGGCCGCCCTCGTGCTCGCCGTCCTAGCGGTGCTGTGGTTGCTCGGCCAACTACCTTCGCGGCACTCGACGCGGCCGCTGCGCCTGAATGCCCAAGGCCTGCCCGGCAGCGTCGTGGTCGAGCCGCGCGCGCTGGAGAACGTGGTCGAGGAGCAGCTGCTCGGTCGGCTCGGGGTCACGGGCGCCCGGGTCGAGATCCGGGGTGCCGCGGCCGAACCTCAGGTCTACGTCCGGCTGGCGGCGGAGGAGCGTTCTGACCTTCCGGCGATCATGGCCTACGTGCACACCACGGTCGCGACCGACATCAGCACCGCCCTACAGGTCCCTCTTGACCGGTTCGGCCTCACCCTCGACCTGGCCGGTCCGCGGCCGAGCGACGCGGCGGTCCGCTTCGAGGCCGGGACGACCGCGCCGGCCGTCGGCGGTCGCTGACCGTGGGCGATCGCCGCCCGACGGGCGGTGGGGTGGTCCGGAACCAGCCCCCTCCCGAGACCGGGCCCGACCTGTCGACGGACCAGCCCCGCGGTCGAGCCGGCGACCCCACACTCCAGGAGCTCGACGAGGGGACCGTCGTCGCGCGGGCCCAGGACGGTGACCTGCGGGCGTTCGAGTGGCTGGTCGACCGCTACCAGCGGCCGGTGTTCGGTCTGGCGTGGCGGATGCTCGGTGACCGCGGGGAGGCCGAGGACGTGGTTCAGGAAACCTTGATCACCGCGTGGCGACGGCTGCCGCTGCTGGCCAGTCCCGGGGCGTTCGGGAGCTGGGTCTACAAGGTGGCGACGAACCGCAGCCTGGACGTGCTGCGTCGACGGGTCAGTCGTGCCACCGACGTGACCGACGTCGCGGTGCTGGCCCGGGTGGCGGTGGACGACACCGACCAGCCTGCCGCGGCTGCTCAGGTCCAGGCCGAACGCGGTGACCTGGCCCGCCTGCTGGTGACCCTCACCGACGAGCAGCGGGCCTGTTGGTTGCTGCGTGAGGTGCACGGCCGCGGCTACGCCGAGATCGCGACCACGCTCGGGGTCAGCGAGACCGCGGTGCGCGGACGACTGTATCGCGCGAGACAGCAAGTGGCAGACGGAGTGGAGCCATGGCGATGAGCGACACAGGACCCGCACTCGGG
>JBPCRP010000149.1:0-5877 GCA_050996715.1 Propionibacteriaceae bacterium
TGCCTGGCTCACGACCGGTTCGCGGCGCTCTACCGGGCGGCTGGCGACGCCGTCCGCCGGCTGGAGACCGCAGAGGCGTTGGAGTTCTTCTCGAAGGTCTTCTGGTTCTCCCTGGAGTTCGGGGTGCTCCGCGAGCACGGTGCGGTGCGGTGCTACGGCGCCGGGCTGTTGTCGTCCTACGGGGAGATCCAACAGGTCGCCGGCGCCGACCTGCGGCCCCTCGACGTGGCCCGGATGGGGGTGCAGACCTACGACATCACCCACTACCAACCGATCCTGTTCTGCGCCGAGGGCTTCGCCGAGATCGAGGACGTGGTGGGCACCTTCTTCGCCGACGTCGACGACGACCTCGCCCACCGCCTGCTGCGCGCCAACCCGACCCCGGTCTGACTCAGCGACGCCGGTCAGGCCAGGTTGCTGAAGCGCTCGACCTTGAGGTACGGCCCGGCCACGATCACCAGGTCCCCGGGCCGGACGACCGTGTCGGAGGTGGCATGGGTGAAGTCCTCGTGCGGCCGTTTGACGCCGACCACGTTCACCCCGTGTCGGTCCCGTGGCTGGGACTCCGCGAGCGAGACGCCGTGCAGGAACTTCGGCGCACCGGTCTTGGCGATCGCGTAGCCGTCGTCGAGCTCGATGTAGTCGATCATCTTGCCGCGCACGAGGTGGGCGACCCGCTTGCCCATGTCGTGCTCGGGCCGGACGACGTGGTGCACCCCGATCTGGGTGAGGATGCGGGCGTGGGGCTCCGAGATCGCTTTGGCCCACACGTTGGCGACCCCGATGTTGAGCAAGGTCGAGGCCGACAGGATGCTGCACTCCAGGTTGTTGCCGATGCCGATCACACCGTGGGCGAACTCGTGCACCGACAGCTGACGCATCGCCTCCTCGTCGGTCGAGTCGGCCTGCACGACGTGGGTGAGCCGGCCGGCGAGGGACTGCACCATCTTCGCGTCCTGATCGATACCCAGGACCTCGATGCCCTCGTGCACCAGCTCGAGGGCGAGCGAGGTGCCGAACCGGCCCATGCCGATGACCACGATGCTCCCGCTTCCGGGTGCGTTGCGACTAGCCAATGATCGGCCTTCCCTCAGGTAGCTGATAGAGCCGGTCGCGGTCACGCACCGCGAGCGCCGAGACCAGGGTGATGGGGCCGAGCCGGCCCAGGAACATCAGGAATACCAGCAACAGCTGGCCCGGGGGCGACAACAGGGGGGTGATCCCGGTCGACAGCCCCGCGGTGGCGAAGGCGGAGGTCACCTCGAACAGCACCTCCGACAGTGGGTAGCGGGTGATCTCCATCAGGGCCAGCGACGAGCAGACGACCGCCGCGATCGACAGCAGGGCGACGGTCAGCGCCTGGCGCTGGACCCGGCTGCTGATCCGACGGTCGAACGCGTTCACCGTGCTCTGCCCGCGCACCTCGGCCAACAGGGCGAACAGCAGCACGACGAAGGTCGTAACCTTGATCCCGCCAGCCGTCCCCGCCGGACCGCCGCCGATGAACATCAGCACGATGAGGCCGAGCCAGGTGCTCTGCTTCAGCAGCCCGACCTCGACGCTGTTGAAACCGGCCGTCCGGGGCATCACCGCCTGGAAGGTGCCCGCCAGCACCCGACCGCCGGGGTCGAGGTGGCCCAGCGTCCCCGGATTGTTCCACTCGTTGATCGTCAGCCACCCCGCCCCGGCGACCAGCAGCACCGCGGTCATGGTCAAGGTGAGCTTGGTGTGCAGGCTCCACGACCGCGGCCGCCGGGCCTGGCGCCGCAGCTCGAACAACACCGGGAAGCCCAGGCCACCAACGATCACCGCCAGCGCGACCGGTACGCACACCCACGGGTCGGTGACGAACCGGACCAGGTTGTCGGGGTAGAGGGAGAAGCCGGCGTTGTTGAAGGCCGACACCGCGTGGAAGACCCCGTGCCAGGTGGCCAGCCCGAGCGGTTCGCCGTAGCCCAGACGCAGCCGGAGCGTCAGCACCACGGCGCAGGCGATCTCGAAGAGGGCACTGACCCGCAGCACTCCGAGCAGCACCGCGCGCACATCGCCCAACCCGAGCGACTTGGTCTCGGCGGCGACGGTGAGCCGGGAGCGGAGCCCCATCTGGCGGGAGACCAGCAACCCCAGCAGCGAGGCCGCCGTCATGATCCCGAAACCGCCGACCTGGATGAGGGCCAGGATCACGACCTGACCGAAGACGGTCCAGTGCCGTCCGGTGTCGACGGTCGCCAACCCGGTGACGCAGACGGCACTGGTCGCGGTGAACAGCGCGGTGACCACCCCCGTGTGCAGACCGCTGCGGGTGGACACCGGGAGCAGCAGCAGGACCGTCCCGGTGCCCACGGCTGCCGCGAACGCGACCACCAGGATCTGTGACGGGTGCCGGAAGCGGGAGCGCCCAGTACCCATGGCCCAGTGCTATCACGAGGCCTGAGCTCGCGCGCCCACCCCGACCCGTGTCGGGGTCCGGCATGCCGTCACCACCCTCGCCCCAATCGGCCGCCAGCGCCTCACTCAGCCGAGCCGGCTCGGGAGCACGCACCCACGGACCTCGCCGAGATGCGCCGGACGGGCACCTCGGCTGACCGCCCGCAGCACCACCTCGTCACCGTCGGCCAGGAAGGCCCGGCTCGTCCCCGCGCCCAGGTCGAGCGGCCGGGTGCCGTTCCATCCCAGCTCGAGCAGACTGCCCCACTGGTCGGGTGCCGGACCCGAGATCGTCCCGGAGGCGAAGAGGTCACCGGTCCGCAGCCGGGCCCCGTTGACGCTCAGGTGCGCCAGCAGCTGGGCCGGCGTGTACGTCATCGCAGCGTAGGGACACCGGCTTACCCGCTGTCCGTTGATCTCCACCTCGACGTCGACGTCGTACCCGCGACCCGGAGGACTCAGGTAGGCCAACCGCTCCACCTCGGGAGCCGGTGGCTCGACCTCGGCGTCGATCAGCGCGTCCAGCGGCAGCACCCAGGCCGAGATCGAGGTGGCGAAGCTTTTGCCCAGGAAGGGTCCCAGCGGCACGTACTCCCAGGCCTGGAGATCACGGGCCGACCAATCGTTGACGATCACCGCCCCGAAGACGTGGTCGGCGAACGCCTGCACCGCGACAGCCTCCCCCGGTGCCGACCCGACCCCGACGACCCAGCCCAGCTCTGCCTCGAAGTCGAGCTTGCTGCTCGGGCCGAACGTCGGGGCCGCTGCACCGGGGGCCAGCACCTGACCGCACGGACGGGGCACCGCCGTGCCCGACACCACCACGGTGCCGGCCCTGCCGTGGTAACCGATCGGCAGGTGATGCCAGTTGGGGGTGAGCGGCGGCCCCCCGGGCCGAAAGATCCGGCCCACGTTGGTCGCGTGGTGGACCGAGGCGTAGAAGTCGACG
This sequence comes from Propionibacteriaceae bacterium, assembly GCA_050996715.1. Taxonomy (GTDB): domain Bacteria; phylum Actinomycetota; class Actinomycetes; order Propionibacteriales; family Propionibacteriaceae; genus Microlunatus. The sequence goes on from JBPCRP010000149.1 coordinate 3,377, forward strand.
TAGTCGGCGACCTCGAACGGCAGGAGCATCCTCGCCTCGCTCGACGGGAGCAGGTACGGCTCCACCCGCGACTGCCCGGACGCGTCGGCCAGCGCGGCCTGCAGCCGCTCGCGGGTCACGGCCCACACCGTCCGCCCCGCCGCGAGGAACGCGTTCAGGCTGGGCTGCTCGAACAGGGTCGGGTCGTCCCCCCCGGCGCGCCACATCCCAGCCAGGTCGAGCACCCGGTCTCCCACTGCCACCCCGACCCGGGGCCGTTCGGTGCCACGGACGTACACGCCGTACGGCAGCTCGAACGTGCCGAAGGGTGCCCCGTCGGGCACCTCGAACCAGCTCATTCCGGTCGGCCCTCCGAGCCGCCCGAGATCAGACCGGCCTCGAGCAGATCCTGCACCGGGTCGAGGATGCCGCAGCAGCCGAAGCTCAGCCACCGACGCCGGACCCGGGCCGCTCGGTGCTCGTCCCACCCGGCCAGCTCGGCGATCAGCGCGTCCCGGTCCTCCCGGCCCAGGACGGCGGCGGTGTCGGGAACCGTGGCCCCCTCCACCAGGGCGTCGACTGCCGCGAGCAGGGTGAGGAAGCCGTGTTGGGCGGGGCGTCGGGGATCGACGCCGGGCGTGGGGAAGGCCCGGTGCAGGCCGGCGGTGGCTTTAAAGGGCAGATCGGCCTCGACCAACTCGCTCAGCTGGCCAGCCAGCTGAGCGACGGTGGGGGTGTCGGCGGTTTCGGGCCCCCCGGTGCGGAGCTTGCCGCGGCACCCCGCAGCCTCGACCGCAGCCACCGCCCGTTCCCAGCCCGGGGCGTACGGGATCTCCACGTAGACGGCGATCCCGTCGTCGAGCTGATCCGCGGCGGCGCTCACCCGAGCGACGTTGCCGGCGAGGTCGTCGAGGTCGCGCAGGGCCGCCTCCACCGCCACCACCTCGATCCCGTCGACCGATCGGTTCGCCAGGCTCACCACCCCGCCCGCTCCCCCGGTGATCACCACGCTCACCGCCACCGGAGTCTCCGAGCCGGCGCGTCGGACCTCCCGTCCGACCTCAACCAGCCGTTGGTCGCTGACCACCAGCGGTCCGACCAGCGAGGCGAACCAGGCCCGGCGGTACCCGGCGTGGGCCGCGACGGCCTGGTCGGCGCTGGAGTTGCCGGGCGGGAACATCGCGGCGTCGTCGACGAACCGGGTGAACAGCAGCGGCGAGGCGCTCATCTGGGCAGGGTAGTGCGCTCGCGGGTAGGCTGGCTCATGGCCTTCTACCGTTGCGTCGGGAAGGTACCGCCGAAGCGTCACACCCAGTTCCGCCAGCCCGACGGCACGCTTTACGCCGAGGAGCTGATGGGCGAGGAGGGGTTCTCCGCGGACTCCTCGCTGCTCTATCACCGCGGCATCCCGTCCGCGATCAGCGACTCCCGCCCCTGGGACCTCGGCGACCGGTCGACCACGCCCAACCACCCGCTCCGTCCGCGCCACCTCCGGCTGCCCGACCTGTTCGCCGACCGGGACGCCACCCGAGACGACCTGGTCACCGGGCGTCGGCTCGTGCTCGGCAACGCCGACGTCCGGATCTGCTACGTGGTGGGTTCCGCCCCGTCACCGCTCTATCGCAACGCCGTGGGTGACGAGTGCGTCTACGTCGCCGCCGGGCACGGCACCGTCGAGACGACGTTCGGCGCGCTGCCGTTCTCCGACCGCGACTTCGTGCTGCTCCCCCGGGCGACCGTGCACCGCTGGGTGCCGGACGGCCCGGTGCAGGCCTACGTCATCGGAGCCGGCTCCCACGTCGTGCCACCCAAGCGGTACCTGTCGCGGTTCGGTCAGCTGCTGGAGAACAGCCCCTACTGCGAACGTGACCTGCACGGCCCGGCGGCACCGCTGCTGGCCGACGGTAGCGACGTCGAGGTCTTCACGGTGCACCGTGGTCCCGGCCCCGGTGGCCTGCTCGGGTCGGTGGTGGTGGCCAGCAGGCACCCCTTCGACGTGGTCGGTTGGGACGGTTGCCTCTACCCCTACACCTTCAACGTCGACGACTTCGAACCGATCACCGGACGGGTGCACCAACCTCCACCGGTGCATCAGGTGTTCGAGGGGTCCAACTTCGTCGTCTGCGCCTTCGTGCCGCGCAAGGTCGACTACCACCCGCTGTCGATCCCGGTGCCCTACTACCACTCCAACGTCGACTCCGACGAGGTGATGTTCTACGTCGACGGCGACTACGAGGCGCGCAAGGGGTCGGGCATCGGCAAGGGGTCGATCTCGCTGCACCCCGGTGGCTACTCCCACGGTCCGCAGCCGAGTGCGATCGAGGGGTCGCTGGGCGCTCACTTCTTCGACGAGCTGGCGGTGATGGTCGACACGTTCCGGCCGCTGGAGCTTGGTGAGGCCGGCACCGAGTGCGACGACGGTGTCTACGCGTGGACCTGGAGCGGAAGGCACGGAGCGAGGGACGAGCGGAGGGCCTGACAAGCCGATCCGTGAGTTCTCGACCACCGATCCGTGAGTTCTC
>JBPCRP010000117.1:0-6221 GCA_050996715.1 Propionibacteriaceae bacterium
CCCAACTCGCCGCTACAAGCGGCGCGTCGGATTGACCAGAACAGGAGAAACGATGAACATCATCCTGCGACTCTGGTGGTCCCTAGGTCGTGGCAACCCGGTGGTCCCATCACGCTGGCAAGCGACAACTGGAGCGTTCCTGCCAGCCATCGTTTGCCTGAACTCGGCACGCGGAACGGCGGGAACGCTAAAGAACTCATCGAGGGTCGCGCGGCGTGTCGTCCTGCAAACCGGTTTCTCACTGGAACGCTCTTAGTCATGGCACTTGTGGATCGAAGCGAGGCTCGCAGCACCTCGCACACGTTCCGAATGTCGGCCGACGAGAAGGCGCAGCTCAAGCACGAAGCCACCGACGCGGGCCTCTCGCTCCAGCAACTGTTCGAGCTACGCATGCTCGGCGCGGCGAAGCCACGGCTACGTGAGGGCCGGCCCCGCAAGGACGCCCAGAGCGAGGAGTTGCCGCTAGTCAAAAGCGCCTAAACGCGATAACGGCGGCCCGTAGGCCGCCGTCCGCTACATCTGATGCCGGATCGGTGCGTCAACACCTACCCCGGCGAACACATCTCCCTGACGCTCATCAGGAGGCTTTGTGCTGCCTGTTCACTGTACGACGGACGACCGAGAACTGCTAGCGCTCTGTCACGTCGACACGCCGATTTCTGGATATCCGGCTAGCCGCGACGTCGCCACCGCTGTGCCTAGCGGGTCGCGGTGAGTAGTTGCGTGGTTGAGGCGGTACGTAGCGATGCTGCGGCCGTCGACGAGTTGGCGGCCGAGTTGGAGCGGGGCGTGGTGGCGGCCGCGGATCGGTTGGCCGATGCCTCGGCGCTGTATGAACGGATGCCGTGGGGGTGGGCGGTCCCGGCCGGTGTGTATGCGCGGATCAGGACGGTGCGGGCGGCGGAGTGGGCGCTGGCGGTGCACGCGATGATCGAGGGCGGGGAGCTTGACGAGGTGCGGGGCCGGTTGGTGTCGCGCAGCTATCTGCATCGCCTGGTCGACGAGCTGGCCGGCGAGGCGGACTGGCAGACCGGGCGTAACTGCATGCCTGGGCACGTCGAGCTCGGGGCGAAGCTGGGCCGCCCGGTCAAGGCGGCCCGCCTGGCGGCGATGGCCGCGATGAGCACGGCTGCGCGGGCGCAGGCCGAGGCACAGATCGCGCTGAACCGGACGCGGCAGGTCGGCAACGCGATCGAGGTGCTCATCACCGCCGCGGTGTTGCACCGGGTCGAGGACGGCCGCATCCTGCCCCTGCTCGAGCGCCTGGAGCTGTGGGCCAACGGCTCGCACCGCCGCGTCGCGCGGGCGGTATACGCCCTCACGGTGCCGGTCGAGGCACGCCTGAACGTGGCCTCGCCTGTGGACAACTGCCCCGCTCCCGATGTGGACGCTGAACCTATTTTCGTATCCCCACGGAGTGGGTTAGATAGTTCTTCTTCTTCCGATTCGCTTGTAGCTTTTAGGTCTGTGGATCGGAGAAATTCCGAATCGACGCCAACCTGTGCACAGCCGGGGCGGCACACTGCCCGCCTGGCGGCGGGTCGAGACCATGAGGACGCCGCTTCGCGGCGCCCGGCAGCAAAGAGAAGAGCTTTGTGGGAGCTTGAGCCGGGGCTGTACGCGTTCGTTGTTGCCCTACGCACGGCCCTACCGGATCAGCTGAGCGGGGTATCGGTGCGCAAGTTGGCCGGAACGACCAAACGGTTCTGGGAAGCCGGCTGGGCCCCCCTCGACGTTGCCGAGTCGTGTCGCGAGGTTTACGCCCAGGACGGCAAGGCGTTTCCCACCTATCGGCCCGGGCAGCCGGCCCGGTGGCTGGGCTGGGTGCTCAAACGCGTCGACGTCGCCACCACGCCGGCGCTGCGCCGCTACGACGCGTGGGCCGCCGCCGCGGACACCGAGCCCTGCCCACACGGCGAGCCCGGCGGCGCTCGATTGAGCGTGATCACCGGACGAGCGAGATGCCCACTGTGCCGCGCGGCAGCGCCGTGACCGGGGCCCGGCACGATCGACCAGCTTGCTCGGGTCCCGCCGCGCAGCCGCCAAGCAGCACGCCAGCGACCAGGCACGTGATTACGTGTCTACGCGGTTACGTACCGTTCCCGGCCGATGCAGCAGCGAGGTGGCTCCAGCGTTGCTGGGCGCCTTGCTTGGACAGCCCTGCCGCTCGCCCGACCTGGGCCCAGGACGCGCCGCCGGCGCGGGCGAGACGGACGGTGTCGGTGATGCGGGTGTCGAGGTCGCGCTGCTGATGCAGGAGCTGCTCGAGGCCGACGTGCGCACCCTACGCAAGCTCGTCGCGTCCTGACGTAACCGAGCGGTGGCTGAGGGGTCCGTAAGCCGGTCCCGGTGTGCACGCCGGCAGGAACTCGACGAGCGCCACGAAGACTGCCGGAAGTGGCATCGTCGCTGCCTGCGCTCGCTGACGGTTGACGGTTGGGTCTCTACTGATCGACGGGGGTGGGTGTGTACACCGCGGCCACCAGCCACACGTCCCCGCGCAGGAACGGGCGTGCCTCGAACCGGCCGATCGCCTGCTCGACCAGCCGCGCAGGCTTGGCCCGCTGGTAGGAGCGAACTATGCGCCGTGCGGTCGCCTCAGACAGCTTCACCCGTGCGTTAAGCACCATCCATTGACCAGGCTGGGCAATCAGCACACGCCGCGCCTTGTCATGCGCCGACTCGCTGGCCTTCGGGGCAACCGGCGGCGGCGCGTCCAGCTTCTCCAAAATCGGGTCATCAGCCAGCGCCGGCAACGCCTCACGCCTCACACCCTGACCAGCAGCGCGCCCGGCCCTACTACCCTGCGTACCCACCATCACAAGACCTCCGACCACCGCAACCACCAGAGCACCGACCACACCAGTACACCACGCACTCCCACTACCCACAGTCGACGCTCAAACCTTAACGACACCCCAAATTAAATCGTAACGGCTCAAAATGACTGCACGTATGCTACCAATGGTAGATTGACGGTCACCCCGACGGCGACCTATCCGAATGGCCCTCTGTGGACCGTAGAGCGACGAATCGGCGACGGGTGGTGTGTCATCAAGGGTGGGACGAAGTTCTATCGCGGGGCGGCCCGTGCGGCGCGCAACTATGTCGAGTGCGACCGGAGCCGGGCTGATGACTATTACCTGGCCGAGGGTTCGGGGTTCGCCGAGCGCTACAGCGCGACCGCGGACGGGCAGGTCGCGGCGATGCCGCAGCTGGACGGCGATGGCTATGAGGCGTGGGTGTCCGGGGTGGACCCGCAGACCGGTGAGCCGCGTGGTCGGTTGCGTAATGATGCGCACGCGTTGCGGTTCACCGAGGTGGTGGTGAACGGGCCGAAGTCGTGGTCGATCGCGGCGGAGCTGCACCCCGACATCGCGCAGGCCTACGGCGCTGCGCAGACCCGCGCGGCCACCGAGATCGTGGCGTGGACGGCGCAGCACGCCACCGCCCGGGTCGGGTCCCGCGGTGGGCAGTACGCCGCCCCCGTCGAGCGGATTGAAGCGGTCACCGTGGTGCACCACACCAGCCGCGCTGGTGATCCGCACCGGCACATTCACTTGCAGATCAACGCGCGGGTGTATGCCGAGGGCAAGTGGCGTGGCATCGATTCGATGGCGGTGCGGAACTCGATCAAGGCGGTGCAGGGCATCGGGCACGCCACGGTGGTGACCGACCCCCAGTTTCGGGAAGCCCTCGCCGCGCACGGGTTCACCCTCGACCCGGAGTCCGGGGAGGTGCTCGAGCTGGCCGGCTACGTCGAGGCGTTCAGCAAGCGCGCCGAGCAGATCAGCCGCCAGGTCGCCGGCTACGAAGCCGACTGGCGCGCAGCCAACCCCGATCACGAGCCCGGACCGGCGCTACGCCGCTCGTGGGACGCGCGGGCATGGGCCGAACAGCGCCCGGGCAAGGCCCACGTTGAGCCGGGCCAGGTGTTGCACGACCGGTGGCTCGACGAACTCGATGCGCTCGGCTACCAGCCACCCACCCGGGCGGCGCTCATCGTGGGCGCACGGGTGGGACAACTGGATCGCGACGAGGCCGCGGCCGAGGTGCTGGCCCGGCTCACCGCCGCCGCCTCAGCCTGGAACCAGGCCGACATTCGCGGCGAGGCCGAACAGCTACTCGCCCGCGGCGGCGTCATCGTCGACCCCGGCATACGGCGCGAGCTGGCCGAGGACATCACCGCCCGCGCGGCGGCCACGGCCGTGGCCCTGCTCGAGCGCGCGGCAACACCGGGCGGGGTACCTGACCACATCCGGGCCTGGACCTCGGCCGAAGCGATCGCCATCGAGCAGGACCTCACCGGCCGACTGGCTACCCGCGGAGCCTGCGATGCCGTGACCGGTCGCGACGCCGGCGCCGAGCAGGTGGCCCGCGCGGCTGCGGCCGCCGGCGTCCGGCTGGACCCGGCCCAAGCCGAGGCCGCCGCCGCGCTGGCCGGTGACCATGCGCTGGTGCTGGTCACCGGCGCCGCCGGCGCTGGCAAAACCACCACCCTGGCCACCACCCGCGCCGCGCTCACCCACGACGGACACCAGCTCCTCGTGGTCACCCCCACCCTCAAAGCCGCCAAGGGGGCCCGGGCCGAGACCGGCGCCCAGACCGGCACTGTGGCCTGGCTCGTGCATCAGCACGGCTGGCGCCAAGACGACGCAGGCCGCTGGACCCGCCTCACCCCCGGCGAGCCTGACACCGGCCGGTTCGCGCGACCCGGCACGACCTACCAGGGGCCACGCGAGGATGCTCGGCTGCGCGCCGGTGATCTCGTCGTCGTCGACGAAGCCGGGATGCTCGACCAGGACACCGCCCGCGCCCTGCTCGTCGTCGCCGACGAACAACACGCCCGCCTCGCACTGGTCGGTGACCCCCACCAGCTGCCCGCGATCGGCCGCGGCGGCGTCCTCGACATCGCCGGCCGGTGGGCCGAACGCGCCTGCACCCTGGACGTGATCCACCGCTTCACCCGCGTAGAGGAAATCGAGTCCGGCATCACCGCCACCGTCGAGGACACCGCCTACGCCGCCCTGACGCTACGGATGCGCGACGGCGCCGCCGGTCAGCCCGCCGCGGTGTTCGATGACCTGGCCGTCCGCGGCCAAGTCCACATTCACGCCGACGAGGCGGCGTTACGGCAGGCCGTGGCCACCGACGCCGCGGCGGCCCGGCGGGCCGGGCGCAGCACGGTGGTGTCGGTGGCCACCAACGACCAAGCCGCCGCGCTCAACGCCGCGATCCGCGACCAGCTCGTCGCCACCGGGCACGTCGACGACGGCGCCACCGGCGGCATTGGGGACGGCGCTGGGGAAGGACGAGTGGCCACCACCAGCACCGGGCAGCGGATCGGTACCGGGGACCTGATCGTCACCCGCGACAACAACCGCGACCTCGACGTCGCCAACCGCGACACCTGGACCGTGCTCGCCGTGCACGAGGACGGTGCGCTCACCGTTACCCCCACCTCTCCCCCAGCCGGCAGCGGTCTGGGCGGCGAACGGAGGCTGCCTGCTGGTTATGTCAACCGCCACGTCCAGCTCGGCTACGCCGGCACCATCCACGGCGTGCAGGGCGAGACCGCCGACACCGGCCATCTGGTCCTCGACGCCCATACCGGCGCTGGCGCCGCCTACGTCGGGATGACCCGCGGCCGCACCGCCAACACCGTGCACCTGGTCGCCGAGGACCTCGACGACGCCCGCGCGCAGTGGATCGACGCCGCCGGCCGCGGCCGGGCCGACCTCGGCCTCGAGGCGGCTCGTGTCGCGGCCGAACGCGAGGCCGCACCGTATGCCGCCACCCCCACCCCGGTCCGTGACCCAGCCGTCGAGCAGCGGGCGCGGCTGAGACAGGTCCTCGACGAACTCGGTAGGGCCTGGACCGAGCAGGCCCGCGCCGGTGAGCAACTCGAACGTCTCGAACCCCGCCTGGCGGCGGCTCAGGCCGACCGGGTGTGGCGGGAGGAGAGTGAGAAGATTCTGACCCCGCTACGGCAGACGATGAACGACACCCGCGGCGCCGCGATGCATGCCGAGGCCGCCGCCGCACCTGCCCGCACCACGCTGATCCGGCGCACCGATCAGCTCCGAGACCAGCTACAGACCCAGTGGGACACCGACGTGGCCGCCGCCGGCCGGGCCGGCCGTGTCGTGGGTGTGGGGGCCGACAGCGCCGGGCGCGGGAGCAACGAAAGCAAACAAGACCAACAAGAACTAAAAGAACGG
>JBPCRP010000131.1:0-10356 GCA_050996715.1 Propionibacteriaceae bacterium
TGCGCAGCAGCTCCACATGGGCTCCGTCGAGCTGACGGGTGCGCTCACCGATCCAGACGAAGTGACCCTAGGTGTCGTACGGGAGCTGGGTGCGGGAGTCGATCCGGGTAAGCGCGTGCTCGTACTCCAAGATCAGCGCCTCGTGGCTGGCGTAGAAATCCACCGTCCGAAAGACGTCGTCGTCGATGCCGCACGCCACCATGAACGCGAGCGCACGCTCGATCTCGCTCGCCACCGTCTCGTACGTCTGCCCGACCGGGGAGCTCTTGACGAAGTCGGCGTTCCAGGAGTGCACGCTGCGCAGGTGGGCGAAGCCGCCACCGACGAAGGCGCGAACAAGGTTGAGCGTGGCCGCGGAGGCGTTGTAGACCCCGAGGAGCCGGTGCGGGTCGGGTAACCGTGACTCGGGGGTGAAGGCGAAGCCGTTCACCGCGTCACCGCGGTAGGCCGGCAGGATCACCCCGGCCCGGGTCTCGTCCCCCGAGCTGCGCGGCTTGGCGTACTGCCCCGCCATCCGGCCGACCTTGACCACCGGCACCTGGGCGGCGTAGGTCAAGATCACCGCCATCGACAACAGCGTGCGCAGCTTGCCCTGGATGTTGGCGGCGGTGACCCCGTCGAAGGTCTCGGCGCAGTCGCCGCCCTGGAGCAGGAACGCCTCCCCCGCCGCCACGCTGGCCAGCTTGCCCCGCAACTCGTCGCACTCGCCGGCGAAGACCAGCGGCGGCAGCGTCCGGAGCTTGCCGATCACGTCCTCGAGTGCGCCCGCGTCGGCGTAGCTCGGCTGCTGCAACGGGTCGAGGGCGTGCAGCGCCTCGAGCGTGGGTACGCGAGGGGGCACAACGGTGGGGCCGGACACGGCGCCCAGCCTAGACGCGGGGGGCCGTTAGGCTGCTTCGTGCCCATTCTGCAGTTACGCGCGCACGGGACGGCGCCGGTCGAGGTGGCCTGGGAGCGGTACGCCGACCCGGCCTGCTGGGCCGAATGGTCACCCCAGATCCGTGCGGTCGCCACGGTGGCGACCCGGATCGCCCCCGGGGTCCGCGGCACGGTCGTCGCTCCGTTCGGAATGCGCGTGCCGTTCGAGGTGCTCGCCGTCGACGAGGCCGCCCGCACCTGGCGTTGGCGGGTCCGGCTTGGTCCGGCGGCGATCGAGCTCGACCACGCCGTCCGGTCCGAGAACGGCCAGACGCTCACCACGCTCGACCTGTCGGGCCCGCTCTCCGCCGTACCGCTGCTGCTGGGCTACGCCCCCGTGGCCCAGTTCGCGCTCCGCCGGCTCGTCACGCCCTGACCGCGACCGGTCACATCCTGTCCGACACTCCGCAGAAACCCGGGAATACCTGCCTGGTCGCGCTAGAAGTGGCGGGTGAGGTCGCGCACCGTCGGCAGCCGCAGCACCCCCGGGTCGGCTAGATCGAGCTCGGCGTGCTCAAGGAACCACGGGTTCTCGTTGGGGATGAACACCGCACGCAGCCCGGCGTGGCGGGCCGGCAAGATGTCGGACTTCGGCGAGTTGCCGATCATCCAGCTGCGGCCGACGTCGAGCTCGAGCTGCGCGACGAGCGTGGCGTAGGTGGCGTCGTCCTTCTCGGGCACGATGTGGATGCTCGCGAAGTGGTGCGCGAGACCCGATGCGTCGAGCTTGGCCTGCTGCTCGTCGTGGTCACCTTTGGTCAGCAGCCGCAGCTCGTGCCGCTCCCCCAGCTGGGAGAGGGTCTCGGTGACCCCCGGCAGCAACTCGACCCGGTGCTCGATCAGCGCCACCGCCAACGTGGTGATCTGCTGCTGCTCGTCGCGGTTCGCCGGACGCTCCCGTAGCCGGGCAAAGCAGTCGGCGAGGGTCCCCAGGAAGACCCGGCTGCCGTAGCCGTGGGCGACCGTGTTGGCCGACTCGATCTCGTCCAGCAGAAATCGCAGCGCGGTCCGCTCGAGGGTCGGGTGAGCCACCCAGTCGAAGAAGTCCTCGATGACGCGCTCGAAGAGCTGGTTGTTCTCCCACAAGGTGTCGTCGGCGTCGAAGATCAACGTCTGGCCGGTGGTGATCGGGGCCCGGCTCACCGGTAGACGATCACCTTGTCGCCGACCGAGACCTGGTCGAACAGCCAGGCGATCCCGTTCCGGTTGCGGACGTTGACGCAGCCGTGGGAGGCGCCGTTGTAACCCCGGGCGGCGAAGTCGGCCGAGTAGTGCACGGCCTGGCCACCGGAGAAGAACATCGCGAAGGGCATCGGGGTGTGGTAGATCGTCGAGACGTGGTCACGGGACTTCCAGCCCACCGAGAACGAGCCCTCACGGGTCGGCGTCAGCTCGGAGCCGAATCGGACGTCGGCCCGGAACTGCGGGGTGCCGTTCACCACCCAGACCAGGCTGTTGGACGACTTCGAGATGCAGATCGCCCGTCCGGTCAGGCAGCGGGAGTCGAGGTGGCCCACCGGGGTCGGCTTGGGTGTCTTGTTGTTCAGCTGGTCGGTGGTCGGCGTGCGGGTCATCGCCACTAGCCGGTCCCAGGTGCGCTGGTCGACCGCGCCGGTGACGGGGATCGCCCGCTTGGCCTGGAAGCCCTTGACCGCGGTGACCGTCGCCGACCCGTAGTGGTCGGTGACGTCACCGGAGAACCAGGCGAGCTGCTTGAGCCGCGCCTGGAGGGTGCGGATCCGGCGGCTGTCCTGGCCCTGCCGCATGATCGCGGGGCCGGCAACGAGACGGTTGTGCAGCTCGTCGTCGGTCGGCGTCGTCGTCATGGCGACGAGCTTGGTCCAGGTGGCGGTGTCGACCGCGCCGGAGGCCTCGAAGCCCCTCTTCTGCTGGAAGCCCTGAACGCCGGTCGTGGTGCTGGGGGTGTACGTCCCGGTGATGGCGCCGGTGAACCAGTCGAGCTCTCGCAGCCGGTGCTGCAGCTCCCGCACCCGAGTGCCCGTGTCCCCCTGCTGCAGGACCGCCGCCGACGTGGTGGGTGTGCTCGGCTTGGTCGGGGCCGGCTTGGTCGGGGTCGGCTCGGTTGGGGCCGGCTTGGTCGGGGTCGGCTCGGTTGGGGTCGGCTTGGTCGGGGTCGGCTTGGTCGGGGTCGGAGCCCTGGTCGGAGTGTTCGAGGGTGGGGGTGACACCGAGCTGGGCGTTGCCCTGACGCCCGGGAGTGGATCGGTCGACGCGCTGGGTGCGGTATTGGCGTGGTCGGTGGTCGTGGCCACCGGCGTGCCGCAGGCGCTCAGGGTGAGCAGGGCGGCCGCAGCGAGGGCGACGAACCCGGCCGCCACCCGACCGGGAACTCGCTGCGGGGTGCGCGTCATGCCGACATTCCTCTCCTGGGCAGGCGCTCAATCTAACGGGTGCACCCAACCCCGGCACGCACTTCGCACACCCCGTTCGACCTCGCACAGGCTCGTGCCTGGGCGAGGTCGGTGTGCGGGGTGCGAAGTCGGGTCAGAGCTCGACGGTCCCCACGATGGGTCGGCTGACCTCGCCCCCGATCCACAGCCGGGCCCCGTCCTGCTCCACGTGCACGCGACCCTGCCGGCGCAGAGCGGTGCCTTGGGCGGCGACGTAGGTCCCGGGCAGCACCGCGGTGTCGATCAGCCACCGGGCCAGACCGGCCTGCAGGCTCCCGGTGACCGGGTCCTCGACCAGGACCTTGCCGCCCACGAAGGCTCGGACCTCGACCGCCGTGTCCGCTCCGGGCGGCTGCGGTCCGACGACGCCGACGTCCCACCCATCGAGCGCCGATCCGTCGGGTTGCACAGCCAGCACGTGCGCCGCGGTCGCCAACCGGACACCGACCCAGGCCGGACCGTTGACCAGCCAGGACGCGTCGAGCACGTCGGCCCGGTCGAGGGCCAGACCGGCCGTGACCAGGTCCAGGTCGGCGTCGGACAGTGGCTCGTAGCGGCGCAGCGGGGGGGCGTCGAAGGCGAGCTGGCACTGATTCCCCTGGATTGTGTGCCGGATCCGCACCAGTCCAGCCGCGCACTCCTGAACGACCACCCCGGCCTGCCGGGGCGTACCACCGTCGGCGAGCCAGACGTACGCGCTCCCGAGCGTCGGGTGCCCGGCGAAGGGCAGCTCGACGCTGGGGGTGAAGATCCGGACCGCGTAATCGGCTTCGGCACGGGTCGGGCGGCCCAGGAAGGTGGTCTCCGACAGGTTCGTCCACGCGGCGAACGCCTGCATCTGGTCCTCGCTCAGGTGCTCGCTCAGGTGCTCGGCGCGGTTGGCGATCGACCCGACGACGGCGAGCGGGTTGCCACCGTAGGGGTGGTGGGAGAAGACGTTGACCTGGCTGAAGGGACGGCTGGCCATCTCCGGATGTTAGTGGTCACGCCCCTCTAGTCCGTCGGGGGTTTCCGCGTCGTCCCGGTGATGCATCGCCAGGCCGACGCTCATGCCTGGGGCGAGGTCTCGTCCTCCTCGGCCTGCTTGGCTTCCTTGGCCGCCCTCTCCTTGGCGGTCGGCGCGTACAGGTCGACGTAGGTCTGACCAGAGAGCTCCATGATCGCGTACATGATCTCGTCGGTGATCGAGCGCAGGATGAACCGGTCCTCGCTCATGCCCGCGTAGCGCGAGAAGTCCAGCGGGCGGCCGAACTTCACCGTCGGGCTGATGATTTTCTTCACGATCTTGCCCGGTGGGGCGATCACGTCGGTGCCGATCACCGCGGTCGGGATCACCGGCACCTGGGCGAGCAGGGCAAGCCGGGCCACCCCGGTCCGACCCTTGTAGAGGCGGCCGTCGTGGCTGCGCGTGCCCTCGGGGTAGATGCCGAAGAGCTCTCCGCGCTGAAGCACCTTCAACCCGGCCCGCATCGCCCCCTCGCTGGCCCGGCCGCCACTGCGGTCGATCGGTACCTGCCCGGTCCCGGCGAAGAAGCGCTTTTGGGCCCAGCCCTTGATCCCCGCGCCGGTGAAGTAGTCGGACTTGGCCACGAAGGTGACCCGGCGCTCCAGCGCCAGCGGCATGAAGAGCCAGTCGACGTAGGAGAGGTGGTTGCTGGCCAGGATCGCGGCCCCGTCCGTCGGGACGTTCGCCACCCCCTCTTCCACCGGGCGGAAGATCTGACGCACGCCGGGTCCGAGCAGGAGATTCTTCAGCACCCAGTAGATGCCGCTGCCCCCCTGCTTGGGGTCGAGGGTGATGGCGGTGGCGTGGTCCTCGCGGACGACCGCCGGCAGGTTCCTCGGCCGCTTGGGCCGCTTGGGCTTGGCGCCTACCCCGTCACCCCCGTCGGTTCCCTCGCCCCCGTCGGTTTCGTCGCCCCCGTCGGTTTCGTCGCCTCCGTCGGACCCGTCATCCCTGGCGGCCCCTTCGACCTTGTCGGCGGGGTCGGTCTCGCCCTGGGTCGGGTCGTCGCGGGTCATGCGGCGGTGTCGTCGAGGAGGGCGGCGAGCTTGGGTCGCGGTCGGCCGAAGCCGGGCCGCGGCGGCGTCGGCTGGGCCAGTTCGGTGCCGTTGGTCAGAGCCTGCTTCACGCTGCTCGCGTAGACGTCGACGTAGACCTGACCGGAAAGCTCCATCACCGCGTTCATCAGCTCGTCGGTCACCCAGCGCAGGGTGTCGCGGTCGTTGCCGGCGGCGGCGTAGCCGGAGAAGTCGAGCGGCCGGCCGATCCGGATGCCAGGTCGGGCGATCATGGGGATGCCGAGCCGATTCCTGCGGGGCACGGTGTTGACCACCGCGAGCGGGATCACGGGAACGCCCGCCGCCGCGAGGACGATCCGGGCCGTGCCGGTCCGGCCCTTATACAGCCGGCCGTCCGGCGAGCGGGAGCCTTCAGGGAAGATCATCACGACCTCGCCGTCCTCGGTCAGCCGATCACGGATCGCGTCGATGCTGGAGGCACTCGCCTGACCGCCCGACCGGTCCATCGGGACCATCTTGATCGCCGCCAGGAAGTGACCGATGAACCGGCCGACGGGGTTGTGGCCGTGGAAGAGCTCGATCTTGGCCGGGAAGGTGATCCGGCGGCGGAGCAGCGACGGCAGCAGAATCGTCTCCGAGGCGTGCAGGTGGTTGCCGACCAGCAGCGCAGGACCCGAGGACGGGATGTGCTCCTGCCCCTCGATCCACGGCCGGGTCACCAGCCGCGCGACCGGCTGGAACACCAGCAGCTTCAGCACCCAGTACAGCAATGAGCACCCCCTCGACCTCACCGTCGGCGACATCCCGCGCACGACGCGCCGTGGGACCGAATGGACCCATGTTACGGGGAGGGCGCCAGATTGAGTCGGGCTGTCTAGGATCAGGGCGTGAGATCCGGGGACTCCCGTGGCGTGAGTGCATCGCAGGTCGTGTCGGTACGACCTGACGCCCAACCTTTCAACGCCGGTGACGGCGAGGTGGCCGTGCTGCTCTGCCACGGTTTCACCGGAACACCCCGTTCGCTACGCCCCTGGGCGGAGGCTCTGCACGGCGCCGGCTTCCGGGTCGCTCTGCCCCGGTTGCCCGGACACGGCACCAGCTGGCACGAGATGAATCTGACGGGCTGGCCCGACTGGTACGGCTGCGTCGAGCGGGAGCTGCGGGTGCTGCTCCGCGAGTGCCGCGTCGTTTT
This sequence comes from Propionibacteriaceae bacterium, assembly GCA_050996715.1. Lineage (GTDB taxonomy): Bacteria > Actinomycetota > Actinomycetes > Propionibacteriales > Propionibacteriaceae > Microlunatus. The sequence goes on from JBPCRP010000131.1 coordinate 6,544, forward strand.
CGTGGCCGGGCTGTCGATGGGCGGCGGGCTCGCCCTCGCGCTGGCCGAGGACTACGGCAACGCGATCTCCGGCATCGCCGTGGTCAACCCCTCGGTGGGCTCGGCTGACCCGACGATGCGCGCGGTTCCGGTGCTGCGTCGGTTCCGGGCCTCGGTGGCGAGCATCGCCAGCGACATCGCCAAGCCCCAGGTGAGCGAGGGTGGCTACGAGCGCACACCGCTGCACGCCGTCGCGTCGTTGCAGCGGTTCTGGCGCCACGTCGGCCCACGGCTCCGGCTCGTCACCCAGCCGCTGCTGGTCTTCCGCTCCGTCACCGACCACGTCGTGGACCCCAGCTCGGCGAAGACGATCTTCGCAACCGTGTCCTCGACCGACGTGACCGAGCGGCTGCTGCACCGCAGCTACCACGTGGCCACTCTCGACTACGACGCCGAGGTGATCTTCGCCGAGAGCATCGCTTTCTTCCGACGTCTGGCTGCCGAACGGTTGGCCCAGCTCGAGGAGGTGCAGCGATGACCGCGGACCGCGGACCCGACGACCGCCCCGACGACGAGCGGGCAGCTGCTGACCAACCGGTCGGGCCACCGATCGACGAGACACCCACCGAGGGGTCCGGTGACGTGGCCGAGGGGGTCAATCGACCCAGGGAGACCTCGGACGCCGAGATCGACGCCCTGTTCGCCGAGCTAGTGGCGGGCTACCCCCGTACGGCGGGACCAGCTGACCGGGTGCACCCGACCCACGCCGACCCGGTGATCCCCGACCGACCAGCGGGCGAGTCGTCTCCCCGCGGGGCCGACCCCGGTCTCGCCGACCGGATCGACATCGAACCCCAGGACGCCAGGCCGAGAATTTCCCCACCGAGCGGTCCACAGCCGATCTCTGGGCCGACAGATGCCGCCGACCGGGCGGACACCCATCCGGGCGTCCGGCCGGACACCCCCACGTCCGACCCGAGCTCCACCCACTCGCCTGCCGTCCACCCATCTGCCGTCCACCCACCTGCCGTCCGCCCACCTGCCGTCCACCCACCTGCCATCCACCCACCTGCCGTCCACCCACCCGCCATCCACCCACCTGCCACCGCCGACCCGACCACCGAGTCCCGTTGGCGGGCGTCCCCTGGCGTCGAGGTGACCCACGACGAGGCGTTCGAGCGCTACCGTCCCGAGCTGCACCCCATCGGTCGACCGCGCTGGCCGGTCGTCGCGGGCTGGGGCGGGATGCTTTTCGCGGTCGTGGCCACGCTGCTGGCGATCTTCGGGGTGCCGGTCCCCGGCTGGGTCGGCTGGCTGTCGGTCGGGGGCTTCCTCGGTGGGTTCGGCCTGCTGGTCGCCCAGCTGCCGCGGCACCGGCCGCCCGACGCGGGGGACGGCGCGGTCCTCTAGCTGGTGCCGTGGCTGAACAGCGGTCCGAGTTGGCCGCGCCTCTGATCAGTAGGCCCGAGTGTCCGCACTTCTGACCGCGGCGCACCCTGACGTCGTTGTCGCACCCTTGGGGGGCTGTCGCACCCCTGACGGGCTGACCCACCCCTCGCGTACTGACGCACCCCTGGCGTACTGACGCACCGGTTTCTCCAGGTGCGTGAGTACCGGAGGGGTGCGTGAGCGTTGGGAGGGGTGCGCGAGCGCTCGGAGGGGCGCCTGCGGGGCTCGGACGGGTGCGGAGCGCTGGGAGGGGCGCCTGCGGGGCTCGGACGGGTGCGCGAGCCGCACGGACGGGTGCCTCCGGAGCACGGACGGGGTGCGTGAGCTGGCTCTGCAGCGTTCGCTCTAGCTGTCGCCGTGGCTGAACAGGGTCCCGGCGTCCCGGCGAGCTTCGCGACGCGAGACCCGGCGAGCTCGCTTGCGCAGCTTGCGGCGCCGCGGCCAGAAGCCACGCAGGTCGCCCGGCGGCTCGATCATCGAGTGCCGGGCGAGGTCGGCTGCCCCGATCAGCCCGGCGTCGTTCTTGAAGTGGGCCAGCTCGATCCGGGCGTTGGGGCGGAAACCACGACCGGTCAGGGTCCGCGCAAAGGACTGCCGGGCCGGGGCGAGCAACAGGTCGCCGGCCTCGCTGACCCCGCCGCCGATGACCACGAGGTCAGGATCGAGCGCCGCCACCAGGTTGGCGATACCGATCCCCAGCCAACCGCCGATGTCGGCGATCAGCTCGGTGGCCAGCGCCTCACCGGAGACCGCGGCCGCGGTCAGCGTCGGACCGGCGAGCTGGTCGACGTCACCCACGAACTCCAGCAGTCGGTGAGCGACGGGTGACTCGGCCAAGATCATCTCCCGGGCCTCGCGGACCAGGGCGTTGCCCGAGGCGTACTGCTCCCAGCAGCCGCGGTTGCCGCACTCGCAGCGATGCCCGTTGGGGACCAGGATCATGTGGCCCCACTCGCCGGCCATCCCGTAGCTGCCGCGGAAGAGCTGCCCGTTGATCACCAGCCCGCCACCGATCCCCGTGCCCAAGGTGATGCAGACCATCACCGAGGAACCGCGGCCGGCGCCGTAGCGGTACTCGGCCCAGGCGGCCGCGTTGGCGTCGTTGTCCACGATCAGCGGCAGGTCGATACGTCCGGAGAGTTTCTGCTGGAGTGGTTCGGAGCGCCAGGCCAGGTGCGGGCTGAAGCGCACCACCGCCTGATCGGTGTCGACCCAGCCGGCGGCGCCGATGCCGACGGTCTGCACCAGGTGCCGGCGACGGAGCTGCTCCACGACCGCCACGATCGTGTCCTCGACGGCCTGCGGGCTGCGCGACGGCGTGGCGACCTTGACCCGGTCGACGATCACGCCGGCCTCGTCGACCACCCCCGCCGCGACCTTCGTGCCGCCGATGTCGACCCCGATGCTCAAGACCTGGGGCGGCACCGGGTACGGCCCGGGGCGTGCGGAGGGGCGAAGACCCGTCAGCGCCGGGCTGACCGGTCGAGTCGGCACGATCAGGCCTCGACCCGCTTCTTGAGGCCCTTGAGGGCTCCGTCGATGATCGTCTTCTCGGCCTTGCGCTTGAACATCCCGATCATCGGCAGGTTCACGTCGACGGCCAGGGTGTAGGTGACGGTGGTTGACCCCTGGCCCGGGGTCAGCACGTAGGAACCGTCCATCGCCTTGAGCATCTTGCCCTCGACGAGATGCCAGCTCACGGCGTGCGGCGTGTCCCAGTCGTAGGCCAGCACGTAGTCGTCGCTGATCACGGCATGCTGCAGCACCATCCGCACGGTGTCGGGCTGCCCGGCCGGGGAGGTGGTCAGCACCTCGGCGTAGGTGATCGAATCCACCCAGCTGGGGTACTGGGCGAAGTCCGAGATCACCGCCATGATCTCATCCGGAGCGGCAGCGATGACGATCGTCGAACTGGTGCGGTCGGCCACGGGGCTACGTTAGCGGCAGGTCCAGGGCCTGCCGCAGCCGACGGGCGACCGCCGCCGTACCGAAGTGGGGGCCGACGTACGCGCGTCCCGCCGCGCCTAGCGCGTCGGCCCGTCCGGGGTCGCCCAGCAACTCATCGAGCCGCCGGGCCCAGCCGGGCACGTCGCCGGGGTCGAGAACGTAACCGGTCGTGCCGTCGAGCACCGTCTCGGGCGCGCCCCCGGAGCGCCCCACCAGCACGGGCCGGGCGCAGGCCGCCGCCTCGAGGAAGCTCAGACCCAGCCCTTCTGGGTTGAGCCCGGCCCACCGAGTGCGCACCGGCAGCGCCACCACCTGGGCGCTGGCCAGCAGCGCTGGCAGCTGCCGGTGCGGAAAAGCACCGATGAACTTCACGTCGAGATCGAGCTGGCGAGCCAGCCGGTTCAGTCGACGCCGGTCCGGACCGTCACCGACGATTAC
>JBPCRP010000016.1:0-41486 GCA_050996715.1 Propionibacteriaceae bacterium
TGCTGCTGACCCGCTGGTTCTCGAAGTCCTCGGCCACGATCTACCGCCGGGTGCGGGAGAACTCGGCCCTGGTCATCGTCCAGTTCGTCGAGACGATGACCGGTATCCGCGCGGTCGAGGCCTACCGGCGGCAACGGCGCAACCAGCAGATCTTCGAAGACGTCGCGGACCGCTACAAGGAGGCCAACGTCACCTCGTTCCGGCTGGTGGCAGTCTTCCAGCCGGGTATCCGGTTGATCGGCAACATCACCATCGGCGTGGTCGTCCTCTACGGCGGCTACCGGGTGATCGACGGCGCGATGACGATCGGGGTGCTGACCGCGTTCCTGCTCTACCTGCGGATGTTCTTCGAGCCCATGCAGAACATCAGCCAGTTCTACAACACGTTCCAGTCGGCCTCCTCCGCGTTGGAGAAGCTCTCCGGGGTGCTGGAGGAGCAGCCGAAGGTGGTGCAGCCACTTCGCCCGACGCCGCTTCCGCACGCGACCGGGCACCTGCGGTTCGAGGACGTGGAGTTCGGCTACAGCGCCGACCGGCCCGTGCTGCCGGGGCTCGACCTCGACGTACCGGCGGGTCAGGTGGTAGCGCTGGTCGGCACGACGGGTGCGGGCAAGACCACGATCGCCAAGATGATGGCGCGCTTCTACGACCCCACCGACGGCCGGGTGACCCTCGACGGGATCGACCTCCGCGACCTCAGCGACGTCGACCTGCGCCGGGCGCTGGTGATGGTCACCCAGGAGAACTTCATGTTCGACGGCTCCGTGGCCGACAACATCGGCTTCGGCCGGGCGGATGCGACCCGAGCAGAGATCGAGGGCGCGGCCAGGGCGGTCGGGGCGCATGAGTTCATCACCGCCATGCCCGAGGGGTACGACACCGACGTCGCGAAACGCGGCGGGCGGCTCTCGGCCGGTCAGCGTCAGCTGGTCGCCTTCGCCCGCGCCTTCCTGGCGGACCCGGCGGTCCTGATCCTGGACGAGGCCACCTCGAGCCTCGACGTACCCAGCGAGCGGTTGGTGCAGCGGGCGCTGGCCACCATCCTCAGGGGGCGGACCGCGGTGATCATCGCCCACCGGCTGAGCACGGTCGAGGTCGCCGACCGGGTGCTGGTGTTGGAGCACGGCCAGATTGTGGAGGACGGGTCGCCGGCCGACCTGGTGCAGGGCGACGGGCGGTACGCAGCCCTGCACGAGGCCTGGCGGCAGTCCCTGGCCTGACCCCGGCGGTCGCCCGCGCGGTCAGCTGAGGCCGCTGAGCCGGATCCGGCCGGGGGCGGGCGACAGGTGCTGGGTGGGGACGGTCTCGGGCCGTTCGGCCTGCAGCCGGGCGACCCGTTCGCGCAGGGCCGCGCGAGCCGACGCCCGGCTCGGCACGTCGGTGGTCGCAGGATCGCTGCTGGGCTGGGAGATGGAGGTCATGGGGGTGCTCCTCGGGTCCGGGTCCGCGCCGTCGCTGTGCGTGACAGGAGTCTGCCGGGCCCACCCGTGACCCGGGTCGACAACTGCTGTGAGTTCGCTGAAGACCGTCGCCCTTTGCGTGCTGCCGCCGCTGGGCGCCGCCAACCCCCGTGGGTGTGCGTGCTGCGTGCACCGCTGAGTCGGTCAGGGCTGACCCAGCTCGGCCAGCCGCCGTCGCAGGTACCGGCGCTCCGGCGCGGTGGGGGCGAGCTCCGAGGCCTGCCGGTACGCGGTGGACGCCTGCCGCCTCCGCCCCAGCCGGTGGAGCAGGTCGGCCCGGACCGCCGGGAGCACCGGGTAGTCGGGGAGCTCGGACACGAGCCCGTCCACCAGGGTGAGGCCGGCGGCGGGTCCGTCACGGAAGGCGATCGCCACCGCCCGGTTGAGCCTGATCACCGGCGACGGCTGAGCCCGGAGCAGTGCGTCGTAGAGGGCGACGACGCGGGGCCAGTCGGTCGACGCCGCGTCGAACGCGGTCACGTGGCAGGCGGCGATCTCGGCCTGCAGCCGGTAGGAGCCCAGCGGTCGGTCGTCCTGGCGGGCCCGCTCGAGCGCCGCCAGGCCGGACGCGATCAGCTCGACGTCCCAGCGGGTCCGGTCCTGCTCCGCCATGGGCACCAGGTCGCCGGCGGCGTCGGTCCGGGCCGCGCGCCGGGACTGCTGCAGCAGCAGCAGGGCGAGCAGGCCGAAGGTCTCCTCGTCGTCCGGCAGCAGCCGGGTGAGCAAAGTGGCGGGCCGGACGGCCTCCGCGGCGAGGTCGTCGCGCAGCCCGTCGCCGGCGGCGGCGCCGTACCCCGCGTTGAAGACCAGGTAGACCACGGCGAGCACGCCAGAGGTCCGCTGGACTAGCCGGTGCGGCGGTGGCACCCGGTAGGGAACGCCGGCATTCTTGATCTTGGTCTTGGCCCGGAGCAAGCGCTGCGACATCGTCGCCTCGGTGGTCAGGAAGGCTCGCGCCACCTCGCCGGTGCTGAGCCCGGCCACGGTCTTCAGGGTCAGGGCCACCCGGCCCGCCAGCGGCAGGGCGGGGTGGCAGCAGGTGAAGATCAGCCGGAGCCTGTCGTCGCCGTACGGATCGGGTCCGGCGCCGGTCGGGCCCGGCTCGGCCATGATCATGACCTCGCGCAGCTTGTCGCGCTCGGTGACCCGCCGACGGAGCACGTCCAGCGCCCGTCGGCGGGCGGTGGTCGTGAGCCAGGCGCCCGGGTTGTCCGGTACGCCGTCGGTCGGCCAGTGCACCAGCGCCCGCTCGACCGCGTCCTGGACGCAGTCCTCGGCCAGCTCCCAGTCGCCCGTCGTCCGGATCAGGGTGGCGACGATCCGTAACCGCTCCCGGGCGATGGTTCCGGCGATCGCCGCAGCCGCGTCCTCGGGGCTGACGGTCAGTCCTCGTCGAGCGGCCAGAACGGCCGCAGCTCGAGCCGACCACGCCGAGCCATCGGGTGCCGGGCGGCGATCTCGATCGCCTCGTCGAGGTCGGCGCACTCGAGCACGTCGAAGCCCACGATCCAGTCCTTGGTCTCGGTGAACGGGCCGTCGGTCACGAGCAGCTCGCCCTGCCGGACGCGTACGGTCGTCGCGTCTTCGTAGGTGCGGACCCGGTCACCCAGGATTCGCTGGCCACTGGCGTCGAGGGTGGTCGCCCACTCCTCGACATCGGGGAGCTCGCTCGGGTCGGTGTCGGGCTCGGCGTCGGTCTGGACAAACATCAGGTACTTCATGGGTCCTCCTCGGTTCTGGTGTCAACCAGACGACGAACGGGATCGGCCGGATCCGACATCCGACCCGACCCAGGCGCGGGCAGCACCGACGTCGCTGACGGTGGTGACCCCGGGTGGGGACGGTGGCCGGTGGAGGATGACCACCGGCAGTCCCAGCTCCGCGGCGGCGTCCAGTTTGGCCACGGTGTGGGTGCCGCCGGAGTCCTTGGTCACCAGCACGTCGATCGCGTGCTCGCGCATCAGCTGGAGCTCGGTGTCGCGGGCGTACGGGCCCCGGGAATAGACCACCCGCCAGGACGGCGGCAACGAGACCTGGGGCGGCTCGACGAGCCGGATCAGCACCGACCTGTCGGTCCAGCTCTCGAAGGCCGGCAGGCTCTGCCGACCGGTGGTGAGAAAGGGGTGCGTGCCCAGGGTCTCGGCGGTGCGACGGCCCTCGGTCAGTTCCCGGACCCAGTACCAGGTCCCCGAGCTCGGGTGGGCGGCCCAGCCCGGACGCGACAACCGGAGCAGCGGTACGCCGGCGGCCCGGGACGCCAGCGCCGCGTGGGCCGACATCCGGGCCGCGAACGGGTGGGTGGCGTCGACGATCGTGGTGATCTCGCGCTGCCGCAGGAACGTCGCCAACCCCCCCGGGCCGCCGAACCCGCCGATCCGGACCTCGCCGGGGGGTAGGGCCGGATCGCTGACCCGGCCGGCGAGCGAGGAGACGACAGGGGTGCCGTCGAGCACGAGGTCGCGGGCCAGGGCGCGACCCTCGGCCGTGCCGCCGAGGATGAGGACGGTCATCGGCCCGGCGACCGTTCGGACCCGAGGCGGAAGGTGACGGCCAGGACGAGGGCGCCCACGCCGACCGCGCGGGCCAGCCGACGGGCGCGGACGATGTCGCCCCGGGTGAGGGGGCGGCCCTCGCCGAGCGTGCCCCGGTCCTCCGCCTCGCCGCCGTGCCCGAGGCTGCCGCCGTAGACGTTGATACCACCGAGCCGGACGCCGAGCGCGCCGGCGAAGGCGGACTCGACCACGCCCGCGTTGGGGCTGGGGTGCTGACTCGCGTCCCGCCGTACGGTGGCCAGGGTCCGGGCGGGCGAACCGCCCACCAGGGGGGCGGCCGTCGTCGCCAGGACTGCACTGAGGCGGGCGGGCAGCCAGTTGGCCACGTCGTCGATCCGGGCGGCGGCCCATCCGAACCGCCGGTACTGCCGTGACCGGTGACCGATCATGGCGTCCAGCGTATTCACCGCACGATAGGCCAGCAGACCCGGGATCCCGGCGACTGCGCCCCAGACCAGGGGAGCGACGACGGCGTCGGAGGTGTTCTCGGCCAGCGACTCCACGCACGCCCGGGCCAGCTCGGCGGCGTCGAGACCGCTGGGGTCGCGTCCGACCAGGTTGCGGATGCGTCGCCGGGCGCCGGGCAGGTCGTTGGCGGTCAGCAGTTGGTCGATCGCCGTCGCCTCCCGGTCGAGCGAACGTCCGCCCAGCACCGTCCAGGTTGCGGCCGCGGTGAGAACGAGCTCGCCGACCGGATGCGGTCGGACCAGGCCTCGTGCGAGCACGCCCACGGCGACGGTCGAGCCGACTAGCACCCCGACGTGCCCGAGGCCGGCGGACCGCCGGTCGGCGTACGTCCGCTGCGTGAGCGCGCCCGCCATTCGGCCGAACGCAGCCACGGGGTGCCCGCGGCGTGGGTCGCCGAGGGCCTGGTCCGCCAGCCAGCCGAGGGTGAGGCCGAGCGGGACGATCACGCGGTGGGGCACGCCGGGCAGCGTAGACGTCGCCGTCGCGGCTGGTTTGGGTATCGTCACCGGTCATCACGACCGAGGACGAGGGAGGATATCCCGAACCACCGCGGGTCGGCAGCGAGGCCGAGACCCTGCTGGGTTCGCTGGAGCGTCAGCGCGCCACTTTCAACTGGAAGTGCCCGGCACACCGACACACCGGCACACGGCCACACCGACCTGCTCCGCGACGCGGTAGACGGCCGAATCGGTGCGGACCCGCCGGGTGAGCTGCCGCATCGGGACTGACCCAAAACGCCGGTTCGTGCGCCGAGGTGGCTGAGCTCCACGCTCAGCCGGAGGCCGGTGAGTGGAACGAGCCGTCCTTTTGGTCCAGGCCCGTTGGCGGCCGGGCCAGGCCGGGATCTCAGAGCCGGGGGTCGACCGGCTCGGACTCCAACGCCAGCACCGCGAACACCGCCTCGTGCACGCGCCACAACGGTTCTCGGGCCACTGCCCGCTCGAGCGACTCGATGCCCAGGGCGTACTCGCGGCTGGCAAGCGAGCGCTTGTGCCCGAGCTTGCGGTCGCGCAACCGGGCCAGGTTCGCCGGCTCGGTGTAGTCGGGGCCGTAGATGATCCGCAGGTACTCCCGGCCGCGCACCTTGATCCCGGGCTGGGCGTACCCGTTGCTGATCTTGACCAGGTTGGCCAACGGCTTGACCACCATCCCCTCGCTACCTGCGGCGGTCAGGTCCTCCCACCACTGGGTTCCGGCCGCGACGGAGTTCAGATCTCCGGTGTCGACGACGATGCGGCGGGTCGTGCAGAACAGTGACGGCGCTGCGGCGACGAGCCGGTCGGCGAGAGCCAGGTGCCAGAGATGATCATGGTCGGACCAGGTCCGGCCTTCGCTCGCCAGCAGCTGGAAGGGGGCGAGCCGGACGCCGTCGAGTCCGTGGGTGGGCCAGACGTAGCGCCGGTAGGCGGCGGTGAAGGCGTCCGCGTGGGCGGACCGGGCCGTGGTCCGGGCCAGTAGGTCGGCGACGTCGAGTCCCCGGCCGGCGCCGGTCCGCAAGGCGTCTACCGCTGCGGGCAGAGCGGCGCGGGCGGCCGCTCCGACGGCGGCGTACTGGGTGCGCAGCAGGTCCTCGGCCTTGGCCGACCACGGGAGCAGCTCGACGTCCAGACTCAGCCAGTCGGTGCCGAGCTCGGTCCAGAGGCCGGCGGTGCGCACTGCCTCGCGCACCCCGACCAGCAGCTGCTCGGTCAGGTCCGCCGGAAAGAACGGTCGACCCGTACGCGTGTGCACGGCCCCGCTCGCGCCGTCGGTCGCGCCGAACCGCTCGGCCGCCACCTGTGCACTGCGGCAGACGAGCAGCACCGCGCGGGAACCCATGTGCTTCTCCTCGCCGATCACCTGGGTGACCCCAGCGCGGCGATAGAAGTCGAACGCCGAGTCCGGGTACTCGAGACTGTCACCGGCCGGGCTAGTCGCGGTAGGCGCCATCGTCGGCGGTAGGTAGAGCAGCCAACGCGGGTCGAGGGCGAACCGGCTCATCACCTCCAAGGCGCCCGCGGCGTTCTCCTCCCGCACCGTGACGCGACCTGCGAGCCGGGTGGCCACGCCTCGTTTCCCCAGCACGTCGGTGATGGCCAGCTCACCCGTCTCGCGCGGCGCCGACGTCGGTGCGAGGGGCTTGGCCGGTTCGTAGTAGACCCGGGCCGCGGGCACCGAGACGAGCTGCTTCTCCGGGTAGCGCAGGGCCGTCAGCTCACCGCCGAAGACGCAGCCGGTGTCCAGGCACAGCGTGTTGTTCACCCATTCCGGGTCCGGGGTGGGCGTGTGACCGTAGACGACCATGGCCCGGCCGCGGTAGTCCTCGGCCCACGGGTAACGGACGGGTAGGCCGAACTCGTCGGTCTCCCCGGTGGTGTCGCCGTACAACGCGAAGCTGCGCACCCGCGCGGACGCCCGCCCGTGGTAGTCCTCCTTCAGCCCGGCGTGAGCGATCACCAACCGGCCGTCGTCCAGCACCAGGTGCGAGACCAGCTCGGAGCAGAACTGACGCACCTGGTCACCGAATTCGGCCGGCTCGTCGGCCAGCTGCGCCAGGGTGGTCTCCAGGCCGTGGCTGACCTGGACCGGGCGGCCCTGCAGTGCCCGGACGAGCTTGTTCTCGTGGTTGCCCGGGACACAGAGCGCGTGCCCGGCGGCGAACATGCCCATGACCAGCCGCAGTACCCCAGGGGTGTCGGGTCCGTGGTCGATGAGATCCCCGACGAACGCGGCCCGCCGCCGGCCGGGCGGTACCGCGTCGACGGGTTGCCCCTGCTCGTCGTGGACGAGGTCGTAGCCCAGCTCGGTGAGCAGGGCGGTCAGCTCGGTACGGCAGCCGTGCACGTCGCCAATAACGTCGAACGGTCCGTGCTCGTGCCGGAAGTCGGTGAGCAGCCGCTCCCGGACGACGACGACGTCACCCACCTCGTCCTCGGTCCGCAGGACGTGGACCTTGCGGAAGCCCTCCTTGGTCAGCCGCCGCAGCGAGCGGCGGAGCTGGTCACGCTGCCGTTTGACCACCGCGTCCGGGAAGTTCCGGTCGGCCCGGGCGGAGTTGCGGTCCAGGCACACCCGTTCCGGCAGGTCGAGCACGATGGCGACCGGCAGCACGTCGTGGTCGCGAGCCAGCGCCACCAGCTGGCGGCGGGCCTCGGGCTGGACACTGGTGGCGTCGACGACGGTGAGGCGGCCGCGGTCGAGGCGCTTCCCGGCGATGAAATGGAGGATCTCGAACGCGGCTGCGGTCGCCGACTGGTCGTTCTCGTCGTCGGCGACCAGCCCGCGACAGACGTCGCTCGACAGCACCTCTGAGGGCGCGAAGTGCTGCTGGGCGAAGGTCGACTTGCCCGATCCGCTGGCCCCGACCAGGCAGACCAGGGACAGCTCCGGAATCCCGATCTCGGTCATGCCGCCCTCCGGAACACCGCGAGCTGGGTCGGCGGTCCGACCTCGGGATCGTCGTCGCCGACGGGCACGTGCCGCACCGTGTAGCCGGTCGCCGCGGCGGTCGCCTGCGCCCAGTCGCCGAATTCGGCGCGCGTCCACTCGAAGCGGTGGTCGCGGTGCCGTAGCGCCCCGGCGGGCAGCGACGGGAAGCAGACGTTGTGCTCCGTGTTCGGGGTGGTGACCACGACGGTCGTGGGTCGGGCGTGGCCGAACACGCTGCGGACCAGCGCCGGCAGCCGCGTCAGGTCGAGGTGCTCGATGACCTCCATCAGCACCACCGCGTCGTAACCGGTCAGCCGGTCGTCGCGGTAGGTCGCCGAGGACTGGATCAGCCGCAGCCGGACCCGTCGGCTGTCGGGCATCCGGTCCAGCTGGAGGCGGCGCTCCGCGACCTCGAGCGCCCGGTGGGACACGTCGACCCCGAGCACCGTGCGGTACGTCGGGTCACCGATCAGCTCCCGCAGCAGCGCACCCTCCCCACAGCCCAGGTCCACGACGGTCGAGGCGCCCTCGGCCCGGAGCGCAGCGAGGACCGCGGCCGTGCGCAGCGCGGCCAGCGGGGTGCTCGGTCGTTCCGCGGGTGCGGAGGGTTCGGTGTCGTCGACCTCGGCCAGCCGTCCGACCGCGTCCTGCACCAACGTCTGGTGGTGCCCCAGGTAGCGGCGGGTGATCAGGTCCCGCTCCGGGTGCCGGGCCAGCCAGTCACCTCCCGCGCGGAGCAGCTTGTCGAACTCGTCGGTGCTCACCCAGTAGTGCTTGCCGTCGTCGAGCACCGGGATCAGTACGTAGAGCTGGGTCAGCGCGTCGGCGACGGTCAGGGTCCCGGACAACCGCAGGTCGACGTACGGCGACGGCCCCCACGCCGGCAGCTCCGGGTCCAGCGGGATCGGGGTCGCGGTCGGCGTCCAGCCGAGCGGGGCGAACAGGCGTTCGACGAGCTCGGGGCCGCCCCGGCTGGGCAGGGCGGGGACGTGGACCTCGAGCGGCAGCGGCAGGACGGCCAGCTCGGGGCGGGCGTGGCACCGTCCGCTCAGCGCCGTCCGGAACACCTTGCCCAGGGCGACCGAGACCATCGAGGACGCTGCGTACGGCCGGTCGTTGACGTACTGCGACAACGCAAAGCTGCCGCTCCCGCCCGGCCTTCGGCGGACCAGGCCGATCGGGTCGACCTCGAGCAGCAGGGCGACCGTGCTGCGGTCGGCGCTCGCCTCGGGCCAGAACACGTGCGCGGTCCCGACCGCGGTGTCGAAGGCCTGCACCTTGTCCGGGTGCTTGTGCACCAGGTAGCCGAGGTCGGTGGCGTCGGGCATTGAGGCCGACGCCGCGGCGGACAGGGTCACCAGCACCCGCCCAGTCTGCCGGGCGGCGGCCGACCCGGCACTACAGTTTCTTCTTGTGGCTCCCTCCCGCACGCTCGTCACCGGCGGGGTGCGGTCGGGGAAGTCCGGCTACGCCGAGCGCCTGCTGACCAAGGTCGAGCGGGTGCGTTACGTGGCTCCGGGTCCCGTCCCCGACCCGGCGGTCGACGCCGAGTGGGCGGACCGGGTCGCCCGCCACCGGGAGCGGCGACCGGCGCGCTGGCAGACGGTCGAGACCACCGACCTGGTGCTGGCGCTCGCCGATCCACCCGCCGCGGTGCTGATCGACTGCCTCGGCACGTGGGTGACGGCGGTGGTCGACGAGCTGGGAGCCTGGGACGAGCCGCTGGCCCAGTGGCAACCCGACTTCGACGCCCGGCTGACGGGGCTGGTGGAGGCCTGGACCAGCTGCCCGGCGACGCTGGTCGCGGTGACCAACGAGGTGGGGTGGGGCGTGGTGGCGGCGTACCGGTCGGGGCGGACGTTCGCCGACCTGCTCGGGCGCACCAACGCGACCCTGGCCCGGCACTGCGACGACGTCGTGCTGATGGTGGCGGGTCGCCCGCTCCGGATCTGAGCGGTCGCCGCGCCGGTCGGACGTCAGCCCGGTACGGCCACGGCCCCGAGCAGCAGCACGGTCAAGGTGAGCTCGACGGCCGCACCCAGCACGTCGCCGGTGACGCCGCCGATCCGCCGGATCACCCGCCACAGCAGGACGGCCAGGACCCCGCTCGCCACCAGCCCTGCGACCAGCAGCGACCAGCCGCCGTACACGAAGGAGCCCGCCAGCGCAGCCAGCACCACCCAGCCCAGCCAGCTCGTGAGGGCGCTGATCGGGTGGACGCTGCCCGCGACGAGATGGCCGAGTCCGCCGGGTCGGGCCGCTGGGATGCCCTCGGCGCAGACCACCCCGAGGCAGGCGCGGGAGGCACAGACGACGAGGGCGGCGACCACCGCGGTCGCGGGGGTGGTCAGCAGCGCCGATGCGGCCAGGACCTGGCCGCCGAGCACCAGCACCAGGGCCACGACGCCCATCGGGCCGATGTCACCCGTCCGCATGATCGCCAGCGCACGGTCCCGGTCGAGCCCGCCACCGAGACCGTCGACCGTGTCCGCCAGACCGTCCAGGTGCAGGGCCCGGGTGCCCAGGGCCAGCACGGTGACGAAGATCAGCCCGTTGGCGTAGAGCGGGAGGCCGAGGAGCCGACCGGCCCCACCGAGCGCGGCGGCCAGCAGGGCCAGGGGGAGCACGGCCACCGGAGCCAGCAGCATGGCGCGGGCCGCGGTGGTCTTGTCCACGTCGGCGGTGGGCCGGACCGGGAACACGGTCAGCAGCCCGACGGCCAGCCGGAACGACCTCATCGTCGGTGGGGCATCGTCAGCCGAGGTCGGAGAGCAGCGCCATGTCGCGCAGCAGCAGAGCGGCCGAGCGGACCAGCGGTACGGCGGCCACCGCACCACTGCCCTCACCCAGCCGCAGACCGAGGTCGAGTATCGGCTCCAGGCCGAGCTTGGCCAGGGCCAGCTGCTGGGCGGGCTCGGTGGAGCGGTGCCCGGCGGCGCACCACGCGACGACCCCGGGATCGAGGTCGGCGGCCACGGTTAGCTCGGCGACGCTGACGATGCCGTCGAGCAGCACGGGAACCCCCGCCCGGGCTGCGGTGAGCAGAAACCCGACCCCGGCGGCCAGGTCGGCCGAACCGAGGGCCGTCAGCCGCTCGACCGGGTCGTGGACGCGGGCACCCACCCGCATCAGGGCCCGGTCGATCACCGCCACCTTGTGGGCGTAGGTGGGGTCGTCGACCCCGGTGCCCCGCCCGGTCACGTCGGCGGCGGTCAAACCCAGCCCGGCGGCGATCAGCGCCGCGGCCGGCGTGGTGTTGCCGATTCCCATGTCGCCGAGGATCAGCAGGTCGGCGCCGGCGCTGATCTCCGCGGTGGCGATCCCGTCGCCGGCCGCGAGCCCGGCCCGCGTCTGCTCGGGGGTGAGGGCGTCGGTGAGGTGCAGCGGCGCGGTGGACCGGGTGATCTTGTACGTCGTCACGCCGGGCAGGTCGGAGAGGTCGGCGTCGACGCCGAGGTCGAGCACCCGCAGGGCGACGTCGTGCTGCCGCGCGAGCACGCTGACTCCGGCGACGCCCGCGACGAAGGCCCGGACCATCGCGGGCGTGACCTCCTTGGGGTACGCCGACACCGATCCCCCGGGCAGGTCGTGGTCCGTTATGCCGTGGTCACCAGCGAGCACCACGGCGCGGACGCGGGCCGGCGGCTCCGGCGGGACCCGGCCCTGGACCCCGGCGAGCCAGGCGGCCAGGTCCTCGAGTCGACCGAGCGCGCCGATCGGCTGGGCAAGGTCCCGCAGCCGCTTCCGGGCCTCGCGGGTGGCGCGAGCCGACGGTGGGGCGATCGGGGGGAACGGAGGCTGGTCAGACACGGCTGGGCTCGACCGGGCGGGCGGGGACGGAGCGGCGGACGCGGCGGTGCACGAGCTCGGCCAGCACCAGCCCGAGGACCGCCCACAGACTCAGCTGGGTGAGCAGGCTGGCCCCCCGGAAGCCGTACAGCAGCTCGGCGGGGAAGCCGGCTGGTACCTCGTCGTACGTCGGCAGCAGGGCGATGGCCACCCCGACCGCGAGCAGGTAGCCGGCGCCGGCGGCCAGGGAGGCGTACCAGCCACCGATCCGGGCCCGGAGCCGGACGGCGACCAGGATCGCGACGACGGCGGCGATCACCGAGATGGCGAGCAGCGTGAAGTAGAGCGTGGTCCGGTAGCCGATGGTGTCGGGCTGCCCCACGGCCGGTGGGTTCGGCGGGTAGCCGACGAACGGCATCAGGTAGACCGCGACGAAGCCCGTTCCGGCGATCAGCAGGGTGGAGCCGCGGGCGCTCAGACTGCCGACGCGTCCCAGAGCCAGGGCGGCAAGCACCCCGACGAGTCCGCCGAGGGTGACGCCGGTGACGGCCGTGGCGGTGAGGAGGCCGAACGTGGACTGCAGCGAGCGTGGGACGACGGCCTTCTCCTCGGCGTGGGAGTGATCCGCGGTGCCCTCGGCGTGCTCGTGCGTCGCGGTCGTGGTGGTCCCGGACGCCTCGATCGCGATGGCGGCGTTGACGGCCGGCTCACCCGCGACGTACGCGACGCCGAAGGCGACGAACCCGGCCAGCAGGCCGGCGAGCAGACCGCGGAGGAGGAAGTCTCGCGGTGAGATCATCGACCGGCCGTCAGTGACAGGGGAAGCCGAGCAGGTGGCGACCGTCGTGCACCCATTCGTGCACCCCGGCGCCCGACAGCAGCGACGTGGCGCCCTGCTCGGCCGAGACGAAGTACATGGCGACGAGCATCAGCAGGGCGGCGAAGATCAGCCAGGGCAGGGTCGTGGCCAGCGAGATCGCCGGGATCGCGACCGGCGTGGCCGGGCCGGTGACGGGGAGCGAGTGGGGGTGCGACATCGGATTTCCTCCTGGGTTGCGGCGACCCGTGTGGGCGGGAGGAGAGGGCGGGTCTGACTCGAGACCAGCGATCCGCGGGCGGATCCCTGACTCACACAGTGGCGCGACCGTGTCGGGTTCTCACCGACTTCCGAGGCCTCTCATGAACGGTCCGACCCTATCCCCGGGGATGGGCTCCGGCAACGGTGGGTAGCCCGGCCGCCACGCAGCGGGCTCGACGGTCCTGGCCACGAACGGTCCTGCCCACGGGTGGCCCGGTCGTGCTCTCGCTTCGCGTTAGCGTGCGTCCGTGCCCGTCTCCTCCGCCACGCAGCGCCTGCTCGTGCTCGCCCACGGGCCCACCGCGGACCTGCGGGAGGCCCGGTTCGGTGGCACTGGGGCCCTGACTCATCCCGAGCTGCTCGTGGCCGGACCAGAGCCCGTCGAGATGTGGGCCTGCGGGCCCGAGCCGGCGTGCGTGGCCACCGTCGAGGCGCTCGGGGCGGTGCCGACCGTGGTCGCCGAGCTGGCTGGTCCCCGGTTCGGGAACTGGGCCGGACGGATGCTGGTCGAGGTGGCCGAGACCGACCCCGAGGCGGTGGGGGCCTGGATGGGTGACCCCGGCTTCGTACCGCCCGGCGGGGAGAGCCTCACCGCGGTCGTCGGGCGGGTCGGATCCTGGGTCGCGGCGCTCGACACCGTGGGCTGGTCGGGGGTGGTGGTCACACCGCTGGTGGGTCGCGCGCTGCTGGCCGGCGCACTGGCCGCCCCGGCTGCGCTGGTGCTCGTGATCGAGCTCCCTCCCGGAGGTCGGGCCGTGCTGACCCGCTCCGGTGGCGGGCGGTGGCGGTTACGGCAGCTGGGCTGACGGCCGATCGGGCCGCCGTCTGTCGCGAGTGCGCAGTCCTGGTCGGATCGGCCCTGCTGATCGGGCAACGACCGCGCACTCGTCGGGTCTCCCGTCGGGTCGGTCTCAGACCGCGGGCAGCAGACCCTGGAGCCGCGTCCAGCGGGCGATCTCGCAGCCGTTCTTCCGGCTGAAGGCGCCGGAGATCTGCTGCCCCATGGCTGTGCCGGAGATGGTCGCGGTCTGCGGCCCCCCGTGCTGCTGGCTGCAGACCTGGTCGGAGGAGACCGGGGTGAAGGGCTCGACCCCGGCCTTGGCCAGGGCCGCGCAGGCCGCCGCCGGGTCGGGGTGGTTGCCGCCGTTGGGAGCGCAGGTCAGGGTCCAGACCTGTGTGCTGGTGCCGTCGGCGCGGTAGACGATCCGCAGCCGGGCGGACTTCTCCGCCGGCCGCACCGACGGGTCGCTCGGGCCGGGTCCGGGATGCTTCGAGGGTCGGGAGGCCGACGGCGACGGCGTCGGTGCGCTGGCCGAGGGACTCGAGGCCGGGGTGGACGGCCCGGCCGAGGTGGGCGCCACCGTCGGCCCGGGGGCGGACGGCGCGGTCGGGTCCGGGGTCGTGGGCCCGCAGCCGACGGTGATCAGCACAAGCAGAGCGGCGGCACCGCCGCGTCCCAGGTTGCGCATCGGACACCTCCTTCGGAGCGCTGGACTGGTGCCCCAGCCTAGAACACGTCCCGGTCGGACGAGGAGCGTCGGCCAGGTGCTCAGGACAGCGGGTCGAACCCCGCGACGGCGCCGATGACCGAGACGGCCGGGGCTCGCAAGCCGGCCGCAGCGGTGACCTCCGCGATGTCGGCCACGGTGCCGCGGACCACCCGCTGGCTGGGCAGCCCCGCGTCGGCGATGGTGGCGGCGGGTGTGTCGGGAGCCAGCTCCTGGGAGATCAGCTCGGCGGTGATCGCGGCCAGCGTGGCCACCCCCATCAAGATCACGATGGTGGTGTTGGTCCGCGCCAGCGCCGCCCAGTTGACGGTGCCCCCGGGCTCGCCTGGGGCGAGGTGACCCGAGACGACCGTGAAGCCCTGGGTGAGCGCGCGGTGGGTGAGCGGGATACCGGCGAGCGCCGGGGCGGCGAGCGCCGACGACACCCCGGGCAGCACCTGCACCGGGACCCCGGCCTGCGCGAAGGCCTGCAGCTCCTCGCCCCCTCGCCCGAACACGAAACTGTCCCCACCCTTGAGCCGGACGACCGTGCGGCCGCGCTGGGCGTGCTCCACCAGCAACGCGTTGATCGACTCCTGCGGGGTGAACCGGCCGCGCGGGATCTTGCCGACGTCGATGATCTCGGCGTGCGCGGGGGCCTCGTGGAGGACGGCGACGGGGGCGAGTCGGTCATGGACGATCACGTCGGCGGTCTGCACCGCCGCACGCCCGGCGACCGTGAGCAGGCCGACGTCACCGGGTCCGCCGCCGACCAGCACGACCCGGCCCGTCGGCCCGCCGGCGGCGGCCGGTCGGTGGACCGCCTCGCTGACCGCCCGCCCGTGGTGACGGGCGCGCTCGGCAAGCGCCGCGTCCGTGACCGGGTTGCCCCACGCCGGGACCACCAGGGCGCAGCGGCGCATCTCGTCGTCGAGCTGGTCTGCGGTGATCTGGGTGATCAGCTCGCGCTCGACCAGGTCGCGCAGCGAGGTCGACGGGTCGTCGGCCAGCAGCCGTACGCGGGCCCCGGCCTGGAGCAGCCCCGTGACCTGGATGAGCGCGTCCGCCCCGGAACCGCCGACGACCACCGTGCGTCCGACCAGCTCGATGGGGGCCGACCAGCTCACGACGACTCCCTGATCACCAGCAAGGCCTTGAGCAGTCCGCGGATGGTGTCGTGGTCACGGACGGCGATCCGGACCCAGTCGGCGTCGAGCCCGGGAAACGTGTCGCCCCGGCGGACCGCGAAGCCCTGCTGGCGGAGGTCGCTGCGTACCGACCCGGCCGAGCGGCGGCCGGCCCACCGGCGGGTGTCGACCAGGACGAAGGGGGCGTGCGGATCGCCGGCGACGGGCAGCCCGAGCTCGCCCAGTCCGGCGACGAGGGTGGCGCGTCGGCCGGAGATCTCGTCCGCGCCGACGGCAACCTCGGCCAACGCGTCGGGGGTCAGGCAGGCGGCTGTCGCGGCCAAGGCGGGAGTGGACACCGACCACGGTGGCTGCTGGGTGCGCAGCCGGTCGATCAGGGGTGGATCGCCGACGACGTAGCCGGCGCGCAGCCCGGCCAGTCCCCAGGTCTTGGTCAGGGACCGGAGCACCAGCAGCCCGGTGAGCTCGCCGGTGATCAGGGTCTCGGGTGCCCCTGGGACCGCGTCCATGAAGGCCTCATCGACCACCACGACCCGACTCGGACGGAGCAGAGAACGCAGCGCGTCGGCGTCGTGCAGGGTGCCGGTCGGGTTGGTCGGGTTGCCGATCATGACCAGGTCGGCGCCGGGGTCGACCTGGTCAGGGTGGAAGGCGAACCCGTCGTCGGCGTCCAGCAGCAGTCGGTGCGCGACGACGCCGGCCGCCCGCAGGGCGGCCTCCGGTTCGGTGAACTGCGGGTGCACCACCACGGCGTGCCCAGGGCGCAGGGCGCGGGCCACCAGGGTGAAGGCTTCAGCCGCCCCCGCGGTCGGGAGCACCGCGTCCTGACTCACGTGGTGGGCGGCGGCGATGGCGGTCCGGGCGGCGTCGGTCTGCGGGTAGGTGCCGAGTGCGGTGGCGGTCGCGGTGATCACCTCGGTGAGCCACCCGGGCGGCCGGGGCAGCCGGACGTTGACGGCGAGGTCGACGAGCCCCGCCTCGACCTCGCGGTCTCCATGGTGATCCAGATCGTAATCATGCCCCTGCTCAGCAGAACCCGCGGACGCGGCGTACGCGTGCACCGCGTCGGCGAACCGCTGCGCGAGTCGTGGGTGACCGGCCCAGTGCACGTGCAGGTAGGACGCGTGCAGGTTGGCGTCGGCGAACCCGGCCGGGTCGCCGTCGACCAGCCAGGCCGGGCGGGGGCTCGCGGCCGGCGTCGTGGTCGTCCGGTGGAACTCGTGGCCGGTGACCCGCTCGCCCGCCACGGCCAGGAGATGATCGTGGTCGGCGACGGCGGTCCGGTAGCGCAGGGTCAGCCGCGGGGTCATCACCGCATCGGCGGGCAGCGCCCCGACCATCGGTGCGCCGTCGACGTGGTCGCACAGGTAGAGCAGGCCGGCGCACTCGGCGACGGTGGGTAGCCCGGCCCGGATCGCGGCCCGCACGGCGTTCCGGAGACCCACGTTGGCGCCGAGCTCGCCGGCGTGCACCTCGGGGAACCCGCCACCGAGGTAGAGACCGGCGGTACCGGGTGGCAGCGCCTCGTCGCGCACCGGGTCGAAGCCCACCGGTTCGCAGCCGGCGGCGCGCAGCAGCTCCTCGGTCTCGGGGTAGCCGAAGGTGAAGGCGCGACCCCCGGCGACGGCGATCACGGGACGTTCGCTCGGGTGGGCGTGGTCGGGAGGTCGGACGACCGCGGCGGGGTCCCAGGCGGGTGTCGTGATCGGGCTGGCCGCGTGCGCCAGAGCCAGCACGGCACTGAGGTCGAGATGGTCGGCGACCTGGGCGCAGAGGTGTTCGACCGACCCGGCGGCCTCGGGGCGCTCGGCGGCCGGCACCAGGCCGAGGTGTCGCGACGGGGCGGTGATCTCGGCGTCCCGGGGCAGCACGCCGAGCACCGGCAGACCGGTCGCCTCCAGGGCGCTCACCACCTCGGTCGCGTGCCGGGGCGAGCCTGCCTTGTTGAGGATCACCCCGGCGAGCCGGACGTCCGGGTCGAAAGTGTGCAGGCCGTGCACCAGGGCGGCCACGGTCCGCGACGCGTGCGAGACGTCGACGACCAGGATCACCGGCGCGTCGAGCAGGGTGGCCACGTGCGCGGTGGACGCGAAGCCCTCGCCGCCGAGCTGACCGTCGAAGAGCCCCATCACGCCTTCGACCACCCCGAGATCGGCCGGGGTCGGGGTGATCATCCCGTGCCGGAAAAGTGGCAGCAGCTGCTCGGGCGCGCAGAGGAACGGGTCGAGGTTGCGGCTCGGTCGGCCCGTGGCGAGCGTGTGGTAGCCCGGGTCGATGTAGTCGGGACCGATCTTGAAGCCGGCGACCTCCAGACCCTGAAGGCGGAACGCCCCCATCAGGCCGGTGGCAACGGTCGTCTTGCCGTGCCCAGAACCCGGGGCGGCGATCACCAGCCGAGGCAGGGCTACCACTCGATCCCCCGCTGACCCTTCTGGCCCTCGTCGAAGGGGTGCTTGATCTTGGTCATCTCGGTGACCAGGCCGGCGATCTCCACTAGGCGCGGGTCGGCCCGACGGCCGGTGATGACCACGTGTTGCTGACCGGGACGCTCGGCCAGGGTCTGCACCACGTCGTCGACGTCGACCCACCCCCAGGCCATCGGGTAGGTGAACTCGTCCAGCACATAGAGCCGGTGGGTCTCGGCCGCCAGTCGACGCTTGATCTCCTGCCAGCCCTCGGCCGCCTCCTGGGCGTGGTCGGACTCGGTGCCGACCTTCCGTGCCCAGGACCAGCCGGCGCCCATCTTGTGCCACTCGACGGGTCCGCCCTGACCGGTCTGCTCGTGCAGCTCGCCCAGGGTCTCGAGCACGGTCTGCTCGCCGATCCGCCACTTGGCCGACTTGACGAACTGGAACAC
Source organism: Propionibacteriaceae bacterium (assembly GCA_050996715.1). Lineage (GTDB taxonomy): Bacteria > Actinomycetota > Actinomycetes > Propionibacteriales > Propionibacteriaceae > Microlunatus. Next base: position 18,248 of record JBPCRP010000016.1, read on the forward strand.
CCCCACCGACCAGCCCTGGTTCCAGCCGCGCATCGCCAGCCCGAAGGCCGCGGTCGATTTTCCCTTGCCGTCCCCGGTGTGGACGATCAGCAGCGGCCGGTTACGCCGTTGTCGGGTGGTGAGGCCGTCGCTGGGGACGGCGTCGGGCTGACCCTCGGGCATCAGGCGGCCTGTCCCGGCGCGTGCCCGTGGGCCACCGCGTCCACGATCGTCTCGGCGGCGACCTCGCCGACCGGCAGGTGCTGGGCCCCCAGGCGGACGGCGAGCTCGTGCGCCAGCCCCATCGAGAACCGGCCCGTCTCGCAGTCGATCACCACGGTGGCGATGTCCTGCGTGCGGACGAAATCGGCGGCCTGTTGCGAACGCCGGACGGCGTCGGTACCCGACGTCGCACGCCCGTCGGTGATGACCACCAGTAGTGGACGTCGCCGCGGGTCACGGATCCGTTCGCGTCGCAGGGTCTCAGACGCACAGATGAGACCTTCGGCGAGCGGCGTCCGACCCCCGCTGGGTAGCTCGGCCAGTCGACGGGCGGCGGTGTCCACCGACGAGGTGGGCGGCAGGGCCAACGTCGCCCCGGCACCGCGGAACGTCACTAGCCCGACCTTGTCCCGGCGCTGGTAGGCGTCCAGCAGCAGCGACAGCGCGGCGGTCTTGACCGCCTCCATCCGCTGGCGGGCCGCCATCGACCCGGACGCGTCGACGCAGAGCAGCACCAGGTTGGCCTCGCGGCCCTCGGTGATCTTGGTCCGCAGATCGCGCCGGTGCAAACGCAATGCGGACCCGGCGACCCGACCGCGGCCCTGCTGGTGCGGCGCGGCGGCCTGGACGGTACCCATCAGGTGCAGCACCGGAGCCTCTCCCGGGGTGGGCAGCGCGGCCCCCACCGTACGACCGTGGCGGGTCAGCGCCCGGCTCCGACGCCCGGCCTCCCCGCGTCCGACGCCGGTGGCGGTGATCAGCTTGGTCCGGTAGGGGTCCGCGACCCTGGCCACCCCCGGCGGGTTCGCCCCGTGGGCGGGAGCCCCGACGGCCGGGTGGTCGTCGGTGGGTGGGTGGTCGTCGGCGCGTTTTCGGTCGTCGGTACGTCGGTCGGTACGTCCGTCGTCGCCGCCGGGCCGGCCATCCGGCGCCGGGCCCTGGTCGGGTCCAGCCGGTGAGCCGGTGGGGTCGTCGTCCGGCGGGGTGGGTGGGGGTGACTCCGGCTCCGGTTCCGCCTCGCCGAGTAGCGCGTCGAGCAGGTCCTCGTCGAGACCCGGGGCGTCGAACGGGTTGCGTCGGCGGCGGTGGGGCAGGGCAAGACGGGCGGCGGCGCGGATGTCGGTCCGGGTGACCGCGGTCCGGCGGTGCCAGGCCGCGTGGGCGATGGCGGCCCGGGCGGTGACGATGTCGGCCCGGAGACCGTCGACCTCGAAGCCGGAGCAGACCCGGGCGATGGTGCTCAGAGCGTCGTCGCTCAGCTCGACGGCGGCGAGCCGGTGCTGAGCGTCGAGGATGCGTTCGCGCAGGGCGGTCTCGGCGTCGGCGAAGCGGGCGGCGAACGCGTCCGGGTCGAGATCGTAGGCCAGTCGTCGGCGGACGACCTCGGCCCGGGGGGCGGGGTCGCGCGGGGCCGCCACTTCGACGGTCAGCCCGAACCGGTCGAGCAGCTGGGGGCGGAGCTCGCCCTCTTCGGGGTTCATGGTGCCGACCAGGACCATCCGGGCGGCGTGGGTGACCGAGACGCCCTCGCGTTCGACGACCGAACGGCCCATCGCGGCGGCGTCCAGCAGCAGGTCGACGAGGTGGTCGTGCAGCAGGTTCACCTCGTCGACGTAGAGGATTCCGCGGTGGGCGGCGGCGAGCAGCCCGGGCGAGAACTCGGTGGCGCCGCGGCCCAGCGCCTGCTCGAGGTCGAGGGAACCGATGACCCGGTCCTCGGTCGCCCCCACGGGCAGCTCGACCAGCCGGGCGGCGCGGGTGATCCCGACCGGGGGCACTCCACCCTCGCCGGTGTGGGGGCCGTCGGGGCACTGCGGGTCGGGGTCGGTCGGGTCGCAGCCGAAGCGACAGCCCGCCACGACCTGCTGGGCCGGCAGCACCGCGGCCAGCGCGCGGACCATCGTCGACTTGGCGGTGCCCTTCTCGCCGCGGACCAGGACGCCCCCGATCTCGGGCGACACCGTGCTCAGCAGCAGCGCAAGCGCGAGATCATCGGAGCCGACGACGGCCGAGAAGGGGAAGGTGCGCACGGAGTGCCTCCTGGCAGGTGTCCGCGCCTGCCGCGACGAGATGACCAACCGCTCGAACCGAGACGGCTGCGGAGAGATCGACGACGTTCTGACTCACCGGCCCGCCTTTCGGTGGGTGCGCGGATCACAGTGGCGGGACCGCTCCGGACTCACACCGGATTCCTCGTCGATCACCGGGGTGATCTTCCCACACGCCAGAACTCCCGCCTTCCCAGCGCGTGGCCACCTGGACCGCGAGCGCGTGGCCCGGGAGGGTGGTGGTGAACAGGGGCCGAGGTCGAACGCGTCCGCACCTCCGTCCACCAGCCCGTCGGCTGGTCCCGTGCGACGTCGGATCTCACCTGCTGGCAGGCGTTGTCGACCGGATGACACCCGGCCTGGACCTGACCCGCCCGACACCGACGACGCGGACACCGGCAGGCTGGCCTCCACACCCCGACAACGAGGAGATCTGCCCCATGTCCGATGCCCCGGACGAGACCCTGCCCGACACGGCACCGGACACCGCGCCGGACACCGCGCCGGACACCGCGCCGGACACCGCGCCGGACACCGCGCCGGACACCGCGCCGGGGTCCACCACGGTGGATCCCTCCCTGGCGTCCGACCACCCGGTCGACCACGGACCGCTCGAGCGGGCCGAGGACGCCATCGCCGAGGCCAAGTCGGCGGGAGCCGAGGTCGAGCAGTCCGGCGGGACCTTCGGTGGAGATGTGACCGAGGACGTCAGTACCCCCGGGGCGGGCGATGATCAGGACACCGGCGTGGACTCGGCACCGGCGGGCACCAGCGACGCGCACTGACCCCCAGGGTCGGCCGCCGCCCAACTGGGCCGCGAGTGGGCGTTTCTCGACCACCGGCGAGATGTGTACGCCGAACCGGGCCGCGGGCGTGCGTTTGTCGACCGCCGGCGACATCTGCACGCTCAACCGGGGTCGGTCGGCGCGCAGGGCCCTGCCCGGCTGCTTAGGCTGAGCCCGTGCTCGAACCACCGCAGCGATTCACTGCTGCCGTCGCCGTCTACACCCTGCTGTGGCGCGACCGGCGGGTGCTGCTGCTGCGTCGCGACGGGTCGGGCTTCCATGACGGCGAGTTGAGCCTGCCCGCGGGCCACGTCGACCAGGGTGAGGACGCCGTCAGTGCGGTGGTCCGCGAGGTCGCCGAGGAGCTGTGCGTCGTGCTGGAGCCGTCGGCCTGCCGGCTCGCCCTCACCGGCCACTCCGGGCCGGAACGACCCGGCGACCACACCTACGTCGACCTCTTCTTCGTGGTTGACGACTGGTCGGGGGAGCCGGTGGTGGGCGAACCGGACCGGTGCACCGAGCTCGTCTGGGCCGACGTCGATGCCCTGCCCGGTGACGTCATCCCCTACGTCGCCGACGCCGTCCGGGCGATGGTCGACCCGGACGGTCCGACCCTGTTGCTCTGGCACTGGGATCGGGTTCCGGCGGTCGCGCGATGAGGCAGCGGGCTCGGGCCGTGGTCATCCGGGGTGGCGAGGTCGCGGTGATCAAGCGGATCAAGCAGGGTCGCCGCTACGCCGTGCTGCCGGGGGGCAAGGTCGAACCTGGCGAGACCCCGGCGCAGACCGCGGTCCGCGAGCTGGCCGAGGAGACCTGCCTCCACACCCGCGTCGACCGGCTGCTCTGGCACGACGAACCGAACGGACAGAGCTACTTCTTGATGGTTCCGACCGACGGCGCGCTCCGGCTCGTCGGACCCGAGACCGCCCACTGCGGACCGCAGAACCAGTACGAGCCCTGCTGGGCCCGCGCCGACGAGCTGGCCGCGATCGACCTCCGTCCGAGCGCGTTGCACGCCACCCTGGTGGGGTTGTTGGCGCCCGACCCGGTCACCGTCGATGTGGTCGGTCTGCCCGCCGCCGGCTGGTCCGGCCTCGGTGAACCGGAACGCCAGCTGGTCCTCGACGCCCAGGTTGTGCTCGGCGGCGAGCGGCTGCTGGCCCTGCTGCCGCGGATACCCGGTCAACGCCGTACCCGCTGGCCGCGGCCGCTCCGCGACGGACTGGTCGGGCTCGTCGACGACCAGGCCGGCGCTGCGGTGGTCGCGGTGGCCAGCGGTGACCCGCTGACCGCCGGGGTGGGGTCGACGCTGATCGAGGTGCTCGGTCCGGAGCGGGTACGGGTCCACCCGGCCGTCTCCTGCACCACCCTCGCCCGGGCCCGGTTGGGCTGGTCGCAGGACAGCGTCGAGGTCGTCCGGCTGGTCAGCGACACCGCGACCGAGGTGGTTGCTCGGCTGTCGCCCGGTCGGCGACTGGTGCTGCTGAGCCGCGACGTCCGCAGCCCCGCGACGGTCGCCCAGCTGCTCACCGCCCACGGTTTCGGCGGGAGCCGGCTCACCGTCTTCGGTGACCTCGGTACGCCGACGGAGAGCCGTCGCGACGTGCGGGCCGACGAAGGACTGGGCCGCCGAAAGATCCCCCGGCTGAACCTGGTGGCGGTCGAGTGCGTCCCCGACCGGCCGAGCGCATTGTGGTCGGCGGTGCCCGGGTTGCCCGACGACGCCTACGAGCACGACGGCCAGCTCACCAAGCGGCTCCAGCGCGCCGCCGCGCTCGCTCACCTACGACCGGCCCCGGGCGAGCTGCTCTGGGACATCGGAGCCGGAGCCGGATCCGTCGCCGTGGAGTGGAGCCGGGCGGCCGCGCGCTGCCGGGCCGTCGCGGTCGAACGGGTGCCGCGGCGGGCGGCGCGGGTCGCGGCCAACGCCGACCGACTGGGTGCGGCGGTCCAGGTGGTCACCGGCTCGGCACCGGAATCGCTGGTCGACCTGGAGCGTCCCGACGGCATCTTCGTCGGCGGCGGGGCCACCGCCGAGGTGCTCGCCCACTGCCTGGTGGCGCTGCGGCCGGGCGGCCGACTGGTCGTGCACGCTGTCACCGTCGAGACCGAGTCACTGCTGGTCGCGGCGCGGCTCGAGCACGGTGGCGAGCTGACCCGGATCGGGGTGGAGCAGCTCGGATCGCTCGGCCGGTTCACCGGCTGGGAGCCGTCACGGACCGTCGTTCAGTGGAGCCTGCAACGACCGCTCGACGACGTATCGGCATCATGACGGGGGAGCTGGGGTGACCGTGCACTTCATCGGGGCCGGGCCCGGGGCGGCCGACCTGCTGACGCTCCGTGCGGTGGCGCTGCTCGAACGGGCACCGGTCTGCGTCTACGCCGGCACCTACCTCGACGCGGCGGTGCTGGACCACTGCCCCGCGGGCGCCGAGCTGATCGACAGCCAGCACCTCGACCTGGACCAGATCACCGCGCACCTCGTCCGCGCCCACGACACCGGCCACGACGTGGCGCGGCTCTGCTCGGGAGACCCGTCGCTCTATTCCGCCGTCGCCGAACAGGCCCGCCGGCTGGACGCCGCCGGGGTGCCGTGGGACGTCACCCCGGGCGTGCCGGCGTACGCAGCCGCGGCGGCCCTGGTCGGACGGGAGCTGACGGTCCCCGACGTGGCTCAGACCGTGATCTTGACCCGGGCCCAGGCGGCGTCCACGGCGATGCCCGACACCGAGTCGCTCGGCTACCTGGCTCGGACCCAGGCGACCCTGGTGCTGCACCTGGCCATCCGCCGGACCCGCGAGCTGGCGGCGGAGCTGACCCCGGCGTACGGCGCGGACTGCCCGGTGGTGGTGGTCGCCGACGCCTCCCGGCCGCACCAGGTCGTGCTCCGCGGCACGCTGGCCGACATCGCCGACGCCGTCGAGGCCCACGGCCTCCGCCAGGCTGCGGTGATCATGATCGGCCGAGCGCTGACCCCCGGGGACTTCGTCGAGTCACATCTTTACGGAGCCAGACGTCGCGGCTGATCGCGCGTCGGCAACCGGGTCAGCAGGCTGCGGGCGGCGTGGGCGACCAGGTCGCGCTCGTAGCTCAGGGTGTAGTCGAACTCCCGCTCGTCGTGCTTGCTGGCCCGGCGCACCTCTCGGGCGGCGAGCAGCATCGCCGTCGTCGGTGCCAGCAGCAGCACCGTCCACTCCCGGCGGAGGGTGTCGTGCCGCGCCAGGTCGGTCCACGACACCCCGGCAGCTGGAGCCCGGCGCAGCCCACCGGCGGCGAGCATGATCATCTCGGTGTGACCCGCCAGCTCGCTGTAGGTCTCCGAGATCGACGGGGTGAGGTGCCGGGCGTGCTGGAAGCACGCCAGCACGATGGACGAGCGACCCGAGGTCCGGGCCGTCTGCTCGATCCTGCGGCCCGCGCTCGCCACCAGCGATCGGTGTGCGCGCTGGGACTGGTGACGCTGGATCGAGATCTCGTAGGGGCTCATCTGGTGCTCGGGCTGCCGCGGGGAGACGAAGAGGTCGAGGGTGTAGTCGAGCTCGGCCGGCAGCTCAGTGGTGTCCCGGGGTACGGCGTCGCCGCTGCCGATCGTCGCGCCCAGGCTCTGCGCGGTGTGCCGGAGGGTGCCGCTGTCCAACGGTTCGGCCATCACGGTCGCCCCGGTCGCATGCCGGAACGCCGTCACCGTCTGCAGCGTTTCCACGGCCAGCGCGCTGGCCGGGTCGGCCAGGATCTCCACCGCGAGGGTGACCAGGCTCGGTTCGAAGACCGAGACCGCGGCGAGCGTGGCCGTCGAGCGGCCGACTCCCCGGAGTCCGATCTCCCACCCGAGCTCCCGGGCCCGCTGCACCAACCGGAGCGACTCGGCCGGGTGGTCCAGCAGACCCTCGGCGAGCAGGCTGAGGATCATCGGGTGCTCGCTGTGCTGGCCGGCCGGCGCCACCGTGAGCAGCGTGCTCCGCGGCACCTCGATGATCACGGGCCCGACGGGTCGACCCTGGTGGGCGGCCATCAAGTTCAGCGTCCGCACGATGGTCACGGCGTCCAGCGGCTCGGCGAGGTCGGACGTGATCACCTTGATGGCGACCGCTCGCCGGGTCTGCAGGTCGAGGACCAGCTGGGACGTGGCGGGGATGGCAGCCCGACGCAGCATCGTCTCGATCGACGTGGTCTGGTGTTCGGTGCGGATCGTGGTCACTGTCGTACCCCGCTGGGAACCCGGCAGGGGGAGCTGCAAGCTGACGGGTCAGTCACTGCAGAACTTCAGAAACTCCCCGATGGCTGGCGTGTTCATGTCTCTCCCGGACGTGGGGGGTGGTAGTTCTGCCGAAGCCTAGGCTATGAATCTCAAGATCTTTTAGGTGTGCACAACCCGTGACCAGGGACAAAGGTCCGCGGCTCGCCCGGGTGGGACTGGCTGACCGGAGCCTCCTGCGCCCGAACACCCTTTCCGCGCTCGAACACGTCCTATCTGCCCTGTTCGACGGAGGAAAGGGTGTTCGAGCGAAGTCGGGAGGGGATCGCCCGGATCAGGAGGGGACAGAGCGGGGGGTCCAGACGGCGCCGGTGGGGCTGACCCGGGTGGTGCTGCTGCCGATGATCAGCAGGCACTTCATGTCGATCGTGTCGGGGTCGAGGTCGGCGAGGGTGGTGACGGTCAGGGACTCCTCGGCCCGGCCGACGTCGCGGCCGACCACGACCACCGCCTCACCGGAGCGCACCTCGAGCAACACCTCCACGGCCAGCTTGACCTGCGTCGTACGGCGGCGGGACGCGGGGTTATAGAGCGCGATCACCAGGTCCGCCCGACCGAGAGCGCGGAGCCGGTCCTCGATCACCGACCACGGCTTCCGCCGGTCCGAGAGGGACAGCACCGCGTAGTCCCCTCCCAACGGAGCCCCGGCCCGCGCAGCGACGGCCTGGGCCGCGGTCAGGCCGGGCAGCACGGTCACCCTCACCCCGGGGAACTCCTCGGCCACCTCGTGCACGGCGGTCGCCATCCCGAAGACGCCCGCGTCCCCGCCGGAGACCACGGCGACCGACGCGCCGCCGGCCGCCAGCCCGAGTGCGTGCCGGGCCCGGTCCAGCTCCACGGTGTTCCCGGACGGGTGCCGGGTGAGGCCGACGCGCTGTGGCACCCGGTCGACGTACGGCGCGTACCCCACCACGTGCGCCACCCTCCCGAGCACCTCCCTCACCTCAGGGGTCAGCCATCGGTCGGGCCCAGGGCCGAGCCCGACCACGTACAGCTCGCCGACGCCCCCGTGCTGAGCACGTCCCCGTGCCGACGCTGCCCGGCCCACCTCGTCCGCCCGGTCCGCGCTGTCGGCCCGACGGTCGCGGCCCGGGACGATGACCATCGAGAAGTACGGCACCCGGCTCGGATCGACGTCGGCCACCGGGCGGGTGACCTCGGCGCCGGTGCTGGCGCGCTCGACGTACCGTGCTCGGTGCAGCACCCCGGCCTGGTCGAGAGCGTCGCGGACGCCGGCGAAGGTGCGCCCCAGCTTCATGATCACCGCAGCGTCGGTGTCGGCCAACCGGCGGGCGAGCTCGGGCACCGGGAGCGTGCCGGGCAACACGGTCAGCACGTCCTCGTGCCGGGACAGTGGGGTGGCGAGCGCGGCGGTGGCGGCGCTGATCGAGATCACCCCGGGCACGATCTCGGCCGGGAATCGACCACTGAGTCGGTCCTGGAGATACATGTAGGAGCTGTAGAACAGGGGGTCTCCCTCGGCCAGCACCACCACGGTACGGCCGGCCTCCAGGTGCACCGCCAACCGGGCGGCCGACGCGTCGTAGAACTCGGCGACCGCGCCGTAGTAGCCGAGCGGGTGGTCGGTCGCGCCGGTGGTGACGGGGTAGACGAGCAGCTCCTCGACGGTGCCGTCGGTGATCAGATCCGCCACGATCGAGCGGGCGATCGAGGCGCCGCGGGTGCCGGAGTGGTAGGCGATCACGTCGGCCCCGGTGATCACCCGCGCGGCCTTGAGGGTCAGCAGCTCGGGGTCGCCCGGCCCGACGCCGACGCCGTACAGCCGTCCCGCTCCCCCGGGTGCGCTCGGGTCGTTCCTCACCGGCGTCACCGCTCGGAGGAGCTGGCCAGCGCGTTGATCGCCGCGGCACAAATCGCCGAGCCACCGCGGCGGCCGTGGACGACGAGGTAGGGGATGTCCCACGGGTTCTCGGCGAGGGCGAGCTTGGACTCGGCCGAGCCCACGAAGCCGACCGGGATGCCGATGATCGCGGCCGGGCGCGGTCCACCGTCGGCGATCAGCTCGAGCAGGTGGAACAGCGCGGTCGGGGCGTTGCCGATCGCCACCACGGCGCCGTCCAGCTCGGGGCCCCACAACGAGACCGCGGCGGCCGACCGGGTGGTGCCCCACTGCTCGGCCAGGGCCGCGGTGCGCGTGTCGTTGAGGAGGCAGCGCACCGCGTTGTCCGCCGGCAGTCGGCGCCGGGTGACCCCCGAGGCCAGCATCTCGGAGTCGGAAAAGATCGTGGCGTGGTCGGCGAGCGCGGCTCGGGCGGCCCGCACCAGGTTGCCGTGCACCGCGATGTCGTGCACCAGGTCGATGTCCCCGGCGGCGTGGATCATCCGGACGGCCACGGGTCGGACGTCGGCGGGCAGCCCGCTGAGGTCCGCCTCGTCTCGGATCGTCGCGAAGGAACGGGCGTAGATTTCACCGCCGTCGCGGACGTAGTCGTACCGCCGGCTCGGCTGCCGCTGCGCTGCGACCTCACCGCGCGGGCCGAGCGCACCCGCGACGGCCAGCGACTGACCAAGATCTGCCGGGGCCATCAGGTCAACGTAGCGGCCCGACGGAGCCCCGCAGCGCCGCCGACAGCCGCTGACATGGACCGGCAGCTTGGGTGCGGGCCACGCCGCCGCGAGCTCGATCGCGCGGTCCCGGGTGCTGATCAGCGACTTGGCGCAGCCCGGGGCGCCGACGCAGGCCGTCAGTCGTGACCAGGGTGAGACAGGGTCGGCGACGAGACCGGCGGTGAGCAGCTCGGGGAGGCGCTCGCCGGCCTTGGGCAGCACCAGGCCGCGCCACGGCGTGACCACGACGGTGGTGGCGACGTCGGCCACGGTGCGGGCCTGGTCCGGCGTCAGCAGGGCCAGGGGTACGGCGATCGACGCTGCCTCCTCGACCACGCCGAGCGGCACCGGGACCCCCGCCGGGATCCGCACCGCCGGTGCCCTGGCGAGCAGCGGCCAGGGCAGTTCCCGCACGTGCCAGATGGGCCGGCCGAGGGTCGCCCGGGCCGCGAGGAAGCGTTCGGCCCAGCCGACCAGCTCGCGGGCCGCGGTCGCCTGGGTCACCCGGAGCCCGCGGCCGTCCGCGACGATCAACCCGTGCGCCTCGTCGGTCGCCAGGTAACCGAGGTCGTACGCCAGCGACAGGGCGTCACCGTGCCCGTCGTCGAGGGCGAACAGGAAGCGTCCGGGCAACTGGCTGAGCACGGTGCTCGCACAGATCCGCTGGTCCAGCTCGACGAGCATCTCGCGCAGGTCGACGTGGCCGCCGAGGCCGGTGAGGGGTGAGGCGACGACGTTGCGAATTCGTTCGTGCACCTCGGAGGGCAGCAACCCCAGCTCACCGACCGCGCCGGAGAGCCCGACGAGCCGCCGCTCGTCGATGCCCCGGATCTGGATGTTGCCGCGCGAGGTGAGCTGCAGGTCGCCGTTGCCGTAGGTCTGCGAGAGCTCGGAAAGTGCGAGCAGCACCGACGCGTCGGTCTGGCCCCCGGGAATCCGGATCCGAACCAACGACCCGTCGTCGGCCCGGTGCGGGCGCAGCAGGCCCGGGCAGCGGTCTGCTGCCGGGTGCGGGACGGGACGGCTCACCGACTCATCGTAGTGAGGGTCGTCAGCACGAATTGAGCACGACGGGAGCCCGCGCTGCGCGCCTACCGCGAACAGAGGTCGGCGCTCCCCACAATGTGGTTGTGAATCTCGGTTCGATGGCGATGGTGTTCCTCCTGCAGGTGATGGGCGCTGCCTTGGTGGTCTTCGGGTTGCTGCACGCGCTGCAGCCGAAGCTGTTGGGCTGGAGCTGGATGAAGCTGCGCTACCTCGGTCCGCTGTCGGCGGTGATGATCACGCTGCACACCCGGTCCGTCGGGGTGGCCCTGGCCGCGATCGGGTTGATCACCGCGATCGGGGCCAGGGACCTGCTGGTCGTCGACTCCCTGTCCCGCGCGGTACTGGTGATCGGGATCCTCGTCTTCGTCTTCCGCTGGTTCGCCGAGATCGTCTGGCTGCGACCGGTCGCAAGTGGGCACCCGCGGTGGGCGGCGTGGCACAAGATCGCCCTGGTGGGCTGGCTGGTCCCTCCGCTCACCTACGGCGCGGCACTGGTCGTCGCCCAGTAGGTCGCCCTGCCGCGGGTGGGTGCCGAGATGAAACTCCACCGACCACCCGGCTCGGCCAGGCAGCCGTCCGGCGCCGGATAGGCTCGAGCCCACGATCGCGTGACAGGAACCCGGTGCGACTCCGGGACGTTCCCGCCACTGTGAACCCTCCTCCGTTCGGCGAGTCAGGAACTTCGCCGGTCGCGACCTGTTCCCAACCTCCGGGGCGCGGACCCCGGCGAGGAGTTGCTGTGCCGCGTATCGCGCTGCTGTCCACGTCTGACACCGACCTGCTGAGCGCCCGGACGGCCTCGGCCGGCCCGACGGGTTCGTCCGGGGGCGTCGACTACGTCTGGGCCAACCCCTCCCGGGTCGCGCACACCGAGATGGGTCAGGTCTTCGCCGACGCCGACCTGGTGGTGGCCCGCGTGCTGGGCTCGCCGCGCGACCTGTGCCGGGGCTTCGCCCAGATCCGGGACACGGGGACGCCGATGGTCGTGCTGGGCGGCGAGCAGACTCCCGACGCGGCGCTGATGGAGATGTCCACGGTGCCGATCGGGGTCTGTGCACAAGCCCACCGCTACCTCGCCCAGGGCGGGGTCGACAACCTCCGCGAGCTGCACGCCTTCTTGTCCGACACCGTTTTGTTGACCGGCGAGGGGTTCGCCCCGCCCGTCGACCAGCCGGTCTGGGGCGAGCTGCCCCGCCCCACGCCGGCACCGCTGGACGCCGTCCGCCCACGGGTCGCGATTTTGTTCTACCGGGCCCAGTTCACCGCCGGGAACACCGACTACGTGCAGGCGCTGGCGGATGCGGTCGATCGGGCCGGCGGCGTAGGGATCCCCGTCTTCGCCGCCTCGTTGCGAGACGCCCCGGACGACCTGATCGCCCACCTCGGCACCTTCGACGCGCTGGTCACCACCGTGCTGGCCGCGGGCGGGACGAAGCCCGCCACGGTGTCCGCCGGCGAGGACGACGGGGGCTGGGACGTCCGACGGCTGGCCGCACTCGACATCCCCATGCTGCAGGGACTCTGCCTCACCACCGGCCGACAGGCCTGGGACGAGGCTCCCGAGGGTCTGTCGCCGCTCGACGTGGCCACCCAGGTCGCGGTCCCGGAGTTCGACGGGCGGATCATCACGGTGCCGTTCTCGTTCAAGGAGACCGACGCCGACGGCCTGCCGCACTACGCACCCGACCACGAACGCTGCGACCGGGTCGCGAAGATCGCAGTCAACCACGCCCGGCTCCGCTATCTCGCCCCGGCGGATCGCAAGGTCGCCATCGTGCTCTCGGCCTACCCCACCAAGCACTCGCGAATCGGTAACGCCGTCGGCCTCGACACCCCCGTGTCGGTGATCAGGTTGTTGCGGGCCCTCCGTGAGCAGGGGTACGACCTTGGCGCCCCCGGAGAGATCCCCGGCACGGGCCCGTTGCCTGCGGTCGAGGACGAGCAGCCCGACACCACCGCCGGCAATGCCCTCATCCACGCATTGATCGACGCCGGCGGTCAGGACCCCGAGTGGCTGACCAGCGCGCAGCTGGCCGGGCAGCGGGTCCGGATCCCCGCGGCCGACTACCGGCGGTGGTTGGCCGACCTACCCGACGCGCTGGTCGACCGGGTCACCCGCACCTGGGGCGAGGCGCCGGGCGAGCTCTTCGTGGACCGTGCGCAGCACGCCGACGGCGAGATCGTGGCGGCGACGCTGCAAGCCGGCAACGTGGTGATCTTGGTCCAGCCACCCCGCGGGTTCGGGGAGAACCCGATCGCGATCTACCACGACCCGGATCTGGCGCCGACCCATCACTACCTGGCCGTCTACCGTTGGCTGGAGAACTCTTTCGGTGCGCACGCGATCGTCCACGTCGGCAAGCACGGCAACCTGGAGTGGCTGCCGGGCAAGAACATCGGCATGTCGGCGGCGTGCGGTACCGACGCCGCCCTCGGCTCGGTGCCGCTGATCTATCCCTTCCTGGTCAACGATCCGGGCGAGGGCACCCAGGCCAAGCGGCGGGCGCACGCGACCGTGATCGACCACCTGGTGCCGCCGATGGCCCGGGCCGAGGCGTACGGCGACATCGCCCGGCTCGAGCAGCTGCTCGACGAGTACGGCACGGTCGCCGCCATGGACCCGGCCAAGGCCCCAGCCTTGCAGGGTGAGATCTGGACGCTGATCCAGGCCGCCAAGATGGACCACGACCTGGGCCTGACCGACCGCCCGGACCAGGAGGCGTTCGACGACTTCGTCCTGCACGTCGACGGCTGGCTGTGCGAGATCAAGGACGTGCAGATCCGCGACGGGCTGCACGTGCTGGGCCAGGCTCCCGCCGGCGAGGACCGGATCAACCTGGTGCTGGCCATGCTGCGGGCCAATCAGGTCTTCGGCGGCGACAACACCGGGGTCCCGGGCCTTCGGGTCGCCCTGGGGCTGACGGAGAACGACAGCACCACCGCCGAGGCCGACGCCGCCGAGGAGCAGGCCCGGGCCCTGGTCGAGGCGCTCGACGTCGCGGACTGGGATCCGTCGGCGGTCGCGCGCATCGTGGCTGATCAGCTGGGGGGCCCGAACGCCGGGGTGTCCGCCTCGCTGACCTTCGCCTGTCGCGAGGTGGTGCCGCGGTTGGCCCGCACGACCGACGAGATCACCCACCTGCTGCACGCGCTCGAGGGCGGGTACGTGCCGGCGGGTCCGTCGGGATCGCCGTTGCGCGGCTTGATCAACACCTTGCCCACCGGCCGCAACTTCTACTCCGTCGACCCGAAGGCGGTGCCGTCGCGGCTCGCGTACCAGACGGGGCAGGCGATGGCGGACTCGCTGCTGCAGCGCTACCTCGACGAGACCGGTGAGTACCCGGCGTCGGTCGGGCTGTCGGTGTGGGGCACCTCCGCGATGCGGACCAGCGGTGACGACGTCGGCGAGGTGCTGGCGCTGCTCGGGGTGCTGCCCACCTGGGACGAGGCCTCCCGTCGGGTCGTCGGCTTGGAGCCCGTCCCGCTCGCGGAGCTCGGACGGCCCCGGATCGACGTCACGGTACGGATCTCGGGCTTCTTCCGCGACGCCTTTCCGCATGTGGTGACCATGATCGACGACGCGGTGGCCCTGGTCGCCGGGCTCGAGGAGGACCATGATCGCAACTTCGTGGCTCGGCACACCGCCGCAGACCTGGGCACCCACGGTGACCATCGGCGGGCCACCACGCGGATCTTCGGGTCCAAGCCCGGGTCGTACGGCGCCGGGCTGCTGCAGGTGATGGAGTCGGGAAACTGGCGCACCGACGACGATCTGGCCGAGGTCTACACGACCTGGGGCGGGTTCGCGTACGGCCGGGGTCTGGACGGGGCTCCGGCGCGGGACGACATGACCGCCAACTACCGGCGGATCTCCGTGGCGGCCAAGAACATCGACACCCGCGAGCACGACATCGCCGACTCCGACGACTACTTCCAGTACCACGGTGGGATGGTCGCGACCGTGCGGGCGCTGACCGGCGCGGACCCCAAGGCCTACGTGGGGGACAGCACCACGCCTGACGCCGTCCGCACCCGGACGCTGACCGAGGAGACCGCCCGGGTGTTCCGCTCCCGGGTGATCAACCCCCGCTGGATTACCGCCATGAAGCAGCACGGCTACAAGGGGGCCTTCGAGCTGGCCGCCACCGTGGACTACCTGTTCGGCTTCGACGCGACGACGGGTGTGGTGCCGGACTGGATGTATGAGAAGTTGGCCGAGACCTACGTGCTGGACAAGGAGAATCAGGATTTCTTGCGCCACGCCAACCCCTGGGCCCTGCACGCCATGGTCGAGAAGCTCACCGAGGCGGTCGACCGGGGGCTGTGGGCCGAGCCCGACCCGGAGCTGATGGACGACCTGCGTCAGGTCTACCTGGATGTCGAGGGCGATCTCGAGGATCGCCAGTGAGCCTGGAGGTCGAGGCGCCGGGCGACGACGTCCTCGCCTTCCTGGCCGAGCGCCATCTCGCGACCTTGACCACGCTGCGCCGCGACGGCTCACCGCACGTGGTGCCGGTGGGGTTCACCTACGAGCCAGCGACCCGCCTCGTCCGGGTGATCACCAGCGGGACGTCGGTCAAGGCCCGGAACGCGGCCCGCGCCGGCGCGATCGGAGCGGTCTGCCAGGTGGACCGGGCCCGCTGGCTGACGTTGAGCGGGCCGGTCCGGGTGGTCGACGACCGGGCCGCGGTGGCCGAGGCCGAACGGCGCTACGCCGAGCGTTACCGCCAACCCCGGCCGAACCCGGCGCGGGTGGTGCTCATGATCGAGGTCACCGAGATCCTGGGTCGCGGCTGAGACGGCGACTGACTCACCGAGCGATTCCTCCGGTCGTCGGGAGAAATCGCTCGGTGGGGCCTACTTGGCGGCGCTGAGTTCGGTGATCTGCGCCTCGGTCAGTTCGACCGCGCCGGCGCCGAGGTTGTCCTCGAGGTGGCTGACGGTCGAGGTGCCCGGAATCGGCAGCATGACCGGGGAGCGGTGCAGCAACCAGGCGAGTGCGACCTGCGCGACCGTCGCCCCGGTGGCCTTGACCACGTCGTCGACCGGGCCGCCCGGCCGGGCCAGCTCGCCGGCGGCGATCGGGGCCCACGGGATGAAGCCGATGCCCTGCGCGGTGGCGTAGTCGAGCACGTCCTGGGAGGTTCGGTCGGTGAGGTTGTAGCGGTTCTGCACGGTGGCGACCGCGATGATCGCCTGCACCTGCTCGAGCTGTTCGACGCTCACCTCGGAGAGTCCGAAGGCGCCGATCTTGCCTTCCTGCTGGAGCTCGACGAAGACCCCGATCTGGTCGGCCAGGTCGACCTTCGCATCGATCCGGTGCAGCTGCATGAGCTCGATCCGCTCGACGCCGAGCCGACGCAGGGACATCTCCACCTCCTGGCGGAGGTACTCGGGTCGGCCGACGGGCAGCCATGCGTCGGGCCCGGTCCGGACGAGTCCGGCCTTGGTCGCGATCAGCACCTGATCGGCGTAGGGGTGGAGGGCCTCGCGGATGATGTCTTCGCTGACGTAGGGGCCGTAGGAGTCGGCGGTGTCGATGAAGTCGACCCCGAGGTCGACGGCGCGCTGCACGACCCGGACCGCCTCGGCGTGGTCGGTGGGCGGGCCCCAGATGCCCTTCCCAGTCAGCCGCATGGCTCCGAAACCGAGCCGGTGAACGGTCTTGCCGTCGATCTCGAACGTGCCGGAGGCGTGGACGGCGGTCGGGTCAGTGATCGTCAAGGTCATGGCAGGGACAACGGGCACTCCTGGTGCAGCTATTCCTGGGCATCGCCGGCCGCGGGGCTCAGGGGGTCACTCCCGCGGGCGACGACGTGCTCGTTTGCGCTGGGGATCTGGGCAGATCGCTCAGATATCTGCATACTCGCCTCATGACTGCGACGAACGCCGAGATCCTCAGCCAGCCCGATGTCTGGCGCACGGCGGCCACGACCCCGGCCCCCGGCCTGGCGGCTCCGGGCGAGCGGGTGCTCGCGGTGGGCTGCGGGACGTCGGCCTTCGTCGCCCTCGCCTACGCCGTGCTCCGCGAGCAAGCCGGACTCGGCGAGACCGACTGGGGCTACGGCCTCGAGGCACCGTTCACCCGGCCGTACGACCGGGTCGTGGTGATCAGTCGTTCGGGCACCACGACCGAGGTCATCGACGTGCTGCGGGCCCTGCCCGACACGACCACGGTGCTGATCACCGCCGTCGAGGACAGCCCGGCCGGCGAGCTGGCCGACGAGGTGATCGTGCTGGGTTACGCCGACGAGACCAGTGTCGTGCAGACCCGTTTCCCCACCACGGTTCTCACCCTGATCCGGGCTGCCTGCGGCTACGACGTCGAGGGATCCATCGTCGACGGCATCGCCGCCGTGACGGAGCCCGGGGTGGACCCGCGGCCGTACCGGCACTTCGTGTTCCTGGGCACGGGGTGGACCGTCGGGCTCGCCCACGAGGCGGCGCTGAAGATCCGGGAGTCGGCCCAGACCTGGAGCGAGTCCTACCCGGCGATGGAGTATCGGCACGGCCCGGTGGCGGTGGCCACCGAACAGACCCTGGTGTGGATCTTCGGGCCGGCCCCGGCGGGTCTGGTCGAGACGGTCGAGGCCACCGGAGCGACCGTGCACACCGGCACCCTCGACCCCTTGGCCGAGCTGGTGCTGGCCCAACGGTTGGCCGTCGATCTCGCGACGCACCGCGGGCTCGATCCCGACCACCCGCGCGCGCTCTCCCGCTCGATCATCCTCAGCTGACCTCGGGCCAGCCGAGAGGGTCGAAGGGGAGGCTTCCTTTACTGGAATGATTCCAGAAAAGGTGGCAGAATCCCCTTCATCACGACACCGAGGGAGACATCAATGACCGACACCTTGCAAGCCCCCACCGAGCACGTCGTCCGGCCGCCGTTCAAGGCGTCCCGGCCACTTGCAGACAATCTGCAGCAGCTGCACGTTGACCTGATCGATCTGCACCTGCAGGGCAAGCAGGCCCACTGGAACGTCGTCGGGAAGAACTTCCGCGACCTGCACCTGCAGCTCGACGAGCTGGTCACCGACGTGCGCGAGTTCTCCGACACCGTCGCCGAGCGGATGCGCGCCATCTACATCACCCCGGACGGTCGCGCCGCCACCGTCGCCGCGCAGACCAGCCTGGCACCGTTCCCGGCCGACGAGGTCGACACCGGCGAGACTGTCGATCTGGTCACCGCCGCGGTGTACACCACCGTCGGCACCGTGCGTCGGATCCACGACGATGTCGACGCCGAGGACCCCACCACCGCCGACATCCTGCACGTCATCCTCGAGCGTCTTGAGCAGTTGGCCTGGATGATCGCCGCCGAGAACCGGGTCGCCAACCGGAGCATTCCCCGCCCGATCAACGAGTAACCCCCACGCCGACCAGCCAGGGCTTTTCGCGACACGCGTAGAAACCCGGAAACACCTGACTGGTCGCGCAACTCTCCCCACGCCGACCAGCCAGGGCTTTGCGCGACACGCGCAGGAACCCGGGAAGACCTGACTGGTCGGCGTCAGGCGCGCAGCAGATAGGTGTCCATCACCCAGCCGCGCTGTGTACGTAGCCGGTCGCGCGCACGGCGGATCTGCTCGATCACGTCGGCGAGTCGGCCGGCAATGACGACCTGATCGGCGAGCCCGAGCTGCGCGCCCCAGAAAATGACCAGCTCGGGGTACGCACCGGTCAGCTCGGCGCAGGCTAGTCCGCCGTCGAGCATCACCACGACGTCGCCGAGCGCTGGGTCGTACTCCGCCAGCAGACGGCGTCCGGTGGTGATGTGCACGGGACGGCCCACCCGGTTGAGGGCGATGCCGTGCGCGGCCGCGAGCAGGGACGGGCTGCTGAGCCCGGGCACCACGCGTACGTCGAGCTCGAGTCCTGCGGCCCGGATCAGCTCCAGCTGCCGCAGGGTGCTGTCGTAGAGCGACGGGTCACCCCAGACCAGGAAGCCGACCGTGCCACCGTCCGGCAACTCGTCGCTGATCGCCGTGGCCTGGACGGCGGCGCGACGTCGGTGCCAGCAGGCGACGTCCTCCAGGTAGGAGCCCCGACGCCGTTCGGGATCGGGCAGGGCGACGAACCGGTAGCGTCCACGGTCGAGAACCGCCCGGCACAGGTCGGACCGCATCCTCACCAGGTCGGAGGTCTCGGCCCGCTTGTCGGCCGCCAGGAACACCTCGACCGAACCCATGGCCTCGACCGCGTCGGCGGTGAGGTGCCCCGGTACACCGGACCCGATGCCGATCACCAGCACCCGCCATGCCGTCACGAGGGCCCCCTCACGGCCGTGCTCCCCGGGTCCCGGCGAGCACGAGGTCGAGATCGAGATGATCTTCGACGGCGTCGGCCAGGGTATCGATCATGGTCTCGCGGCGCGCGGCGAAGGACGGGGCGTCCGAGTGGGGTCGCCAGCCGGATCCGACGGTCATCGCCACCTCGGCCAGCCACGCCCGCCGGAAGTCGTCGTTCTCCAGGGTGCCGTGCCACATCGTGCCCCAGACCGCGCCGAGCCGAACGCCGTCGAGGAAGTCCTCGCCGTCGGCGGAGGTCCGGGCCGCCCGGCCGTGGTGGATCTCGTACGCCGTCACGCCCGACCCGCGCCAGGCTCCCGTCGGGCGCGCCAACGTCTTGTCGGCGTGGAAGTCGACCCGCACCGGGAGCAGGCCGAGGCCGGCCGCCGTCCCGGCTTGGGGAGCGCGTCCGGACGCCGACGCCCCACCCTCCACCCCGCCGTCGTCGATCGGGCCCGCGAGCATCTGGTAGCCGCCACAGATTCCCAGCACGGGGGCATCGCGTCCGGCTCGCGCGATGATCGCTGCGGCCAGCCCGCGTTCGCGTAACCACGTCAGGTCCGACAGCGTCGCGCGGGAGCCGGGCAGCACCACCAGGTCGGCGTCGGCCACGACCCCAGGGTCCACGGTCACGCGTACGTCCACCCCCGGCTCCGCGGCCAGCGCGTCCACGTCGGTGACGTTCGAGACCCGGGGCAGCCGGACGACGGCGACCTGGAGCACGCCGGTTCCCGCGGACCGTGAGTCCGACGTCCAACGGCCGATCTCCAGGGTGTCTTCGGTGTCCAGCCAGACCCCTTCCAGCCAGGGGATCACTCCCGCGCACGGCAACCCGGTGCGGGCGCTGAGCTCGCTCAGCCCGGGCGTGAGCACCTCCGGGTCGCCGCGGAACTTGTTGATCACGTACGAGCGGAGCTGGGCCCGGTCGGCCGGCTCGAGGATCCCGGCGGTCCCGAAGATCGCGGCCAGCACCCCGCCCTTGTCGATGTCGCCGACCAGCACCACGGGCAGATCGAAGCGCCGGGCGAGGCCGAGGTTCACGTAGTCGCCGGCCCGCAGGTTGATCTCGGCGGGCGAACCCGCGCCCTCGCAGATCACCACGTCGAAGCGGCGGGTGAGGTCCTCGAACGCGGCGAAGGCCGCATCGGCGAGCACCCGCCGACCGGTCGCGTACTGTCCGGCCTCCAGGGTGCCGGCCGGGCGACCGCGCAGGACGACGTGCGCCCGACGGTCTGAGCCCGGCTTGAGCAGCACCGGGTTCATCGCGGAGTCGGCGCTGACGCCCGCGGCCTGAGCTTGCAGGTACTGGGCTCGACCGATCTCGGCCCCGTCGAGGCAGACCATCGAGTTGTTCGACATGTTCTGGGCCTTGAAGGGGGCGACCGCCACGCCCCGACGGTGCAGCGCTCGGCAGAGCCCGGTGGTGATCAGTGACTTGCCGGCGTCGGACGAGGTCCCCGCGACGAGCAGACCGGGGGCCGGGGAGCCGGCGGCGAGCATCACCGCAGGAGTGTAGGCGGCCGGCGGCGACCGGGCCGGCGCAGGTCTCGATCGCGTTGCGTCTTGCGCAAAGACTTGCGATACCGGTTTCGCTCCCTGTCGGATAGGGCCTGGTGATCGTCGCCTGGGGCGTCGGAACAGAGACGAGGGACGGGCATGGGGCTGGGACGCCGAGCGAGGCGAGCACGCGTCGTCGCGTTGTGGTCGGCCGCCCTGGTGCTGGCCGTGGCCGCTGCCGGCGTCCTGGCGGGTGGGCCGGCCGCCGCGGACCCGCTTCCCTCCGAGCCACCCGCTGCCGCGGCCACCGTGCTTACCGACCCGACGCCGAGCGATTCCGGGTCCGCCCCGATCTTCAGCACGACGACGACGTCTCCCATGGACTCGACGGCGGATCCGTCGCCGCCCGCCCCCACCGCGTCGGCGGGAGCAGCGGAGCCCCCCGCGTCGGACGAGCCGACCACCCCTCTCCCGCCGCCGCCCACGTCGCCGGCCCCCACATCATCGGACCAGCCGACGGGTCAGCCCAACAGCGTGCCGCCACCGAGCACCGTGCCGCCACCGAGCACCGTGCCGCCGCCGAGTACCATCCCGTCGACCACCGTGCCGCCACCGACCTCCATCCCGCCGCCGAGCACCGTGCCGCCGCCGAGCACCGTGCCGCCGCCGAGCACCGGGCCCGGGTCGCCCCCGGACACCACGCCGCCGTCCGGGAAGGAACCCACCGTGCCGACCCCGACGGTGACGGTGCCGGTCGCCTGGACCGTGTCCGCGCTGGCACCGCGGACGGGCGCAGCCACGGTCGAAGCGGAGGTCCTGACCCTTCCCGTGACGGTCCGGACCACGTGCCGGACGGTCGTCTTTGCCAATCCCGACCCGAGGCAGTCCGCGGTCGTCGCGTGGGGTGACTTCGCCCGGGCCGTGCCCGACAGCACCGTGACGATCCCGGCAGGTCGCGCGGTCCGTGTCGCCGTCTCCCGGTCGCGGCTCGACTGGGCGGCGGGCCGGGTGGGGGTCGACGCGGGACGTCTCGGGGCGACCGGCCGTGGAGATCGGGTGGCGGTCGACCAGGGCTGTCGCACCCCGGACCGGTCGTTGACGGCGGTGGTGTCGGCCCCCTGCTTGGCCCGTCGCCAACCGGTCACGGTGCTGACCGTCGGCGCCGACGCCGATGCCGATTTGAACTGGTGGGTCAACCGCCAGGGCAGCCCGCTGACGATGACCGACGGCGTGCTGACCCCAGGACGTCCGACGCCGGTGGACCTGTCCCGTTTCGGGCCGGGCCGCTACGAGCTGACGGTGGCCGCGGGCAGCACGGTCCTCGACCACACCGACTTCGCCCTGCTGGATTGCGTGACGACCACAGTCGACTGCACCGCCGTCACCTGGGCGAACCCCGCCGGCAACTCGGCGGTGACGGTGGCCTTCCGGGACGGGTCGACGGTGCAGCAGGCGGTGCAGCTCGCCGCTGGTCAGTCCGCACGGGTCACCACCGCAGGGGCGGTGCGGTGGGCGGCGACCGCGGTGCTCGACGAGGGATCGCGGCCCAGCGACGCCGGCGCCGAGACGAAGGTGGGCCTGGACGACACCTGCGCCGCGGACGTGCCGACGCGGTTGGACTCCGTCGTCATCGCCGGCGCGGGCGACGCCGCCGGGCCGCTGAGCTCGACCCCGACCTCCCCGGTGACCCTGCCGACCGGTACGGCTCCTGGTGATGGATCCGGGTGGCCGGTCGCCGGGGCGCTGTTGGCCGCCGTGGCGGCGCTGGGAGTGGGTCTCGGCGCCCGGGTCCGCCGCCGTCGTACCTGATCGCTCGACACGCCGTCAGTAGACGGCAGCCACCAGCTCGGCCAGCAGGGCGTCCGCATCGACCTCGAGTCCGCGGGCGACGAACCAGCGGCACACGTTGCGGCAGTCTCGAGCCAAGAACTCCATCCCGGAGGGGTTCGCCGCCACGTCGACGGCCTGTGGCAGGTCGATGATCACGATCCGTTCACCGGTCGCGAGCACGTTGTACGGCGACAGGTCACCGTGCGCGAGCCCGCACCCCGCCATGGCGATCATGGCCGACCGCAGCTGGGCGAAGTAGTGCGCCACGAGGTCGGGCCCGGGTCGGCACTGGGCCAGCCGAGGGGCGCCGGTGCCGTCGGTGCCCGGGCCCTCCAGGGTGACGAACTCCATCAGCAGCTCGGCGTCGTTGAGCTGCACCGGGTAGGGCACCGGGAGCCCCGCGGACCAGAAGGTGCTCAGGTGGGCGAACTCCGCGGCGGCCCACGACGCCGATTCGACGCGACGGCCGTAGCGGCTGCTCTTGGCCACCGCCCGCCGGTCCCGGGTCCGGCGTTGGATCCGGCCCTCGGTATAGGTGGCGTCCCGGTGGAACATCCGGTCGGTGTGGCTGCGGTAGCGCTTGGCGGCCAGCACCGAGCTCCGCTCGGCGGTGGCGCGTTCCAGCAGGAAGACGTCGGCTTCCTTGCCGGACTTGAGGATCCCGAGCTCGGTGTCGATCGCAGCGTCGTCGGTCACGACCCAGGCGGGCGGCGGCGTCGG
>JBPCRP010000127.1:0-31493 GCA_050996715.1 Propionibacteriaceae bacterium
CGGCCTCAGTGCGGCGGCCGGGTCATCGACAGCACGTCGAGGGCGGTGTCGAGCTGCTCCTCGGTGAGCGCACCGTCACCCACGTAGCCGCGCTCGATCACCACCTCGCGGATGGTGGAGCTCTCCCTCAGCGCCTGCTTGGCCACGGCTGCGGCGTTCTCGTAGCCGATGTACTTGTTCAGCGGTGTGACGATCGACGGTGAGGACTCGGCCAGCGTCCGGCAGTGCTCGACGTTGGCCGTGATCCCGTCCACGCACCGATCGGCCAGCAGGACGCTGACGTTGCTGACCAACCGGATCGACTCGAGCAGGTTGCGGGCCATCACCGGCAGCATCACGTTGAGCTCGAAGTTGCCGTTGGCTCCGGCGAAGGTGACGGCAGCATCGTTCCCGATCACCTGCGCGACGACCTGCAGGGTGGCCTCGCAGAGCACCGGGTTGACCTTGCCCGGCATGATCGAGCTGCCTGGCTGCAGGTCCGGCAGGGCGATCTCGCCGAGCCCGGCGCGTGGGCCCGAGCCCATCCAGCGGATGTCGTTGGCGATCTTGTTCAGGCTCACCGCGATGGTGCGCAGGGCGCCGGATGCCTCGACCAGACCGTCGCGCGCGCCCTGGGCCTCGAAGTGGTCGCGGGCCTCGGTGAGGGGCAGGCCGGTCTGCTCGGCGATAATCGCGATCACCTTCGCCGCGAAACCCGGCGGGGTGTTGATCCCGGTGCCCACCGCCGTACCGCCGAGGGGCAGCTCCGCCACCCGGGGGAGGGCCGCCTCGACCCGCTCGACGCCGTACCGGATCTGGGCGGCATAGCCGCCGAACTCCTGTCCGAGGGTGACCGGGGTCGCGTCCATCAGGTGCGTGCGACCGCTCTTAACGACCTCGGCGAACTCCACCGACTTGCGCTGGAGGCTCTCCTCGAGCTGCCGCAGGGCGGGGATCAACGTGGTGATCAGGCTCCGGGTGGCGGCGATGTGAATGGCCGAAGGGAAGACGTCGTTGCTGGACTGGGAGGCGTTGACCTGGTCGTTGGGGTGGACGCCGGCGCCGAGGGAGGTCGTGGCAAGAGAGGACAGCACCTCGTTGGTATTCATGTTGCTCGAGGTGCCCGAGCCGGTCTGGAAGACGTCGATCGGGAACTGGTCGACGTGCTCGCCCTCGACGAGCCGGGCGGCGGCCGCGACGATCGCGTCGGCCACCTCGTCGGGCAGCACCCCAAGCTTCGCGTTGGCCTGCGCGGCCGCGCCCTTGATCAGTCCGAGGGCAGCGATCAGGTCGGGGTCGATCGGGACACCCGAGATGGGAAAGTTCTCCACCGCCCGCTGCGTCTGGGCCTTCCACAGGGCGGCGGTCGGCACCCGTACCTCGCCCATCGTGTCGTGCTCGATGCGGAAGTCAGCCGCGTTCTGGTCAGTGGTGGCCTCACTCATGGCGACATTCATACCGCACAGGCCCCACCTCAGCTCGGGTGCCGGGCGGGAGCTGGGCGGCGTGGAAAGATGTCGGGGTGGCGAGAGCGAAGCGGCAACCGACGCCGAGGGACATGGCCCTGTCGATGGGCGTCCTGCTGATCCCGGTGGTGCTGATCGCCCTCTTCTTCACCCGCAACCCGCCGGACGACGCCGCGGTGCAGAGCGTGGACTGGCAGCCGGTGCTGGCTCAGGCGCGCGACCAGGCGCCGTACCCGGTGCTGGCCCCACCTTCGACGCCGGCGGGCTGGCGGGCGACAAAGGCGGCCTGGACGCCGGTGGGCAAGCCCATCTCCGGCGGGGACACGGCCGTGCGCAACACCTGGCAGCTGGGTTTCCTCGACGCCAACACGGTCTACATCGCCATCGAGCAGGGCGACGACCGTCTCCCGGAGATGATCCAGGACGCCACCCGGGACGGGGTCGTCGAGGGGACCAGCTCGATCGAGGGGACGATCTGGGAGCGCCGGCTCTCCGAGGACGGCCGGACCCGGAGCCTCGTGCAGCAGTCGGCGAAGGTGGCCACCGTGGTCAGCGGCGACACCAGCTATGACGACCTCGACGCGTACGTGGCCACCTTGACCAGCTCCTGACCGCCTCACGGGGCCGCGCGGGCCTTCTCCACCCTGTCCTTGGCGCCGTCGAGCCAGCGCTGGCAGATCGCGGCCAGCCGCTCGCCGCGCTCCCACAGCCCGAGCGACTCCTCCAGGGGTACGCCGCCGGACTCGAGCCGCTGCACGACGGTGATCAGCTGCTGGCGGGCTTGTTCGTAGCCCAGCTGCTCGTCGGGATCGGTGGCGGGGGCTGGCTCAGCCTGGGGCATCGGAGTCTCCTGTTCGGGTGGCGATCGGTCGAGCGGGGGCGCCGACCTCGCGCACCGTCAAGCTGAGCTGGCCGTCGGCGAGGTAGGCCAGGACGTCGTCGTCGGGTGCCACGTCGGCCACCGAGGTCACCCCCCGGCCGTCGCGGTCGACCACGATCGCGTAGCCGCGTTCCAGCGTCGCCTTCGGTGACATGGCGCGGACTCGGGCCAGCGCCGCCTCGACCGCGCTGGTCTCGTGGCGCAGTCCGTGCTCGACCGCGGCGTGGGCCCGGCGCCGAAGCCCGTCCAGCGCCTCGTAGCGCAGGGCGAACGTCGCGGTCGGGTCGGCCAGCACCGGCCGGGAGCGCAGTGCGGTCAACGTCTGCTGCTCGCTGGCCAGCCGGGCGACGATGGCCTGGTCGAGCCGAGCCCGAGCCTGGTCGATCCGCTCGGACTCGTCGCGGACGTCGGGCACGATCCGCTTGGCCGCGTCGGTCGGGGTGGAGGCGCGCAGGTCGGCGACCAGGTCGAGGATCGGGGTATCGGTCTCGTGCCCGATGGCGCTGACCACCGGCGTCGTGGTGGCGTAGACGGCGCGGACCAGACCCTCGTCGGAGAACGCCAGCAGGTCTTCCAGCGAACCGCCGCCACGCGCGATGACGATGACGTCGACCTCGGGCTCGGCGTCGAGCCGTTTGACCATGCCGATCACCTGCTCGGCGGCCTGCGGGCCCTGGACCAACGCGTACCGGACGTCGAAGCGCACCCCTGGCCAGCGCTGGCGGGCGTTCTCGACCACGTCGCGCTCGGCGGCGCTCTCGGCCCCGGTGACCAGACCGACCACGCGCGGCAGGAACGGCAGCCGCCGGCGACGAGCGGGGTTGAACAGGCCCTCGGCCTGCAACAGCCGCTTGGTCTGCTCGAGCCGGGCCAACAGGCGGCCCTCGCCGACCGGGGTGATCTCGTCGCAGGTGAACGAGAAGCGCCCGGTGCCGGTGTAGAAGCTGGCCTTGAGATGCAGCACGACCGTCGCGCCCTCGGTGAGCGGGCCGGCCGCGTCGAGCGTCGCCGGGGACAAGGTGACCGACACCGACACCTCGGCCAGCCTGTCGCGGACGGTGAGGAAGATCAGCCTGGCGCCGGAGCGGCGGTTGATCTCGATCAGCTGGCCCTCGACCCAGACCCAGCCCATCCGGTCGACCCACCCCTTGACCGCCTGCGCGATCACCCGCAGCGGTTGCGGGTGCTCGGGGCTGGACTCCAGGGGCACGGCAGGAAGCGTACGGGGCGCGGGTGACAGGGCCTTCTAGACTGGCGGGCATGTCTGCCCCGTCGTTCATCACCCCACCGTCCCCCGAAGAGAGTGCCGGGGCGAAGAGTGTCGTCGTCGCGGCTCCCCGGGGTTACTGCGCGGGGGTGGACCGCGCGGTGATCACGGTGGAAAAGGCGCTGGACACCTACGGGCCCCCGGTCTACGTCCGCAAGCAGATCGTGCACAACAAGCACGTCGTGGCGACGCTGCAGGAGCGCGGGGCGATCTTCGTCGAGGAGCTCGACGAGGTGCCCATGGGCTCGACCGTCGTCTTCTCCGCCCACGGGGTTTCCCCCGCCGTCCACGCCGAGGCCAAGGACCGCAGCCTGAAGACGGTCGACGCGACCTGCCCGCTGGTGACCAAGGTCCACCACGAGGCAAAGCGGTTCGCTCGCGAAGGCCTGGAGATCGTGTTGATCGGGCACGCCGGCCACGAAGAGGTCGAGGGCACCACCGGTGAGGCACCGGAGCACATCCGGCTCGTGCAGTCCCCCGCCGAGGTGGCCGACCTAGAGCTCACCGACCCGTCCCGCGTCGCCTGGTTGAGCCAGACCACGCTGAGCGTCGACGAGACCCTCGAGACGGTCGGGGCTCTGCGGGAGAAATTTCCCCAGCTGCTCAACCCGCCGAGCGACGACATCTGCTACGCCACCCAGAACCGGCAGCAGGCGGTCAAGCAGATCGCCGCCCACTCCGACCTGGTGATCGTGGTCGGATCGGCGAACTCATCGAACTCCGTACGGCTGGTCGAGGTCGCGCTGGAGGCCGGCGCGACCGCGTCCTACCGGGTCGACCACGCCGACGAGATCGACGAGGCCTGGCTCGAGGGCGTCGACCGGGTCGGCGTCACCAGCGGCGCCTCGGTGCCTGAGGAGCTGGTGCAGGGCGTGCTGGAGCTGCTGGAAGCCAAGGGCTTCCCTGCGGCCACCGAGGAGAAGCTGACCGAGGAGAACCTGGTCTTCGCGCTGCCCCCCGAGCTGCGCCGAGATCTCAAGCGCGGCTGACCTCCAGCCGGGGCTGATCACTCCTGGGTGATCACCCAGGAGTGCGGTGCCACCTGGCCGTCGGTGGGTGAGCCGGCCTCGACCACCGTGGAGTGGTCAACCAGCTGGACCGGCTCGTCGCCGATGTTGAGCTGCAGGGTGAGCGGGGCCTGGTCCCCGGTCCGCGGCCTGGCCACCACGGTGATGTGGGTGTTGGCGACGTCCGCCGGGGCGACCTTGGCGTCCACCAGCCAGGAGTGCCGGCGACGCAGCCCGATCAGCCGTGCGTAGAGTCCCTCGATCCGCCCGCCGTCGGCCGGCACCGTGAGCTCGGTGGGGGAGTCGGGCAGCTCAGGACGGATCGCGTCGTCGCCCCCGAGCCGCTCCTCCTTCACCCCCTCGAACCCGTACTCGTCGCCGTAGTAGACGCACGGGGTGCCCGGCAGGAAGCACAGCAGCACCGCGGCGTGGTCGCGGTGACGCTGGTCGTCGATCTGGCTGGCCACCCGGGTGACGTCGTGGTTGCTGATGAAGGTCAGCGGGAGGAAGTGCTCGATCAGGTCAGCGTGCCGCTTCAGGGTCCAGTCGAGCTCGAAGAAGTTGCCCTTGTCGAGCGAGCTCCAGGTGGCCGCCCACAGCTCGTAGGCGGTGATGCCGTCGACGGTGGAGCGCTCGACGTAGTCGACGTACTCGCCGTGGATCATCTCGCCCACAAACCAGGCGTCGCCGAATTCCGCCCGCACCCCGGGGATCACCGCGGCCCAGAACTCCGCGGGGACCGCGTAGGCCGCGTCGAGCCGCCAGCCGTCGATGCCTCGGCCCAACCAGTAGCGCATCACGTCCCCGACGAACTGCTGCACCGCGGGCTCGTCGTGGTTGAGCGTGACCAGCTGCTCGTGTCCCTCGAACGTGTACGGGTAGTCACGCCCGTCGTCGCCCGTCGACCACCTGAGCCACCGGCCGGCGTCGGAGTCGGGGCCAGCGGCGATGGCCTCCTGCGCCTTGGGGTGCTCACGACCGACGTGGTTGAACACGCCGTCGAGCACGACCCGGATGCCCCGTCGGCCGGCCTCGGTCAGCAGGTGGTCGAAGTCCTCGTTGCTGCCGAGGCGGGGGTCGATGCTCTGGTAGTCCAGGGTGTCGTAGCCGTGGCTCATCGAGGTGAACACGGGGCCGAGCAGGAGCCCGTTGCCGCCGAGCTCGACCAGGTGGTCGAGCCAGCCGACCAGCCGCCGCAGACCGTGGGTGGGCAACGGATGGTCCGGGTCCAGCACGTCGTCGGCTCCGGCGAAGCCGAGCGGGTAGACCTGCCACCAGATGGCGTGGTCGATCCAGGCAGGCACAGCAGCGATCCTCTCGTCGGGGTTCCTCCGCGGGGAGGGTCGAGCAGTCCTCCAGTTTGGCCTACGCGCCCGATCCGGCGGCGCGGCGCCCCCGGTGCGGGTCTGGGGGCTGCTCGCCCTCGACCAGATCCTCCACCTCCGGGTCAGCACGGAACAGGTCGTCGGCCTCCGGGACGTCCGCCGGGACCGAGCGACGACGTCGGCGGCCGACCAGGGGCTCGACCTGGATGGCGTCCTCGACCAGCTCAGGGGCCGCGATCTGCCGGACCGGGTCGTCGACGGTCCCGAGCTGCTCCAGCTCCTTCTCGCTCACCTTGAGATCACGGAACCGGCGGGCCTGCACCAGGACCGTGCCCTCGACCGTCGCGACCGTCTCGTTGTAGGCGTTCACCGACGTCCGGATGGCCCGGCCCAGCTTGTCGAACCGGTTGCCCATCCGGCCCAACCGCTCGTGCAGCTCGCGACCCAGCTGGAACACCTCGGCCGCGCTCTCGGCCAGCGCCGCCTGCCGCCAGCCGTACGCCACCGCACGCAGCATCCCGATCAGCGTGGTCGGGGTGGCGAGCACGACGTCGCGGCTCGCGGCGTAGTCGTAGAGGTCGGGGACTTGCTCGAGCGCGGCGGCGAAGAACACCTCGTTGGGCAGGAAGAGCACCACGAACTCGGGGGTCTCCGCCGCCTTCCAGTACTGCTTGCCCGACAGCTGGTCGACGTGGGTCTTCACGTTGCGTCCGAACCGGGCCAGGTGCTCGGCACGCTCTCGCTCGTCCTCGGTCTCGGCGGCGTCGAGGAAGGCGCTCAGCGGCACCTTGGAGTCGACGAACAGGTGCTTGCCCTCGGCCAGGTGGACCCGCATGTCGGGGCGCAGCGTGCGCTCGTCGGTGCGGCTGGTCAGCTGCAGGTCGAAGTCGCAGCGCTCGACCATGCCGGCCAGTTCGGCCACCCGCTTGAGCTGGGTCTCGCCCCAGGAGCCGCGGATCTGCGGCTTACGCAGCGCCGTGGCCAGGGCCGCGGTCTCGCGACGCAGCGTCTCGCCGGTGTCGCGGACCGCCCGGACGTGGGCCTGCAGGTCGGTCGCCATCGCGACCCGTTCCTTCTCGACCCCGGTCAGCCGCTCGTTGAACCTGTCCAGGCTCTGCCGGACCGGCGCCATCAGCTGCTCGGTGGCCTTCAGCCGGATCTCGGCCGTCGCGTCGGCCTGCTTGGTCTGGCGTTCGATCGTCTCGGCCGACAGCACCTTGAACTGGTTGAGCATCGCCGCACGGTCGTCGGCGATCTCTTCGGCGCGTCGGAGGGCCCCGTCACGTTCGGCGGTCACCTTGGCCACCTGGGCCCGGATCGCCGAGGTCATCGCCTGGGCGTCAGCGGCCTCGGTGCGGGCGTCGGCGACGTCGGCTCGTGCCTGCGCGGCCTCCACCCGGGACTGCGCGGCCTCGGTGCGGGTCTGGGCCACCAGCGTCTGGGCGTGGGCCAGGTCGGCGCGCCCGCGCGCGGCCTCGGCGTCACCCCGAGCCGACTCCGCGTCCTCCCGCGCCGCGTCGACGTCACGGCGGGAGCGGGCGAGCTGCAGCCCGAGCAGCGCTCCGGCCAGCAGTCCGCAGGCCAGCCCGGCGATCAGGGCGACGATGGTGGATCCGTCCATGCCCGCATCTTGTCCCGGGCCGCTGACAAATTTCTCCAGGCGCTCCGCGGGGTGACCGATCGCTCGTGTCTAGGCTGGCCGCCATGCCCACGGCCCTAGCGTTGGAGCACGTTCACGATCTCACCGCGTTCGTGTCGGCGTCGCCGTCGTCGTTCCACGCGGTGGCGGAGGTGCGCACCCGGCTGCTCGGAGCCGGTTTCGTCGAGCACACCGAGACTGAGCCGTACGACGGGTCGCCCGGCGGGCACCTCGTGGTCCGGGACGGGTCGGTGGTCGCGTGGCGAGTGCCGACGCGACGCCGCCCGCGGGGACTACGCATCCTCGGTGCCCACACCGACTCGCCGACGTTCACGCTCAAGCCCCGGCCCGACACCGGGGCCTACGGCTGGCAACAGGTGGGCATGGAGGTCTACGGCGGTCCGCTGCTCAACTCCTGGCTCGACCGCGAGCTCGGCCTGGCCGGCCGGATCGGCCTGCGCGACGGCCGTACGGTGCTGGTGCGGACCGGCCCGATCATGCGGATCCCGCAGCTCGCGATCCACCTCGACCGCGCGGTCAACGAGGAGGGGGTCAAGCTCGACCGGCAGCAGCACACGATGCCGGTGTGGAGCGTCGGTCGTCCCGACCTCGCGATCCTGCACCACCTGGCCGACGTCGCCGGGATCGTCCCGGACGACATCCTCGGTACCGAGGTGGTGGCCTACGTCGCCCAGCGGCCCGAGATCTTCGGACCCCAGGACGAGTTCCTCGCCTCCGGCCGGCTCGACAACCTCAGCAGCGTGCACGCGGGGGTCGCCGCCCTGGCCACCGCCGACCCGAGCGACGACGTCCAGGTCGTCGCCGCCTTCGACCACGAGGAGGTCGGGTCGGGCTCCCGCAGCGGGGCCGCGGGACCGTTCCTCGACGACACCCTGCGGCGGATCGCGCTCTCGCTCGGGGTCGACGGCGAGGGCTGGTACCGGCTGCTGGCCGGTTCGATCTGCGTCTCGGCCGACGCCGGTCATGCCGTCCACCCGAACTACGCGTCTCGCCACGATCCGGCCAACCGGCCGCTGCTCAACGGCGGCCCGCTGCTCAAGATCAACGCCAACCAACGCTACGCCACCGATGCGAGCGGGGCCGCGGTCTGGCACAACGCGTGCACGGCCGCGGGCGTGCCGACCCAGGAGTTCGTGTCCAACAACGCCATCCCGTGCGGCTCCACCATCGGCCCGCTGACGGCCACCCGGACCGGCATCGCCACCATCGACGTCGGGATCCCGCTGCTCTCGATGCACTCTGCGCGCGAGCTGGCGGGCGTCGCGGACCCGCACGCGCTGGCCGCGGCGATGCGGGCGTTCCTCGGCGGTGGTGGGTCACCGGCTCAGACCGCATAGGCTCGTCCCCCGTGGCTCTCACCATCGGCATCGTCGGACTGCCCAACGCCGGCAAGTCCACCCTCTTCAACGCCCTCACCCGCAACGACGTCCTCGCCGCGAACTACCCGTTCGCCACCATCGAGCCGAACGTCGGCGTGGTCGGGGTCCCCGACCCGCGGCTCGGCGTCTTGTCGGAGCTGTTCGCCTCGGAGAAGACCGTGCCGGCCACGGTGACCTTCGTCGACATCGCCGGCATCGTCAAGGGCGCCAGCCAGGGCGAAGGTATGGGCAACGCGTTCCTCTCCCACATCCGAGAGGCCGACGCGATCTGCCAGGTGACCCGGGTCTTCCGTGACGTCGACGTCACCCACGTCGATGGCAAGGTCGACCCCGGCAACGACATCGACACGGTGAACACCGAGCTGATCCTCGCCGACCTGCAGACCATCGAGCGCGCCCTGCCCCGGTTGGAGAAGGAGGCGCGGATGAACAAGGACAAGCAGGTTGTCCTGGCCGCCGTCCGGGAGGCGGAGCAGACCCTGAACTCCGGCCGGGGGGTATTCGCCGCCGGCCTAGACCGCGAACCCTTGCGCGAGCTGTTCCTGCTCACCGCCAAACCGTTTCTGTATGTGTTCAACTGCGACACCGACGAGCTCGCCGACGTCGAGCTGCTCGCCCGGCTGCGCACGGTCGTGGCCCCGGCGGAGGCAATCTTCCTCGACGCCAAGATCGAGTCCGAGCTGGTCGAGATGGAGCCCGACGAGGCCAAGGAGCTGCTGGGGGAGTTGGGTATCGAGGAGCCCGGTCTAGACCACCTCGCGCGGGTCGGTTTCGCCACCCTCGGCCTGCAGACCTACCTGACCGCCGGCCCCAAGGAGTCCCGCGCCTGGACCATCCCTCAGGGGGCCACCGCTCCGGAGGCCGCCGGGGTGATCCACACCGACTTTCAGAAGGGCTTCATCAAGGCCGAGATCGTGGGCTTCGACGACCTCGTCGACGCCGGGACGATGCAGGTGGCGAAGTCGAAGGGCAAGGTGCGCCTGGAAGGCAAAGAATATGTGATGGCCGACGGTGACGTGGTGGAGTTCCGCTTCGGGAAGACCTGAGGGGGCTTCGACACCAAGCCCGACGAGATGGTGCAAAGCGGCCCGGATGTGGCAACTGCGTGTCCTCTTTCTCCACCGCTCGAACTACTTCGACTTCCTTGTCCAGTCCTTGACGTGACTCCTTCACGGTGGCTGTAATCAAGAGGGTCGAGGTGCTCGCAGCCGGGGGGAAACAGAGCCATGGCAGATCAAGAGATCGGTCCTCAGTTGCTGAGGCGCATCAAAAGCCGTCGGCGGACTATCAGCGCATACCTGCGTTTGGCGAGGCCGCGTGCGGAACGGTTGACCTATGTATCGGTCATCAGCAGTGCCTTGGCGGCGGCTTTGACGGCCGGACCTGCACTGGGCGGCCCGACGTTCATGAAGCGGGTGGCGGGAACCTGGCAGCTGGGAGAGCCGTCGGAGGTGTGGCGCCCCCTCTGCCTGCTCGCCATGGTCGTATCAGTCGTTGCCGCCATATCCGCCAACCTGAGCAAGTCCAAGAATACGGAAGCCCGAATAATAGCCGCGGAAGCATGTAGTGCCGAGTTGGAAGGTCTGCAAACCTTGGTCGAGTTCGACCAGCTGCCCGTGAAGGAAGCAGTCAAGCTCTACCAGCAGTATGTCGCGAGGGTCCCGTTCGTCCCCGACACGGCTGACGTCGAAAGGCGCTCCAGGAGTCGAAAGCGTTGATCCGACCTGCCGAACCGAGACAGGGTGCGTGCGTATCACGCTGGACCGGTTGGCCTGACCCGTTGTCAACTCAAAGGTTGACAAAGGGCACGCCGATCCGTACGTTGGTGGACAACCGAACGGTTGACCATCAGGAGTCACGATGAGCGACGATGTCGGCACGGAGGAGGGGCTCGACCGGGCGTTCATGGCTCTGGCCGACCCGGTCCGTCGCGCCATGATCGCCCGGCTCAGCCGAGGCCCGGCCACCGTCAACGAGTTGGGTGAGCCGTTTCCGATCACCAAGCAGGCCGTGTCCAAGCACATCCAGGTGCTGGAGCACGCCGGCCTGGTTACCCGGAGCCGCGACGCCCAGCGTCGACCCGTCCATCTCGCCGCGGGTCGGCTCGAGGCGCTGACGGCCTGGATCGACCGCTACCGCCTCGTGCACGAACAGCAGTACCGCCGACTCGATGACGTGCTCGGCGCCGTCCCATCCACCCGGCAAGGAGAACGATCATGACCAATCCCCTCACCATCACCGCACCCGAGGGCTTGCCCTTCATCGAGTTCGAGCGTGACTTTGACGCTCCGGTAGCTGCGGTCTTCCGCGCCCATCAAGACCCCGACCTGGTCAAGCAGTGGCTCGGCCCGGACGGGTACGAGATGGACGTCGAGCGCTACGACTTCACCACCCAAGGGGGTTACCGATACGTCTCCCGCAGCCCCGAGGGCCAGGAGTTCAGGTTCAACGGCGTCTTCCACGTGGTGCGCGAGAACGAGTTCGCCATCCAGACCTTCGAGTACGAAGGGGTGCCCGATGTCGTTGCCATCGAGTCGTTGACCTTCACCGACCTCGGTGGCGGACGCACCCGGCTCTTCGGCCACAGCGTCTACCCGTCGGTGGAGGCCCGAGACGGCATGGTGAGCAGCGACATGGAGGCCGGCATGACCCAGGGGTACGCCCGGCTCGACGCCCTCGTCGCCTCGGTCGGGGCGGAGAACTGATCATGGACGCATTCACCACCTGCCTGTGGTTCGACACCGAGGCGGCCGACGCCGCCGACTTCTACTGCGACGTCTTCCCCGACGGGGAGATCACCGGACGCCAGCTCTACGGAGACGCCGGACCGGGACCCGCCGGCACCGTGCTGACCGTCGACTTCACGATCAACGGCCAGCGCTTCGTCGGGCTCAACGGCGGTCCGCAGTTCCGTTTCGACGAGGCGATCTCGTTCCAGATCCACTGTGCCGACCAGGACGAAGTCGACCGTTACTGGGGTCGACTGACCGAGGGTGGCGAAGAGAGTCAGTGCGGCTGGTGCAAGGACCGGTTCGGGGTGTCCTGGCAAGTGATCCCCACCGCCCTGCCCGAGCTGCTCGCCGACCCCGACCCGGGGCGCGCCGAGCGAGCCCTGGCCGCCATGCTGAGGATGCAGAAGATCGACATCGGAGCCCTGCAGCAGGCGGCCGACGGCTGAGGTCGGTCTCGGGCCCCTACGCCGGGAGTCGATAGAGTCCCCAGCTGTGACGACTGCGGAACCCACCTCGCTGCTGCGCCGCGAGGCCGCGGAACGTGCTGCCCTGGTGAGCGTCCAGCAGATGAACGTCGGGCTCGACCTGTCGGCCCCCGGTGACCACTTCGCGTCGGTCACCACGATCGAGTTCAAGTGCGTAGAGCCCGGGGCGGCCACCTTCTGCGACTTCGCCGGCGTCGAGCTGGTCGAGGCGACGTTGAACGGTCAACCCCTCGCGCCCCAGACCTGGTCGGGCCGGCGGATCCCACTGCCCGGGTTGGCGGCGAGCAACACCCTCGTCGTGCGCGGCCAGATGGCCTACTCGAACGACGGCGAGGCGCTGCACCGTCACGTCGACCCCGCCGACCAGCAGACCTACCTCTACGCGATGTCCTTCCTCGACGCCGGACCGCGCTGGTTCGCCTGCTTCGATCAGCCCGACCTGAAGAGCCCGTACAGCTTCGACGTCGTGGCCCCGGCCACCTGGGTCGTCGCCGGCAACGGACCCGCCGTCGCCCAGCCCGCCCGACCCGACGACCACGACCACGACCACGACGCGGAGGAAACGACCCGGTGGCGGATCGTGCAGCCCCGCCCGCTCTCGACGTACGTCGTCACCCTGGTCGCCGGGCCCTACGCGACGCTGGCCACCGAGCACGACGGCATCCCGTTGGTGCTGCACGCGCCGGCCTCGCTCGCAGCTCAGCTCAGCGAGCAAGCCGCCGACATCTTCACCGTCACCGGGCAGGCGTTCGACTACTACCACCGGGTGTTCGGGGTCCGGTACCCGTTCGGTGAGTACCACCAGGCCTTCGTCCCGGACTTCAACGCCGGGGCGATGGAGAACCCCGGCTGCGTCACCCTGCGCGCCGAGTACGTCCACCGCGGTCGCGCGACCGAGACCGAGCGCGCCACCCGGGCGGGCGTCATCGCCCACGAGCTGGCCCACCAATGGTTCGGGGACCTGGTCACCATGCGGTGGTGGGACGACCTGTGGCTGAACGAGTCGTTCGCGGACTATCTCTCCCATCGCGCCTGCGCCGAGGCGACCCGCTACGACCTGTGGACGCAGTTCGGCGTGGCGGACAAGGACTGGGGTTACGTCGCGGACCAGTCACCCTCGACGCACGCCGTCGCCGGGAACGGGGTCGCGGACGCGGCCTCCGCCCTCGCCGACTTCGACGGGATCTCCTACGCCAAGGGCGCCGCTCTGTTGCGCCAACTAGCCGGCCTGGTCGGCGACGACGTCTTCTTCTCCGGGCTGCACGCCTACTTCCAGACCCACGCGTACGGCAACGCCACCCTGGCCGACCTGATGGCGGCCTGGACCCGGGCCGGAGCGGAGAGGCTGGACGAGTGGGCCACCGGTTGGCTGCAGACCCCCGGCGTCGACACCCTGGCGGCCGAGGTCGTCGATGGCGGCGTGGTCCTGGTCCGGTACCCGTCGACCACCCACCCCGCCCGGCGTACCCACGCCGTCACCCTCGCCGCCCTCGACCAGCGCGGCGCCGAGCTGGCCCGGACCGCGGCCGTGGTGGTCGACCGGACCGACCCGTGGGAGCCACCGGTCGGCACCCGGCTGATCGTCCCCGACGCCGACGACGAGACCTGGGCGAAGATCCGCTTCGCCGACGGCTGGGCGCCGCTCACGCCGCTGGTCGTCGCGATCGAGCACCCGGCCACCCGGGTCGTGGTGGCTAACAGCGTCCGGGACGGGGTGCGCGACGCCGAGCTCGACACCGAGATCGCCCTCACCCTGCTGCTCGACCTGGTGGCCGGCGACCACTCCGACGAGACGGTGAGCCGGCTGCTGGCCTTCGCCCAGGACGTGGTCGCCGAGCAGTTCAGCCCGCCGTCGAGCCGGGCCGCCCGTCGTGGACAGGTGCAGGCCGTGGCGTGCGATCTGCTGGCTGCCGCCACCCCGGGGTCGGACCGACAGCTGACCGCGTTCCGGGCGGCGGTCCGCAGCGCCGACGACGCCGAGCTCCTGGGGAGTTGGGTGGACGGATCCGCCCTGCCCGCCGGGCTCGAGCTCGACCCCGACCTCCGCTGGTCGCTGGTCACCCGGCTCAGCGGACGGACCGGGGACGCCGACAGCATCGAGCGTGCGTTGGTGGCCGACAGCTCCGCGGCCGGGCGGTTGCACGCGACCCGCGCCCGCGCGGGGCTGCCCGACGCGACGGCCAAGGCTGCCGCCTGGCGGGTGATCACCGAACCGTCGAGTCTCGGGGCGCCCGAGATCTACGCCGCCGCGGAAGGCTTCTTCGCCGCCGACCAGCTCGCCCTGACCGAGCCGTACGTCCAGCGCTACTTCGCCGAGATCGGCCTGACGGCCTCGTTCCGCGCCGGCTGGGTGCTCGGGGAGACCGCGGGCAAGGCCTTCCCCGCAAGCCACGTCGAGCATCGGACGCTCGGTGCGGCCACCGCCCTGCTCGGCGATGCTGCCCTGGCCCCACCCGTTCGGCGGGCCGTGGTCGACCGGGCCGATCGGTTGCGGCGAGCCCTGCTCAGCATCGAACGTTTCAGTTGACCGGCTCGATCTCCGGGGTCGGGCCCGACGTCAAGGCCCGGGGAGAGTCGTGATTGGATCGTGACGTCAGATGCTGGCTTTTCGCGGCCGAAGTCACAATCGTGTTGCGTAGACGGGTGTCGGACCTCAGAAGTTGCTCCTACAGAGCCCGACTAGGTAGAAAAGTACGGTTCGTGTGCTGAACTACTCAGCAGACTCAGCCAATTCAGCACAGCGTCACAGACAGCGCCCGGATCCGGGTGCGCAAACCAGGAGGACACCACATGCGAGGACCCACTCGCGCGATGGCCGCCGCCGGACTCATGAGCATCGCTTTGATGGCGACGGCGTGCGGCGGCGGCGGTTCGACGGACACCGGTTCCAACACCGGCAGCGCCGGCGGCGGCGCGATCGTCGTCAACGGCTGCACGCCCAAGGCCCCGCTGATCGCCGGCAACACCTCGGAGACGTGTGGTGGCAACATCGTCGACGCCTTCACCGCCAAGCTCGTGCACTACAACTCCGACACTGCGGCGCCCGAGATGGATCTCGCCGAGTCGATCAATAGCAGCGACAACCAGAACTTCACCGTGAAGCTCAAGCCGGGCGTCACCTTCCAAGACGGCACCCCGGTGACCGCGAAGAGCTTCGTCGACGCGTGGAACTACACCGCCTACGGCCCCAACGGTCAGGCGGGCTCCTACTTCATGTCCGCGTTCGCCGGCATCGACGACGTGACCTGCCCCGACGCCAGCTGCAAGCAGAAGCCGAAGTCCAAGACCATGTCGGGTCTGAAGGTGGTCGACGACACCACGTTCACCATCAAGACGAGCAGCAAGGTCTCCAACCTGACGACCCGGCTCGGCTACTCGGCCTTCGCCCCGCAGCCGGCGTCCTTCTTCGCCGATCCCACGGCGTTCGCGAAGAAGCCGATCGGCGCGGGCCCGTTCAAGATCGACAGCGTCTCCAGCACCGCGACGGTGCTCAGCAAATTCGCCGACTACAAGGGTGTGGCCCCGGCGAAGGTCGACCAGGTCACCTTCCGCGTCTACCAGGACCCGTCCGCGGCCTACAACGACGTCGTCGCC
The DNA here is from genome assembly GCA_050996715.1 of Propionibacteriaceae bacterium. Taxonomy (GTDB): domain Bacteria; phylum Actinomycetota; class Actinomycetes; order Propionibacteriales; family Propionibacteriaceae; genus Microlunatus. The sequence goes on from JBPCRP010000127.1 coordinate 15,775, forward strand.
AACAACCTCGACGTCGTCGACCAGATCCCGCCGGATCAGCTCATCGGCGACGCCTACAAGTCCGACCTCGACGGTCGCAACGGGCAACGCGAGATCGGTGGCAACAGCTGGGTGACCTTCTCCCCCGAAGATCCGCAGCTCAAGAACAACATCCCGCTGCGTAAAGCGTTGTCGATGGCCATCGACCGGCAGACGATCATCACCCAGGTGCTCAACGGCACGGCGAACCCGGCGACCGGCTGGGTGCCCCCGGCGGTCGACGGTTACAAGGCCGGTGCCTGTGGTGACGCCTGCACCTTCGACGCGGCCAAGGCCAAGGCGGCCTACCAGGCCGCCGGCGGTTACAAAGGACAGCTGACCTACACCACGAACGTGGACGGGGCGGGTAACGCGCAGCTGGGCGAGGCGATCTGCAACTCGATCAAGAACACCCTCGGGGTCGAATGCCTGCTGAACTCGGTGAACGACTTCGCCACCTTCATCAAGGGCATCAACGGCGGTGACTACAAGGGCATGCTGCGGTCCGCGTGGCAGATGGACTACCCGTCGATCGAGAACTTCCTCGCACCGATCTACTCCAAGGGCGCGGACAGCAACTGGTCGAAGTACGACAGCCCGGCGTTCGCCAAGGATCTGACCGAAGCGGCAGCGGCCCCCACCCCCGAGGAGTCCAACGCCCTCTACCAGAAGGCCGAGGAGCAGTTGGGCAAGGATTTCCCGACGGCGCCGTTCTCGAACAAGAAGGCCACCTTCGGCTGGTCCACCAAGGTCGACAACGTCAAGATCACCCCGTTCGGTACGCCTGACCTGACCTCGATCACGGTCAAGTGAGCTGAGCAGCCGGTCGCGTGGGTACCCCCGCGCGGCCGGCTGTCGGCGGTGGTCCTACATTCAGTGATCTCGACATCTGAGCCAAAGGGGACGCGGCGTGGCGGCCTATATCGTTCGGCGACTACTGCAGATGATCCCGGTCGTCGTGGGCGCGACCTTCATGATCTTTGTGATGGTCTTTTCGTTAGGTGATCCGACGGGGGGACGGTGTGGTGAGCGCCCGTGTCCCCCGGCCTACATCGCCAAGTTCCGGGCCGACAACTATCTCGACCACCCCCTGCTCGCGCAGTACGGACACTACGCGTGGAGGCTGCTGCACGGTGACCTGGGAACCTCCTTCACCGGCTTCTCGATCACGACTGAGCTCTTCCTGCGCTGGCCCACGACGCTCAAGCTGGCCCTGATCGCGGTCATCTTCGAGACCGCGGTCGGCATCGCGGCCGGCATCCTGGCCGGGATCAACCGCGGCAAGTTCCTCGACAACCTGGTCACCGTTTCCAGCCTGGTGGTGATCTCCATCCCGGTCTTCGTGATCGGCGGCCTGGCCCAGCTCGTCTTCGGTCTGCGGCTCGGCTGGTTCCCGGTCACCGCGACCCGAGGCACCTGGGGACAGCTCCTGATGCCGGGGCTGGTCCTCGGGGCGCTTTCGGTGGCCTACATCGCCCGGCTGATGCGGGCCACGCTGGCCGAGAACCTGCGAGCCGACTACGTCCGCACGGCAAAGGCCAAGGGCCTCACTCCGACCCGGACAGTCGGGGTGCACACCCTGCGCAACTCACTCATCCCGGTGATCACCTTCATCGGGTACGACGTCGGGGCGCTGATGGGCGGCGCGGTGGTCACGGAGCGGATCTTCAACATCAACGGGGTGGGCGGCTTCCTCTTCCGGGGCATCACTTTGAAAGACGGCTCCATCGTGGTGGGGACGATCACCTGCCTGGTGCTGGTCTACCTGCTGGTGAACCTGATCGTCGACGTCTTGTACGGCGTCCTGGACCCGAGGATCAGCCATGACTGAACGAGCGCTGGTGGACCAGACCGACGCCGGTCCCGAGGGCGACGGCACCTCGATCCCTCCCGACGCCGCGCCACCGATCGAGCAGGGGGACTACGGAAAGCCGACCTCGCTGTGGTCCGACGCCTGGGGCGAGCTGCGGCGCAGCCCCTTGTTCTGGATCTCGTTGGTGCTGATCCTGGTGCTGCTGGTGATGGCGATCGCCCCGCAACTCTTCACCTCGGTGGACCCAAATTACGCCCAGCTCAAGGACGCACGCCAGGGTCCCTCCGACGCCCACGTCTTCGGCACGACCGCGCTGGGCTACGACGTCTACTCCCGGACCATCTACGGGGCCCGAGCCTCGATCCTGGTCGGACTTTGCAGCTCGATCCTCACCGCGGTGCTCGGCAGCGTGGTGGGACTGATCTCGGGCTTCTTCGGCGGTTGGGTCGATGCCCTGCTGTCCCGGCTCGGCGAGATCTTCTTCGCCATCCCGCTGCTGCTCGCGGGCATTCTCGCCCTCTACGTCTTCCCCAGCAACCTGCAGACCCCGCTCTGGCTCCAGATCGGCAAGGTCGTGCTGGTGATCGGCATCTTCGGCTGGCCCAGTGTCGCCCGGTTGATGCGGTCCTCGGTGCTGCAGGTCAAGCCCAACGACTACGTGACCGCGGCGCGGGCCCTGGGTGGTTCGCCGTTCCGGTTGATCACCCAGCACGTGCTCCCCAACGCGGTCGCCCCGGTGATCGTGGTCTTCACGCTGAATCTCGGCGTCTTCATCTCCGTCGAGGCCACCCTGTCGTTCCTGGGCATCGGACTGCGCCCGCCGGCGGTCTCGTGGGGCAGCGAGATCTCCAACGCCTCCTCGATCGGTCTGGTCCGGGCGGCGCCGAACATGCTGCTGTTCCCCTCGATCTTCCTGTCGGCCACCGTGCTGGCGTTCATCATGCTGGGCGACGCCGTCCGGGATGCCATCGATCCCAAGATGCGCTGAGAGGTCTGCGATGTCCCACGCTGTCGAGGTCATCAGCGACACCACCCGCTACCAGCCCCAGGACGGGATGCTGCTCGAGGTGGACGACCTGCACGTCGAGTTCCGCACCCGCGAGGGGGTGGCTCGTGCGATCAACGGGGTGTCGTTCGACCTGCGCGAGTCCGAGACCGTCGCCGTGCTGGGCGAATCGGGGTCCGGCAAGTCGGTGACCGCCCAGGCGATCATGGGCATCCTCGATACCCCGCCCGGCTACGTCACCGGTGGTGAGATCCGCTACTGCGGCACCGACATCCTGAAGTTGCCCGAGAAGGAGCGTCGCCAGATCCGCGGTCCGGAGATCTCGATGGTCTTCCAAGACGCGCTGAGCTCGCTCAACCCGGTGTTCAACGTGGGCTGGCAGATCGGGGAGATGTTCCGCAAGCACCGGGGGATGAACAAGTCCGACTCCTACGCCGAGGCCGTCCGGCTGATGGAGCGGGTGTCTATCCCGGGGGCCAAGCAGCGGGTCAAGGCGTTCCCGCACCAGTTCTCCGGCGGCATGCGGCAACGCATCATGATCGCGATGGCCATCGCGCTGGACCCGGTCGTCCTGATCGCCGACGAGCCGACCACCGCGCTCGACGTCACCGTGCAGGCCCAGATCATGCAGCTGCTGCAAGACCTGCAGGAGGAACGCAAGATGGGGCTCATCCTGATCACCCACGACCTCGGGGTAGTGGCCGACGTCGCCGACCGGATCGCGGTGATGTACGCGGGTCGGATCGTCGAGCAGGCCGACGTCCACGACCTGTACGCCCGGCCGGCCCACCCGTACACCAAGGGGTTGATCGAGTCGATCCCCCGGCTGGACTCCAAGGGCGACAAGCTGTCGGCCATCGGGGGGATCCCCCCCAACTTGATGCGGATTCCCGCGGGCTGCGCCTTCAACCCGCGCTGCGTCTACGCGGCTGACGTCTGCCGAGCGGATCCGCCACCGCCGTTGCGTGAGGTGCAACCACGCCGGCTGTCGGCGTGCCACTTCTCCGAGCAGGTCCTCGCCGAGGGCGAACAGGTCCACGCCGAGGGGAATCTCCGCTGATGCCCGGCGACGTGATCCTGAAGGCTGAGAACCTGGCCAAGTACTACCCGATCAGGGCGGGGGTGCTGCGGCGCAAGGTCGGTGACATCAAGGCGCTCGACGGTGTCTCCTTCGAGCTCCACAAGGGCGAGACCTTGGGAATCGTCGGTGAGTCGGGCTGCGGCAAGTCGACCCTGGGCCGCACCGTGATGCGGCTCGAGGAGCCCACGGGCGGCACGCTGACCTTCGACGGCATCGACATGTACAGCCAGCGTGGTTCGGCGATGCGGCGGCTCCGCCGCGACATCCAGATCGTCTTCCAAGACCCCTACACCTCCCTCGACCCGCGCAAGACGGTGGGCGACATCATCGGCGAACCGTTCGATGTCCACCCCGACGTCGTCGCGAAGAAGGGACGCCGCCGACGCGTCCAAGAGCTGCTCGAGCTGGTCGGTCTCAGCCCCGAGCACATCAACCGCTACCCGCACCAGTTCTCCGGGGGACAGCGACAGCGGATCGGGATCGCCCGCGGGGTGGCGCTCAACCCCAAGGTGCTGGTCTGCGACGAACCCGTTTCGGCGCTCGACGTGTCGGTTCAGGCCCAGGTGGTTAACCTGCTGGAGGATCTGCAGGCCGAGCTGGGGCTCGCCTACATCTTCATCGCCCACGACCTGTCGGTGGTGCGGCACATCTCCGACCGGGTCGGGGTGATGTACCTCGGCAAGATGGTCGAGATCGGCGATGAACAGCAGATCTACGAGCGCCCGACACACCCCTACACACAGGCGCTGCTCTCAGCCGTGCCGGTGCCGGACCCGACTCTGCGCGGGCGGCGGGAGCAGATCGTGCTGACCGGCGACGTGCCGAGCCCGGCCAACCCGCCGTCGGGCTGCCGGTTCCACACCCGCTGCTTCAAGGCCCAAGAGATCTGCAGCGTGGACGACCCCCCGCTGGAGATCCGGTCGGACGGGGAGACGGGGCACCTCTCGGCCTGCCACTTCGCCGAGGCCCGGCAGATGGTCTGAGCTCGATCACCGATCGAGCTGCGGTGACGATCGCCGTACAGTGACCGGGTGAGCAACGCCTCGACCCTCGACCCGTCCCACGACCCGGCCCACCGCGCCGGCCGGCTGCTGCTGGTGCACGCCCATCCCGACGACGAGAGCATCGGGACCGGCGGGACGATGGCGAAGTACGTCGCTGCCGGCGCCCAAGTCAGTCTTGTCACCTGCACGATGGGTGAGGAGGGCGAGGTGTTGGTCGAGGAGCTGCTGCACCTGCGCGCCGACCACGACGACGAGCTCGGGCCGCACCGGATGGGCGAGCTGGACGCGGCGATGGCGGCCCTCGGGGTGACCGACTACCAGCGCCTCGGTGGGGACTTCCGGTTCCGGGACTCCGGTATGGCCTACGACGACCGGGGACTGGCCACCGCCCGCGACACCCTGCACGCCAAGTCGTTCTGGACCGTCGACCTGCTCGAGCCCACCAATGAGCTGGTGGCGGTGATCCGCGAGCAGCGGCCGCACGTTTTGATCACCTACGACGAGTTCGGTGGCTACGGTCACCCTGACCACGTCCAGGCGCACCGGGTGGCGACCTACGCGTTCGCGCTGTCCGGGGTGCCGTCGTACCGGCCGGACCTGGGCGAGCCCTGGTCGGTCCCTCGGGTGCTGTGGACGGCGATGAGCGAAAGCTTCCTGCGGGAGGGCATCCGGGCCCTGCGGGCCGCGGGGGACACCGAGAGCTGGGGCGGGTTCGACCCCGACGGCGAGACCGGTTCGCTGCCGCCGATGGTGGTGCCCGACGACGCCATCTCCTGCGCCGTGGACGCCTCGGAGGTCGTCGATCGCAAGCTGGCCGCGCTTCGCGCGTACCCGACCCAGATCAAGCCCGACAGCCAGTTCTTCTCGATCTCCAACACCCTCGGCGACCGGGCCTGGAGCCACGAGTACTTCCGGTTCGCGGGTGGGCAGCCGTTCCCGGCGAGCGATGGCTGGGCCAGCGACGTGTTCGCCGGGCTGGACCTCGAGTGACCGCCGGCGCCGAGCGGGGCTGGGCGCTGCGGGCCGTGGCCGACGCCGAGGGGTCGGAGTCGGGAGTCTCGCCCGACCAGCTACGGGCCGGGATGGCGCACTTCGCCTCGGGGGTCACCGTGGTCACCACCGTGCTCGCTGGGACCCGGCACGCGATGACCGCGACTGCGTTCACCTCGGTGTCCCTGCAGCCCCCGCTGGTGCTGGTCTGCGTCGGGAGAAGGAGCCGTTTTCACCCCGCCGTGCTGGCGGCCGGTCGGTGGGCGGTTTCGGTGCTGTCGGCGGACCAGCGGTGGATCGCGGACCACTTCGCCCGCAACGGCCGGGAGCTGAGCACTCAGTTCGATGGCGTCGACCACGACCCCGCGCCCTTCTCCGGAGCCCCCGTCCTGCACGGCGCGCAGACCTGGCTGGACTGCCGGACGTGGGCGGTCCAGGAAGCCGGAGACCACACCATCGTGGTGGGTCTGGTGCTGGCCGTGGGGGACTTCGCTGCCGTCGGCGACGCATCGCCGGGGACGGGGAGCCGACCACCGCTCACCTACCATCGGGGGTCCTACCAGGGCCTGTGACGGTGTCGTTGGGCACGGTCAGCTGGTGGGTGGGCTGAGGTAGCGGTAGGTGTGGTGGGGCACGAACCCGAGCCGGCCGTACGCCTGGCGTGCGTCGACGTTGCGCTGCGCGACCTGCAGGTAGGCGTTCCTGGCCCCGCGTCGGGCCGCCCAGCGACCGAGGGCGACGAGCAGGGCGGTGGCGTGGCCTTCCCCGCGCCGCCGGGGATCGGTCCACAGGGCGGTGACGCCGACCCAGCCGTTCGTGACGTGGGCCCGACCGATGCTGATCCTGGGTTCGGGTCCTCGGTCCTGGACGTGATCACCGGCCCGGATCGTCCCGAGCCCGACCGTGGACCCCTGGCCGGCGAGGATCCGGCGAACGACCGTCTCGTCCGCCTCGAAAGGCCGGCAGCGTCGGAAGGCCGTCAACCACGCCTCGTCCAGGTGCTCGTCCACCTCGACCGCGGGATCGGCGGAGCGGGTGCCGACCAGTTCAGAGAGTCGGAGCACGAGCACGTCGGTGGTGGCGTGGGTCTCGTGCCAGCCCAGGGAGGTCAGCCCCGTGTCCTCGGCCGAGCCCAGCACGACCTGGGCCAGCGGGCGGATCCCGTGAGCGGCAGCGAAGTCGATCACCACTCGGGCTGCAGCGGTGAGCGGGAGCCCAGGGTCGCCGACGGCGCACGCTGAGTTGGCCCGGCCGGTGAACCCGCCGGCGGCGCGGAGCCACCACCCGCCCAACGGTTCGTAGCGGTCCACCCAACCCAGAGCGGCGATCTGCTCGAGCTCGGCGGGGCTGGTCCGCGCCGGTGCGCGACCGCGGGGGATCTCGGGGACGACCTTGATCATGATCACGTCGCGGCGCTGGATCGCGACGAGCTCGCGTGGGCGGGGAGAGATCGCCAGCCGCTGCTCGTCGACGTCGACCAGCTCACCGATCACGTCGGTGGCCGAGCCGTCGGGCAGTCGGTACCGGATGACGCAGCGCTCACCGGGGTTCGGTCGACGCGAAACGTCCATGCGCGAGGTCCCCTCCGGCAGTCGGGCGGATGCGGATCCAGGTGGGCCGCAGTTATACAGTGATCTTCGACAGTGATCTTCCTACCGTTCCACCCGCAGCACCTCGAGGAGTACCCGTCGTGACCTACGTCATCGCGCAGCCGTGTGTCGACCTCAAGGACCGCGCCTGCGTCGAAGAGTGTCCCGTCGACTGCATCTATGAGGGCAAGCGGATGCTCTACATCCACCCCGACGAGTGCGTGGACTGCGGGGCCTGCGAGCCGGTCTGCCCGGTCGAGGCGATCTTCTACGAAGACGACACGCCCGCGGAGTGGAAGGACTACTACACCGCGAACGTGGACTTCTTTGCCGACCTCGGATCGCCGGGCGGTGCGGCCAAGATGGGCGAGATCGACAAGGACCACCCGCTGATCGCTGCGCTGCCGCTCCAGGTCCACCAGGAGTGAGCCCGGTCGACGCCCTGCCCGACTTTCCCTGGGACAGTCTGGCGTCGGCCAAGACGCGGGCGTCCGCGCACCCCGACGGCATCGTCGACCTGTCCATCGGTACGCCGGTGGACCCGACCCCTGAGCTCGGCCGCACGGCCCTGGCCGCCGCGTCCGACAGCCCCGGTTACCCGCTGACGTCCGGGACCGACGCGCTCCGCGACGCGATCGCGGGCTACCTGGACCGTCGCTGGGGGAGCACCGTCGACCCGGTTGCGACCCTGCCCACCATCGGCAGCAAGGAGTTGGTGGCCTGGCTGCCGACCCTGTTGGGCCTCGGTCGCCACGACACCGTCGTCATCCCGACGACCGCCTACCCGACGTACGCCGTCGGCGCCCAGATCGCCGGCTGCACGGTGGTGCCGGCCGACGACCTGCGGTCGCTCGGCGAGCTCCGTCCCGCCCTGGTCTGGCTCAACTCCCCGGCCAACCCGACCGGACAGATCCTGCCCGCCGACGTGCTGGCCGCACGAGTCGGCTGGGCCCGGGAGCGGGGCGCGGTCGTCGCCTCCGACGAGTGCTACGGCGAGTTCGGCTGGGACGCCGACCCCGTCTCGGTGCTGCACCCCGCGGTCAGTGGCGGGGACCATACCGGGCTGCTGGCCGTGCACTCCCTCTCCAAACGCTCCAACCTGGCGGGCTACCGCGCCGGTTTCGTCGCGGGTGACCCGGCCCTGGTCGCGGGGCTGCTCGCCGTCCGCAAGCACGCCGGCATGATCATGCCCGGCCCGGTGCAGGCCGCGATGGTGGCGTTGCTCGGTGACCAGGCCCACGTCGAGATGCAGCGGATGCGCTACCTCGCCCGGCGCGCCCTGCTCAAGCCCGCCCTGGAGTCGGCGGGGTTCACCGTGGACCACTCCGAGGGTTCGCTCTACCTGTGGTCGACCCGCGGCGAGGACAGCCGGACGAGCGTGGACTGGCTGGCCGGCCGGGGCATCCTGGTCGCGCCCGGAGACTTCTACGGCGACGCGGGCGCGCGCCACGTCCGGGTGGCACTGACCGCCACCGACGAGCGCATCGCCACGGCGGCGGCCCGCCTCCGGAGCTGACCTTCCGCCATTTTGCGCACAATGACCCCGGGTTGCCGGTGCAGAGGGGTCATTGTGCGCAAAATGGCGTCGACGGGTGCTGCTCAGCCGCGGACCGTGATCAGCACCGAGCGGTCGCGGGTGGGGCTGGGTGCCACGTCGGTCGGACTCCAGGTCGCGAGGGCGCCCTGGTCGGAGGTCCACACCGCGCCGGCGACGCGGACCGAGCTGACGCCGTACGCCGCGGCGTTGGCGACCGCGAACTGGCCGTAGGCCCAGGCGAGGGTGCCGGATCGGGCGGTGATCCTCACGGTGGCGCCGTCGCGTGCGGGCCGCACCGACCCGAACGCTTCGGTGATCATGGCGCGCAGGCCCTTCGCGTCACCCGCGTTGCCCCGACGTTCGAGGCAGCTCAGGCCCGGGGCCGAGTGACCGGTCAGCACGCTGGCAAGGGTGCGCCCGTCGGCTTCGTGATCACGATAGGCCTCGGGATAGCCGCTCCGCTGAACCTTTTGGGCCACGTCGTTGATGTCGTCGGTCTCCCACCGGTTGACCTTCACCAGGGCGTCGTAAAACCTGCCCGCCGCGTAGAACGGGTCCATCAACTGCTTCTCGCTGCCCCAGCCCTGGGAGGGCCGCTGCTGGAACAACCCGACCGAGTCGCGGTCACCGTGGTCGAGGTTGCGCAGCCCCGACTCCTGGTAGGCGGTGGCCAGCGCGATCGACGCCGCCCGGGCCGGCAGTCCGCGGCCGACGGAAATCCCGACGATGATCGACGCGTAGTGCGCCTGATCAAGGTCGACCACGACGGTGTGGTCGGCCGATGTCGCCACACACCGTTCCTGAGCACCGATCGGCGCGACGACGTTATTCTGACGCAGGACCACCCAGCCGAGGACGACCACGCTGATCACGATCACGGCCGCGATGACCACGGCCGGGCCCGGCCCGGCCCGGCGTCGCCGTGATCGGGAGCTGGGTGCGGGGTTCCGCACCGGTCAGTTGCTGTGCAGGACGGTGTTGAGCACGACGCCGACGCCCTGGCGTGGCTTCACCTGAACCGCACCCGTGAGCGAGTTGCGGATGAACAGCAGCCCGTCCTGGCCGGCGAGCTCAACCGCCTTCACCACCCGGCCGTCCGGCAGGGTGAGCTTGGTCCCGGCGGTCACGTAGAGCCCGGCCTCGACCACGCAGTCGTCCCCCAGCGGGATGCCGAGACCGGAGTTGGCCCCGAGCAGACAGCGTTCGCCGAGGGTGATCTGGGTCGTCCCACCGCCGGAGAGCGTCCCCATGATCGACGCGCCGCCGCCCACGTCGGAGTGGTCGCCGACCACCACGCCTGCTGAGATCCGGCCCTCGACCATGGCCACCCCGAGGGTGCCGGCGTTGTAGTTCACGAAACCCTCGTGCATCACGGTGGTCCCCTCCGCAAGGTGCGCGCCGAGCCGGACCCGATCGGCGTCGGCGATCCGGACCCCGGTGGGCAGCACGTAGTCGACCATCCGCGGGAACTTGTCGACGCCGAACACGGTGACCTGGGTCGCGGTGTGGCCGCTCCGACCGGTCGGCTGCGCCCGCAGCCGGAGCCGAGTCAGGTCGAACCCGTCCACGGCGCAGGGCCCGGCCGAGGTCCACACCACGTTGGGCAGCACGGCGAACAGACCGTCGAGGTTGATGGTCCGCGGCGCGGCGAGCCGGTGGCTCAGCAGGTGCAGCCGCAGGTACGCGTCGGGCACGTCGACCGGGGCGGCATCGAGGTCGATCTGGATCAGGCGACGTGCGGTGCGCACCTTGCGGGCGTAGTCGTAGCCACCCAGCTTGTCGAGCTCGGCCTCGACTTCGGCGGAGCCGTCGACCCCGGGCGGCGTGCCCAGAGCCGGAGCGGGGAACCAGGTGTCGAGGATCTGGCCGGAGTCGTGTACGGAAACGAGCCCGTGACCCCAGGCCGGGCGGGACGGGTCGGGTGCGGAAGACGTCGACATGCGAGCAAGCGTACTGAAGGGGTCGGTTTCATGTTCGTCGATAACAACGATTGACGATAACAACGTTTATCGTTAAGACTAGGTGCAGCCCCACCGTGGGCCACCCAACCGAGGAGCAGCGATGAGCACGACGAAACCCAGGTTCTGGAGCTGGGAGCTGGGTCGGGCCGACTATCTGATCACCAAGGCGGTGCTGGTGGCCGCTCCGGCGCTCTACGTCGCCGCAAGCCTGGTGCCCGCCCTGCTGGCCTGGGCCCGCGGGACGCCGCTGACCTGGGCCAGCACGGTGGGCGAGCCGGACACCGCCGGCGCGACGGTCCAGGGACTGCGGGCGGCGACGGGGCGGTTCGACGGGTCGATGACGTGGACCATCCCCGACCCCAGCACACTCCAGCGGCTGCTCGCCCTGGTGCCCGGGCTGGAGGTCGCCGTCCTGGTCACGGCGGGCTCGGTATGTCTGTGGCGGCTGCTCACCCGGATGCGCTCCGGAGACCCGTTCGGCGGGCCGGCCGTGCACTACGTCCGGGCTCTCGCCGTGCTGGTGCTCGGCTACGGGCTGGTGGTCAAGCAGACCCGGGTGTTCGTCGACTTCTTGATCACTGCGCCGATCAAGCCCGAGCCGATGGCGTTGTTCACGATCACCCCGGGAGCGTTCGTCCCGATCGTGCTCGGCGTCGCGCTGCTGGCGCTGGCGGAGTGCTTCCGCCAGGGGGCCCGGTTGCGCGACGAGGTCGACGGACTCGTCTGATGCCGGTCGAGGAACCGCACCGGGTGGTCTGCCGGTTGGACGAGGTGCTGATGGCGCGGGGGATGACGCTGACGGCGCTGGCGGAGCGGATCGGGGTGTCGCTGGTCAACCTCAGCGTGCTGAAGAACCAACGAGCCAAGGCGGTTCGCTTCTCCACCCTGACGGCGCTCTGTGAGGCGTTGGAGTGTCAACCCGGCGACTTGTTCGTCGTCGAGGCCACCGTCGCCCAGGACGGCGCCGGTGTCACCGGCTCCGGTTAGGCTGCCGCCTGTGCCACCCCCTCCCGTGACCCTCGACCTGAGCGACCCCGTCGCCGTGACCCGGAGCCTGGTCGACATCCCCTCCGAGAGCGGCGACGAGGCCGCGGTAGCCGACGCGGTCGAGGCGGCGCTGCGCACCTTGCCGCACCTGGAGACCAGCCGGTACGGCGATCTGGTGGTCGCCCGGACGACGCTCGACCGGACGCTGGACGGCCGACCCGATCGGGTGGTGATCGCCGGGCATCTCGACACCGTGCCGAGCGCCGGCAACGTGCCGTCCTGGACGACGGCCCAGGGCGATGACGAGCTGCTGTGGGGCCGCGGGGCCTGCGACATGAAGGGCGGGGTGGCCGTCCAGCTGGTGGCCGCCGCTCGGTTGAGCGACCCCGCCCGCGACATCACCTGGATCTTCTACGACCACGAGGAGGTCGAGGCCGAGCTCAACGGGCTGGGCCGCCTCGGCCGAGAGCACCCCGAGCTGCTCGCCGGGTCGTTCGCCGTCTTGTGCGAGCCCACCAACGCCAACGTCGAAGGCGGCTGCAACGGCACCCTGCGCGCCGAGGTCACCACCCACGGCCGGGCCGCCCACAGCGCCCGGGCCTGGATGGGAGCCAACGCCATCCACGCCGCCGCGCCGATCCTGACGCGGCTCGCCGCCTACGTCCCCGCCACCGTCGACGTCGACGGGCTCGCCTACCGGGAGGGGATGAACGCGGTCGGTGTCGCCGGGGGCATCGCCGGCAACGTCATCCCCGACGCGTGCGCGGTCACCGTCAACTACCGCTTCGCGCCGGACAAGGATGAGGCGGCAGCCGAGGCCCACGTGCGGGAGCTGTTCAGCGGTTTCGAGGTGGCGATCACCGACGTCTCGGTTGGCGCCCGGCCGGGCCTCGACCAGCCCGCCGCCCAGGAATTCATCGCCGCGAGCGGGGGGACGGTGACCGCGAAGTACGGCTGGACCGACGTCGCCCGCTTCTCGGCCCTCGGGGTCCCCGCGGTCAACTTCGGACCGGGCAACCCCAGCAAGGCCCACGCCGACGACGAGTTCTGCCCGGCCAGCGAGATCCGCCGCTGCACCGAGGTCCTGGTGCGCTGGCTCGGAGGGGTTCGATGAACCCCGACGCGACCCGGGCTGATCCGGGCTCGACGCTCGGCAGCACCACCGACCAGCGGCTGCTGGAGAGCCGCGGGCCCACCGAGTGGCTGCACAGCGACCAGTGGCGGGTGCTGCGGATCCAGTCCGAGTTCGTCCAGGGCTTCGACCTGCTAGCCGAGCTCGGACCGGCGATCAGCGTCTTCGGCTCCGCCCGGACCCGCCCTGACGATCCGAGCTACGCCGCCGCCGAGCTGCTGGGCCGCAAGCTCGCCGAGGCGGGTCTTGCCGTGATCACCGGTGGTGGACCCGGCATCATGGAGGCGGCCAACAAGGGCGCCGCGGAGGCCGGCGGTGTCTCGGTGGGGCTCGGCATCGAGCTGCCGTTCGAGGCCTCGCTGAACCCCTACGTGACCAAGGGCAACACCTTTAAGTACTTCTTCGCCCGCAAGACGATGTTCGTGAAGTACGCCCAGGGCTTCGTCGTCCTGCCGGGCGGTTTCGGGACGCTCGACGAGCTGTTCGAGGCCCTCACCCTGGTCCAGACCCAGAAGGTGACCTCGTTCCCCGTGGTGCTCTACGGCACCGCCTACTGGAGCGGCCTGCTCGACTGGCTCCGGACCACCGCCCTGCCCGCCGGCACGATCAACGAGCGCGACCTGGCGATCATCCAGCTCACCGACGACGTGGACGAGGCGGTCGCGCTGCTGGCCACCCAGAGCGCGGCGCAGGACCTACCATCGAACCCATGACCTGGGTGATCGCCGCTGTCGTCGTGGTCGCCCTCGGGGTGGCCGCGGTCGCCGCCACCGGCGGGTTCGGTGAGATGCCCGAGTCCCCGGTTCGAGACGTCTACCGTCAGCAGCTGCCCGAGGCGCCCTTGACCGCCACCGACATCGAGACGCTGCGCTTCGGGGTCACCCTGCGGGGGTACGCGATGGGTCAGGTCGACCACGTGCTCGACCGGCTCCGCGGTGAGATCGCGGACCGCGACACCGAGATCGCCGACCTGCGTCGCCGGCTCGACCCCGTGGCGGTGTCCACCGGGCCGACGGCTGGGGTCCTGTCGGCTACGGGCCCGGTGGACGCGGACCCGGCGGACGGTGCCTGATGGCGCTGCGGATCGAGGCGTCGGTCGTGGTGCGCGCCAGCCGCGACGCGGTCTGGGCCGAGCTCATCGACTGGGAGGGCCAGCGACGCTGGATCCCCAGCACCACCGTGACGGTCTCGACACCGCACCGCACCGGTCTCGGCGTCCGGGTCAGGGCCTTCAGCGGGTTGCAGGTCGGGCCGCTGCCGCTGGGTCTGGTGGACAACTTCGTCACCACGGGCTGGAACGAGCGGCACGAGGTCGAAGTGTTGCACCTGGGTCCCGTGTTCACCGGTGTGGGGGTCTTCCGGCTGACCGACGAGGTGCTCGACGGCCGTCCCGGCACCCGGTTCACCGTGATCGAGGACGCCGTGCTGCCGGTCGCCGTGCTCGAGCAGGTGGCCCGCCCGTTCGGCCGGCTGCTCGACGCCGGCCTGCAGCTCAGCCTGCGGCGGTTCGCCCGCCTCGTGGGTTCGTCGTCCACCTCGACCGGCCCCGCACCGACCGCGTGAGCGTCGCCGGCTCGGACGGGCTCCTCCGCTGCCCCTGGGCCGTGTCCGCCCCCGACTACCTCGCCTACCACGACCAGGAGTGGGGCCGACCCGTCCGCTCCGTGAACGGCCTTTACGAACGACTCACCCTCGAGGCGTTCCAGTCCGGTCTGTCCTGGATCACGATCTTGCGCAAGCGACCAGCGTTCCGGACGGCGTTCGCCTCCTTCGTCCCTGCCGCGGTGGCGTCGTTCGACCAGAGCGACGTCGACCGGCTGATGGCGGACGCGGACATCGTCCGCAACCGGGCCAAGATCGACGCGGCCCTCCACAACGCCAGGGTGATCGCCGACCTCGACGCCGAGCTCCCGCGGCTGATCTGGTCCTTCCACGACCCCGACCGGCCGCGACCGAGCAGGCTGGGCGAGGTACCCGCCACCACCCCCGAATCGGTGGCGCTGTCTCGAGCCTTGAAGGCCGTGGGGATCCGGTTCGTCGGCCCCACCACGGCGTACGCGCTGATGCAGGCGGTCGGGGTGGTCGACGACCACCTGGACGACTGCTTCGTGGAGCCCCGCTGACGCCCGCGCGGGTCGGCTTCACCCCGGCAGCCGTGGGACGAGGTGCGATACGGAATAATGACAGCTGCAGGGCCCGAGACTGAAGAGATGAGGTTGCACGATGGCTGCGATGAAGCCGCGGACAGGTGATGGTCCGATGGAGGGCACCAAAGAAGGTCGGGGCATCGTCATGCGCGTGCCGCTCGAAGGCGGCGGCCGGCTGGTGGTCGAGCTGAACGCCGACGAGGCCACGGAGCTGGCCGGAGCGCTCAAGGGTGTCGTCGGCTGAGCGAGGCCGTCGGCTGATCCCAGACGTCGAAGGACCCCGGTGGAGTGATCCACCGGGGTCCTTCTGTTACGTGTCCGCCCTGCCTCGCCGGGGTCAGGACCCGTGGACGGTGATGGCTTCTCGGTAGACCGCTACCGTCTCGGCGGCGATCTTGGACCAGGAGAACTCGTCCAGGCAGCGCTGCCGACCCGCGAGGCCGAAGGCCTCGGC
>JBPCRP010000018.1:0-9041 GCA_050996715.1 Propionibacteriaceae bacterium
CCCCCTCTCTCCCCCCCCCCCCCCCCCCCCCCCCCCCCCCCCCCCACCGCACAGCGCGCCGATCAGGACGACCGGATCAGTGCGGTCCGGTCAGCTCGCGCTGGTCACCGCTGGGCCCGCACAAAGCCGGCTGATTCGGCGGCGTCGGTGCTGTTGAACCACACCTCCGCGTGGGTCCGACCCCACGCCGGGGACTCCGGCAGGTGGTACTTCATGGATCGCTCGTTGCCCTTGATCGTGTAGCCCTCGGGCGGCTCGACGCCGATGAAGGATCCTTCGCCGTACCGGAAGGGGTTGGGGTCGTCCACGACCCCCTCGATCGGTGAGTTGTCGAGCGGTGAGTCGTCGAGCCCTGAATCGACCCCGTCGTCGGTGGCGTCGGTGGTCTCGGTGGACTCGGTGGACTCGGTGGACTTGGTGGCCTCGTCCGACGGAACAGGACTGGGCTCCGCCACCGCGGCAGGCTCAGCTACAGGGTCGGCGGCGGGCCCGGGATCGGCCGCCGGTGCGAGATCCGCGGCGGGGGCCGGGGTGACCACCGGAGCCGGAGCGGTCTTGCTGTTGCTGCTGGGGGTGGGCGCCGCACTGGGCGTGGCCGACTGCCATCCCGGGTCGTCGGAGGCCAGGAGCTTCTTGGCGACCACCGCGATCGCGGCGACGAGGCCGGCGATCAGCGCGATCCGGAGGAGCCAGTTGCCCTTCTTCTTTTTGCGCGGCGGCTCGAGCTCACCCTTGACGGCGGCCAGGGTGGCCTCGCCCCGCTTCAGTGCCTCCTGGCCGACCGGTGTCGCCGCGGCGGAGGCCGCAACCCCCGACAGCGCAGTCGCCAGCCGGGGCAGGTAGTCCTCGCTCAGTTTTTCGCGGGCGGCTTCGACCGCTGGAGGCACCCGCTCGAGGGCGTCGTCGAGCTTGGGGCCGAGCACGCCGACCGCGGTTGCGGCCGCTGCAGCACCCCTGACCTTGGCGCCGTGGGCCAGGGGAGTCAGCCGGTCGGCCGCGTCGTGGACGTAGGGACTGAGGCGCTCGGACGCATCGTGGACGTAGGGCTGAGCGACGTCGACCGCCTGCCCGGCCTTGTCAGCAGCCAGGCTCGCCCACGGCTGGACCTTGTCGACTGCGGCCTGCGTGTAGGGCGCCACCCGTTCGGCGGCTGACTGGGCCCACGGCCCGACGTGCTCCGCGGCGGAATGAGCCCAGGGGCCCACATGATCAGCGGCGGAGTGGACCAGCGGTCCGACCCGGTCGGCGGCCGAGTGGTACGCGTCCTCGGCGGCCGGCATGATCTGGTCCCGGGCGGCCTCGAGGCGGCCCCTGACTTGCTTGCTCTTCACGTTTCCTCCGGATGGTGAGGTGACCTCGCGGCGGCTGCGCGGCGGGGCGGTTCCACCGTATCGGTAGCGGACCCGGCTGAGGCGGGCCGATGGCGCGGTCCGACCGACGGTTGGCCGGGTCTGTCACGATGGACCCTTGCCCGGCGCCGAACCAGACGTCGGGTGTTCCCGTTCGTCGCTCCGAGAGGTTTTCCGTTGTCCGAGTCCACCACCCCCGCCCCGAGCACCGCGGTGCTGCACACCAACCGTGGCGACATCACCATCAACCTGTTCGCGAACCAGGCACCGAAGACGGTCGCCAACTTCGCCGGGTTGGCCACGGGCACCAAGGAGTACCGCGACCCGCAGAGCGGCAAGCCGACCACCGGCAAGTTTTACGACGGTGTCGTCTTCCACCGGATCATCGACGGTTTCATGATTCAGGGTGGCGACCCTCTCGGTACGGGTACCGGTGGCCCGGGATACACCTTTGGCGACGAGTTCCACCCCGACCTGTCGTTCAACCGCCCCTACCTGCTGGCCATGGCCAACGCCGGCCCGGGGACCAACGGGTCACAGTTCTTCATCACCGTGACCAACACCCCGCACCTCAACCGCAAGCACACCATTTTCGGTGAGGTCGCCGATCAGGCCGGCCGCGACGTGGTCGATGCGATCGCGACCACCGCCACGGATCGCGGGGACCGCCCGAGTTCGCCCGTGGTGATCGAGTCGGTCGAGATCCGCTGAGCGCAGCACGCTTCTTGCCGACCACCCCTGGAGGCCCGTCATGACCTTGCCGCCGCAGGACCGGCCCGAGTTCAGCGCGCCCAGCTTCCAGGGGTGCTACCGGCACCCCGATCGGTCCACTGGGATCAGCTGTCAGCGATGCGGGCGGCCGATCTGCGGGGAGTGCATGAACCCGGCTTCGGTCGGTTTCCAGTGCCCCCAGTGCATCGGTCGAGACCGCGCCCAGACCCGGCAGCCGCGCACCCGCTTCGGCGGCCGGCTGGGCACCCGCGACGCACCCGTGACCAAGGTCTTGATGATCGTCGCCGGCGCCTCGTTCGTCCTCAACATCTTGAGCCAGGGGCTGCTGAACGCCCTGCTGGCGCAGTCGAACTACGCCATCGCGTCGGGCCAGCTGTGGCGTCTGATCACCGTCAGCTTCACCAGCGCGGGACTGCTCTCGACGGCCCTCAGCGTGTTCGTGCTGTTCATCGTCGGTCGGGCCCTGGAGGGTGTGCTGGGCAGTGGACGCTTCCTGGTCGTCTACCTGCTCTCCAGTCTCGGCGGGGCGACGGTGTTCTTCCTGGTTGCTCCGCTCGGGGCCGGGTTGGTCGGTGGGTCGGGCTCGGTGATCGGTCTGCTGGCCGCGAACGCCGCCGTCAAGCTGCGTTCACGGGAGGACATCAAGCCCGATCTCGTGCTGCTCGCGCTGCTGGTCGGGGTGAACTTCGCGATCGGCTCGGTCTACGGCGGGCTGGGTCAGCTGGGTGGGACCGTCGCGGGGCTGCTCACCGGACTCGTGCTGGCCTTCGCGCCGCGGGACAAGCGCACCCCCGTGCAGGTACTGGGGGTCAGCGCCATCGTTGCGGTCTGCTTGGCCGCGACGCTGGCCAAGATCGCCCTGGTCTGATCACGGACCGCCTGTTCTGGCCCATCGGCTGCCTCGGTCGGCTCTGATCAGTCGGCTCTGATCGGTCGGCTCTGATCAGTCGACACCGATCGCGAAGGCGGCTTCGAGGTCGTGGCTGGAATAGGCCCGGAACGCGATGTGGGTCTCGGTGTCGATCACCCCGGGGACCTTGTTGAGCTGATCGGCGACCACGCCGGCGACCTGGTCGTTGTCGCGCACCCGCACCAGCACGATCAAGTCGATCGTGCCGGTGACCGAGTAGACCTCACTGACACCGTCGAGCTCGGCGATCCGTTCGGCGATCTCGGGGATCCGGGCGACGTCGGCCTTGACGAACACGATCGCGGTCACCATGGCCGTCATCGTAGCGACGTCGCGGGGGCCAACCGCGGACCTGTGGTCGCCTCACCACCCTTGGGGCCCGGCGGCGTGGTGTCGGAGGCGGTCGACGCCGGGCCGGGGACGCCGAAGGTGGCTACCAGGTCGTCGTGGGTCAGCACGGCGTGCAACGGCCAGACCCAGTCCCCGGTCATGGACATGATCCGGACACCGGGACGCTCCAGCCAGTCGGCTATCTGCTCGGTCTCCTCAATGGTGGCCGCCGGTAGCGGGCCGACGGGCGGGCCCACCGTCTCGGCGGTGGCCACCACCGAACGCGCCACGGCCTGCGGTACGTCACTCGGGCGGGCCAGGCCGGCGCCAGCGAGTCGGCCGTAGCGGACGACGTGGATCTCCCAGGTCGGGCCTGGACCGTCGTCGCGCCGGCGGGCGGCGACGATCTCCGGGCAGGCCGCCAGGCTGCTCACCCGATGAAAGCGACGGGCGGTGGTCAGCAGCGTCTCGAGCCGTCGCCGAACGGTGGCCGCCTCTTCGTAGCGCTGACTCGCCACCAGCCGGAGCAGCCGGCCGCGCACCGCCACGCACGCCTCGCGGGCGTCGCTGGTCAGGGCGGTGCGGACCGCGGCCACGATCAGGCCGTAGCCGTCGAGGCCGACCGTGCCGTCACAGGGGCCACTGCAGCGATGCATCTGCACCAGGGCGCAGGACGGGGAGTTCTGGGCCTTGGTCAGCCGCGGGGTGCACTGGCGGATCGGGAACGCGTCGTAGACCGCCATCACGACGTCTTCGGCGGTCTGACGGCGCCGGAACGGGCCGAAATAGGTGGCGCCGTCGTCGCGCACCGACCGCACCAGCGACAGTCGCGGGAACGCTTCCTCGGTGATCTTGAGCCACTGGTGCCGCTCGGGGAACTTGGAACGTCGGTTGTAGCGCGGTGCATGCGCGGCGATCAGTCGCAACTCGGTGACGTCGGCTTGCAGACCGGTCTCGCAGACCACCGTCTGGACCCCGTCGGCCACCCGCACCATCTCATCGATCCGAGCCCGCTTCTCGGCCGCTGTGAAGTAGCTGCGGACGCGACGGCGCAGATTGCGACTCTTACCGACGTAGAGGACCTCGACGTCGGTAAGGTCGTCGGCTCCCGCGCTGCGCTGCCGGACGAAGGAGTAGACGCCCGGGGACTCGGGGACGTCTTCGGCCCAGCGTCGCTTGGCTCGGCGGGCGGGGGAGACCCGGCGGCTGAACTCCTGCAGATCCTCGAGCGTGTGCACCCCGAGGTTGCCGACCCGCTCGATCAGGCCGTGCAGGACGTCGACGGTGGCGCGGGCGTCGGCGAGGGCCCGGTGGATCGGGGTGGTGGTCGCGTGGAAGTGTCGGGCCAAGGTGGCCAGCCGACAGTCACGCACCTCGTCGCGGAGCAGGATCTGCCGCGCCAGGGTGACGGTGTCGAGCACCGTCGGGCGTGGCCACGGGTAGTCGAGGGTCGCGCAGGCGCGGCGCAGGAACCCGAAGTCGAAGGGGGCGTTGTGGGCCACCGTCACCGTGTGTGCGCTGAACTCGAGATAGGCCGGCAGGGCCTGGGCCAGGGTGGGAGCGGTCGCGACCATCTGGTTGGTGATCCCGGTCAGCACCGCGATCAGCGGCGGGATCTGGCTCGCCGGCTTGATCAGCGTCTGGAACTCACCGATCACCACGCCCCCGCGCACCTTGACCGCGCCGATCTCGGTGATGTGGTCGGTCTCAGCACCGCCGGTGGTCTCCAGGTCGACGACGCAGAAGGTCACCTCACAAAGCGCCGTGCCGAGGTCGTCGAAGGAGTCCTGGAGGCGCGATGCGGTGACGACCTCGCGGTGCCGACTGACTGCCATGTCGAGACCGTACGAACCGGCACCGACACTTTTCCTTCCCGCCCAGAACCGGGCCCACCCACGAGGCTCGAGCGAAAACTGTCAGTGGGCTTCGGCACCGTCGACGGTGAGCTCGGGAGACCACAGATGGCCACACCAACAATGCGGAGGACACGATGTCTGCGACCACCTCGGTGCACGTCGACTGCGACGGGTGCGCCATGCGCGGCATCGCCTGCGGCGACTGCGTCATCACCGTCTTGCTGAGCGCCCCCCCGGGTGGGGTCGACCTCGACCCCACCGAGCAGGCCGCCTTGGCGGCCCTGGCCGGGTCGGGCCTGGTGCCGCCGCTCCGCCTGGTCCCCGGCACCCGTCGGGCCCGTGTTGAGCAGTCCCCCATGGGCTGGGCGGAGCCTGGCTGAACGGTGCCCATCCCCGGTCGGGCGGCGGGATCGGCTCGAGCGCAGCGGGGCCACCGATCCGAGACGTCACAGGCTCCGAACAGGTTGTGGGCAGGCAGGTTTGCGGGCCTGTGGGCAGGTTTGCGGGGTTACCACACCGTGACCTACAGTTCGGTGAGGCACTCGAGTCAATCAGGCGGCGTCGGTCGTCAACCCGAGGGTTGCGCTCAATCTCTTGTCCGCGGATCGTCGGTCGACGAAACCCGCGACGAGAGAGCCGGGGAACCAATATCGTGGGGTGAATCATCGGCGCGCTCGGGCCACCGGTCCGAGATCGTCGGCGTAGGGGACCCTCCCGCCCGAACCCGTCAGCTCACCTGGTCGGCGCTCAGAGAAGGGAAGTTCGCGTGACGTCATGCATGCGCAGGTCACTGCGTCGTGCCCTGGTCGGCGGTGCAGCTCTGCTGCTCGCGGCCACCCTTGCCCCCACGACGACCGCGGTTGCCG
Organism: Propionibacteriaceae bacterium; assembly: GCA_050996715.1. Lineage (GTDB taxonomy): Bacteria > Actinomycetota > Actinomycetes > Propionibacteriales > Propionibacteriaceae > Microlunatus. The sequence goes on from JBPCRP010000018.1 coordinate 6,044, forward strand.
ATCCTGCGCTCACCGTGGAGGAAGCGAAGCAGCAGGTCGACGACCTGAACACCCAGGCCGCGGCGATCGACCAGGACTACGCCGGCGTCCAGGACAAGATCGCCACCGGCAAGAAGCAGCTGGCGCAGACCCAGGCCGACGTCAAGGCCCAGCAGATCAAGGTCGCTGCCCTGAAGAAGTCGGTCGGGCAGGTCGCGCTGGCCGAGTTCCAGAACAGTTCGCTCGACACCACCGCGCAACTCTTCCTGCGGTCCGACACCCAGACCTTTCTCAACCAGATGTCGACGGTCCAAAAGGTCAACGAGAACCAAAACTCGGCGCTGCAGAAGCTGCAGACCGAGCAGGGCAACCTCGCGAGCCTCGAGCGGTCCGCCGCCACCGACCTTGTCACCCAGCGTGAGGACGAGAACAACCTGGCCGCGCTGCGGGCCAAGTCCGACGCCAAGGTCACCGCGGCCAAGGCGATCCTGGCCAAGTTGACGGCCGAGGAGCGAGCGCGGATCGCAGCTCTCGAGAAGGCCCGTGAGCAAGAGGCGGCTGCGGCAGCCAAGGAAGCCAGCCAGATCACCGCCACCAAGAAGGCGGACAGCAAGAAGACGACGACCGCCGCGAGCGCGACCACCAAGGTCAGCACCGGGTCCGGCAAGGGGGCCACTGCGCTGGCCTGGGCCGAGCAGCAGCAAGGGAAGCCGTACTCGTTCGGGGCGACCGGTCCCAACGCGTTCGACTGCTCCGGTCTCACTGGCGCGGCCTGGCGAGCAGCCGGTGTGAGCCTGCCACGCACGTCGCAGCAGCAGTTCACGGTCGGGACCCCCGTCTCCCGGGACAACCTGCAGCCCGGAGACCTGGTGTTCTACTACTCGGGTATCAGCCACGTCGCCCTTTACGCCGGCAACGGGAAGATCTTCCATGCCTCGCGGCCCGGCAAGCCCCTCGGCTTCGGCGACCTGTCCGAGATGCCCTTCATGGGTGCTCGTCGTCCCGGCTGACCCATCCTGACGCTTTCCGCTCGTCCGACTACCTCGCGCCGGGCCCTGCTCACCGCGGGGCTCGGCGTGTTGGTTGGGGCCGGGTGCTCGTCGACGTCGGTCCGGAGTCCGGCTGCGCCCGACCCGTCGACGACGGCAGTCCGGCCCGACCCGGTCGACCACACCCTCGCCACCCTCCGGACGGCGGTGCTCAAGCGGGACGCGGCGGCGTTCCGGTCGGCGACCGGTGCGCAGGACGGCTTTGCCTCGACCGTCGACCTCCTCTGGTCCAACCTCTCGGCCCTGGGTCTGACCGCCTTCGACTGGACGGCGACGGGCGTCACCGGTGAGCTCCCCGCCGCGCGCAGCACCCGATTGGGGACGGGGGCTCGGCTGGTCCAGACCCAGGTGAGCTGGTCCGTCGCGGGCGACCCGGCGCCGGCCCGCCAGCTGATCTGGCTCACCCTCGTCCCCGACGACGACTCCCAGGCGCCGCTGGTGGTGGCGACGACGGATCGGCCGACGACGCCCACCGACCCGCTCCCCGCGCCCCTCTGGCTCTTGGAACCCCTGCGCCGGACTGCCGGTGGGCGGTCGACGGTGATCGGCGGGTCCGGGTGCGACCTCGCCACCTGGGCCACGGTCCTGGATCGGGCGGCGCGTGCGGTGGCCCAACGGGTCCCCGCCGCGCTCCGACCCCGGTGGAACCAGCGCCTGGTCGCCGAGCTGCCGAGCAACGAGCGGCTGCTCGAGCAGGTGCTCGGAGCCGCATCCGGCAGCCGTACCGGCATTGCGGCGATCACCTGGCCCGAGAGCACCGAGCCGGTGAGTGCGCCGCTGCGGATCGTGATCAACCCGGCGCCGGTCCAGAACGTGTCCACCCTGGGGATCGACGTGCTCGCGACCCACGAGGCAACGCACGTGGCCACCCGGTCGCCGCTCTCCCGGGCCCCGCTCTGGCTGGTCGAGGGCTACGCCGACTGGGTCGCCTACGACCGGTGGCCGGCGGCGCTCGACTCCGCTCTCGCACCCCTGCTGGACGAGGTCGCCGCCGGTCGCGGGCCGACCGGACTGCCCGTCGACGCCGACTTCGACGCCGGGTCGGCCGACCTCTCCCGGCGCTACGCGGAGGCCTGGACCGCGTGCCGGTTCGTCGCCCAGAGCCGCGGGCCGGCCACGCTCGCCACGCTGTACGCCGCCGCCCAGGACGCTGATGCCCGCGACGCTGACGCCGTCGGGGAGGGTGCCGTCCAGCAGGCGCTCGGTGAGAGTCTCGGCTCGTTCGTCCGAGCTTGGCGCGCCGACCTGGATCGCCAGGCCGCCCGTCGGTCCGGCCGCCGCTGAGGTGGCTCGCACCCTGGTCGTGACCAACGATTTCCCGCCCCGGATCGGCGGCATCGAGGGTTTCGTGGCCCAGATCTGCCGGCTGCTCGACGACGTGGTGGTCCTGACCTCCCGCGAGGCGGGGGACCGGGCCCACGACGCGACCCTGCCGTACGAGGTCGTCCGGTCGGGGCGGGTGCTGCTCCCGACCCCGGCCGTCGGTGCTCAGGCTGTCCGGTTGCTTCGCGATCACGACGCGGACCGGGTCGTCTTCGGGGCCGCGGCACCCCTCGGGCTGCTGGGGCCGACACTGCGGCGGGCCGGTGCAAAGCAGATCCTGGCCCTCAGCCACGGTCACGAGGTGTGGTGGGCCCGGCTGCCGCTCAGCCGAACGCTGCTGCGGCGGATCGGCGACGGAGCCGACCACGTGGCGGTGATCTCGGACTACACCCGGGCCCGGATTGCCCCGGTGCTCAGCCCGGCGGCCCGGTCCGCGCTGCTGACGATCCCGCCGCCGGTCGACCTCGCCGTGTTCACTCCTGGTGCCGCGGGGGTCCAACCGGGTCGTTGTGTGGCGGCGGCCCGGCTCGTGCGACAGAAGGGGCTCGACACTCTGCTGCGCGGCTGGGCCCGCCTGGGCACCCAGCAGGGCCGTGAACTGGTGATCGTCGGTGACGGTCCGGACCGGCGTCGACTGAACCGGCTGG
>JBPCRP010000090.1:0-2704 GCA_050996715.1 Propionibacteriaceae bacterium
ATGGGCCAACCTTCGTGGACGCCGATCGTCCTGGTCCCCTGCCATGCTCCCCCGATGACTTGGTCGACCGGGACTTCGGTTACCTGGGCACAGGCGTTGGGCTGGCGCATGCAGCGACAGTCCCTTGATCCCGTGGGGTCGGAATCGGCCGCGGGCGTGGTGCGTCGGCTCGGCGCGGTGCTCTCGCTGGAGGAGTCGCTTGCGGAGCTTGCTGTTCGGACCCGCTCCGTCACGTCGGGACCTGGCGAGCTCGGCGGCAACCCCAGATGGCGGGGCATCCCCGACCTCGACGAGGCAGGCTCGCGCGCCATCACCGCGTACTTCCAGACATATGGACCGGCAACGCTGGACCACCTGTACTACTGGCTCGGCAACGGGTTGAGCGCCGGCCGCAAACGGCTCAGGACCTGGTTCGCCGAGCTCGGTGACCGGCTGGCCGAAGTCGATGTCGAAGGCACCACCTCCTACGTCCTGCGGGAGGACGTCGAGTCGCTGGCGGCAACCCGTCCCTCGGAGGCGGTGCGGTTCCTGCCCGGACACGACCAGTGGGTCATCGGTCCTGGCACCAAGGACGTGCACGTCGTCCCATCGTCGCGACGAGCACTCATGACCCGCAAAGCCAATCCCGTGATCCTCGGCGGAGTCGTGTGCGGGTGCTGGCTGCGAAAGGCAACGAGATCATGGTCACCTGGCTCGACCAGCAACCACAGCCCAGGGAGGCGCTCGCGCGAGGAGCCGACCGCCCTGGGCGGCATCCTCGGCAGGGACCTGACCTTGAGCGTGTCTTCAGGTCGATCCGTTGTCGCTGAAGGCGCAACGGTCCACCGACGCGACGTTGCCGGCCGTCGCTACGGTTCGATCAGCCCGTGAGCTGCAGCCGGCGGTGTTCGCGCGGACAGATGCCGCGCGCCTGCGTCCCAGCCCACCATCAGCAACCGAGGTGCCGTCATGTCGTTGATCCAGCCACCAGTGCAACTGGCAGCCGTCGTGCTAGCGGGTCTGGTCGCAGGGCTGCTGCTGGCCTTCGCTGTCGCTGTGCTGCCGGGGCTCGCCAAGGTCGACGACCAGACGTTCGTCGCGACGATGCGGTCGATAAATGTGGCGATCCTGAATCCGGTGTTCCTGCTGCTGTGGCTCGGTGCGCCGCTGCTTGCCATCGGCACGGCGGGGCTGTCGCTGCGCAGCAAGGAGGCGATCCCGTGGGCGATCGCCGGAGCGCTGCTGATGATCGCGACGTTCGTCATCACCGCTGCGGTCAACATCCCGCTCAACGATGCACTGGCGTGATCGCCAATAACGCCCGCGTCCTGACTGCCATCGGTGGCTGTGGCTGCCTCGCCTGGGTCCTGCGCGTCAGCGGATGAACTGACAGTCCCGTCCGTCGCTTGTGCCCGGGGTCCCGGCGCCGCCGCTCAGGCGGCGTCGGCCTCGACTGTGTACCGGGCGCCGGTGGGTGTGGTCCAGGTGAAGGTGCCGGGTTCGGGTTGGGACAGGTGCCAGCCGGCGTGGTGTTTGAGCTGGTGGTGGTGCACGCACAGCTCGCCGAGGTTGTGGTCTGCGGTGGGTCCGCCGGCGGCGTAAGGCACGGTGTGGTCCTGCTGGCAGCGGTGGGCGTCGCCGAGGCAGCCGGGGAACCGGCAGGTGCGGTCGCGTGCGCGGACGTGGCGGTGCAACGCGGCTGGTGGCCGGTAGGTGGTCTGTCCGACGTCCAGCACGGCGCCGGATTCCGGGTCGGTGAGGATCCGCCGCCAGACGGCGTGCCGGTCGTGGGCGAGACGGCGGGCCAGGGAGGCGTCGATGGGTCCGAAGCCGTCCAGGTGGCCGGGTTGGTCGCTGTGGTGCAGCAGCGTGTCGGCGCCGACCGTGATGTTGATGATGATCGGGGTATCCACCACATGCTGGCAGCCGGTGCCGGACTCATCGCCATGGTCGCTGGACCGCCGGCCGTCGTCGTGGCGGCACCCCTGCTCGTCGCCGTGCGGCTGACCGCCGCCGCTCGGCGGGTAGTCGGCCGGCTGCCTGTCGGTGCCGTCGGTGGTGGTCGGGTCGGATTGGCGGGTGTGGGGATTCAGGAACGCCAGGTCGACCAAGGCATCGGCCATCCGCGCGCCGTGGCTGCGGGTGTCGCCTGGTGTGGTCGCGGCGTCGGCCATCGCCCGCAGGCGTAGCTCGAACCGGCGGGCCTCGGCCGCGCCGAGCAGGGCGTTGAGCATTGTCATGCCGGTCTCGGGGTCGGGGAGGAACCACACCGCCCGGCCGCGCTGGGCCGTCGAGCGGCGCCGTGCTGCGGCGGTCGGGTCGATGGCGTGCACGGCGCGGGCCGCAGCGCGGCGGATCTGCTCGCTGGTCTTGCCGGCCAGGCGGGAGGCCATCCGCTCGTCCAGCTCTGCCATGCCGCGCTCGTCGAGCAGCCGGTCCCGCTCGCAGACCAAGATCGCCTTGTACTCGGTGATCTGCCCCGCGGCCAGCAGACCCCGGGTGTTGGGAAGCAGGTCACGGAGCAGTTGCCCGCGGCCGATCTGGATGGCAGCCTGCCGGCCGGTGCAGGACAGCGCGCAGCCCAGCTCGTCGGGGGCGAAGGGTGAGCACCCTCCCGGGCCGTTGCCGTGCTCGTAGCGAGGGTCGGCCGGTCGCAGGTCGGCGAACCCGGCGGCGGCGGACAGCCGCACCGACGCCGCCCAGCCCTCCAGGCGTTGCGCTGCGG